>JBCCZL010000153.1:0-17656 GCA_039187775.1 Myxococcota bacterium
AAGCTCGGCTACCTCGCGCCAGAGGTGATCGTCAGCCAGCCGGCGGACCGACGGATCGATGTGTTTGGCGCCGGTATCATTCTCTGGGAGGCGCTCAGCGGACGCCGGCTCTTCCAGGGCAAGGACGACGCGGAAACCGTGCAGAATGTGGTTCGACTACCGATCGAACCGGCGTCAACGTTCAACAATTCCGTTCCGCCGGAAGTCGATGCGCTCCTCGCTCAGTGTCTCGAGCGAAACCCGAACCGACGCCTTCAGGACGCGGACTCGCTGGCCAACGAGATCGACCGAATCCTCCAGCGGATCGACCCAGACGTGAGCAGTAAGGATGTGTCGCTTCTCGTCGGTCTTCATCTCGCGGGCAACCGCGAAGAACACAAGCCTCTTACCTCGTTCGAGCTCCTTGCGAACGAGCTCGATGCCTTTGTGAACAATGGCGAGCAGCGAAATGCGGGCGCCGAGCCTCTCGATCCAAGCGCCTTCGCCTCGGCTCCGCGGCCGGGATACAGCGTGGTACGTCCCCTTCCGACCGGGGACGACGACGAGTGGTTTTCTGACTAGCAGCAACTGCTAGAGCCGGACGGGCCGAAGGCCTTCGTCGTCGACGCGGAAGAGTTCGGTGCTGATCCGGTGCGGCGCTCGGGCCGCGGCGTCTTCCGCAAACTTCGAAAGCGCGTCGGCGTGAGCCTCGCGGGCCGCGAGCAGAGTGTCGCGGTGGGGAACCGCCACCAACGCGGATCCGCCGAGGGCGTCTTGGAGCACCTCCCGAAGCGAGGGAAGGAGAAGGCGGGAGGAGTCCAGGCCGTCGCCGGTTCGGGCCATAAAGATGCCGTCTTCGATATCGTAGCGGAGAGGTCGTTCGATTCGGCTCAGTCGGGTGACCGCGTGAGCGAAGAGCGCGTCCTCATCGAGCGCCCAGTGGGTGAGTTCTGAGGCCTTGATGTAGCGAGCCCGGCTGGTTTCGTGCTCGACGAACGCGACCTGGACGTCGGTACCGAGGGGGCGAAGCGCGAGTGCGGTGGTGGAAAGGCGTGCCTCGAGATCCTGGGCGAAGGTTTTGGACACGAGACGAGGGAGGATCCGGTCACGGACCGAGGCGAAGTCGGAAACCAAGCCCTCGCCCCCGGGAAGCACCGCGATAAGCCGGTGGACCGCCTGAGCGACCGCAGCGGGGCCCTGGTCCTCGGTCGCGCGGATCGCTCGCGAAAGATCGACCTCGAGACCTTCGCTCAACCGTACTTTGGTGCCCTCGACCGCTGCGATTCGGAACGTCGTTTCCCGAAGCGCGGTTTCCAGCGCGACGAACACCCGCGACACCGGTCCATCGTCGCGGGCCTCGGCTTCCGCGCGACGGAGGGATCGACGAAGCTCGCCGTGGGGATCGTCGGACGCAAGGATCGCCTCGATGGTTCCAAGCGGATCGAACATCCCGTAGCGCCCCAGCCGAAGCCGATGGGTTTCGTTCGCGCGGACGTGGTGTCCCTCGAGTCGTTCCAGGAGAAGAAGGCTGAGGAGAGACCCCGCGCCTTCGATAAATGTGGCCTCGAGCTCTTCGCTCGGTTCCTCGATGTCCCAGAAGCGGTCGATGCGCCGACGGAGGTAGGCGATGCCCTGTGTCCCTTTGGGGCAGGCTTCGTCGCCCACAAATCGACGGGCGGCTTCGGCGAACGGCCCGGCCCGGTCTCGGAGTGCCCCGTCCCAGTCCACGTTACTCGGCCCGAAGGAGTCCTCGGGCGATCAACATCTTCTGAATGTCGCTCGTGCCTTCGTAGATTCGAAGCGCCCGCACTTCTTGGTAGAGTCGGGCGACGATTCCCGCGCTCGCGACTCCGAGGCCCCCGTGGAGCTGCACCGCGTGGTCGATCGCACGCTGAGCCCCTTCGGTGGCTTCGAGCTTCGCCATACTCGAGGCGTGGGCGGTGGTGGCCCGGTCGGCACCTTCGTCGGCGAGCTTGGCGGCGCGTCCGACGAGGAGGCGCCCGGTCTCGACGGCAACCGCCATCTCGCTGAGGCGAAGCTGGACCGCCTGGAGCTCTGCGAGGGGCGCCCCGAACTGCCGCCGGTTTCGCACGTGACGAACGCTCTCGTCGAGGGCGCGCTGCGCGAAGCCGATGGCGGCTGCGCCGACGGTGGTGCGAAAGCGGCTGAGCGTGGAGAGCGCGAGCCGCATGCCCTCGCCTTCATCTCCGAGGCGCGACGACATCGGCACGCGCACGCCGTCGAGTTGGAGCGCGCCGATGGGGTGCCCGCCGAGGACCTCGGTGGGCTGCACCGAAAGGCCGGGAGCATCTTTGGGAAGGAAAAACGCGGTGAGTCGCTTGGGCTCTCCCGGGGGGCGGGTCCCGACAAAGATCGAGAAAAAATCGGCGATCGGCGCGTTCGAGATCCAGGCCTTTTCGCCATCCAGTCGATAGTCGTCCCCGTCGCGAGTGGCGGTGGCGGAAATGGCCGAAAGGTCGCTACCCGCGCCGGGTTCGGTGATCGCGAACGCGGCGACCGCTTCACCCGAGCGGACCTCGGCGAGCCACCGTTCCCGGAGGAGGGGCGAGGCCGCGAGGGTGAGGGGGTAGCTTCCAAGGCCCTGCATCGCAAAGGCGAGGTCCGCGAGCGGTGAGTGCCAGCCGAGCCACTCGCGGGCCACGGAGAGCGCGCGCGAAGACACCTCGGGGAACGCGCCGCCTTCGCGGCGCGAAACGACCAGGTCGAGTAGCCCGGTCGAGCCGAAGTGGCGAACCAGTGCGACGAGGGCCGGCCCGGGCGCGTGTTGGGCTTCGATGCCTTCGATCGCCTCCGCGCTCCTCTCGACGCGCTGTCGGACAGCGTCCGCGATCGCCGGATGGATAAACGCCGGCTCGTAGCGATAGTTCATCCGAACTTGGGTTTCCGCTTCGCCTTGTAGGCTTCGTGGGCCTCGAGGAAGTCCGGATGCTGCATGCAGATCGCCTGTGCCTGCGCCTCTGCCTCGATCGCGGTTCGAAAGTCGACGTGCCCTTCGTACTCGAGCATCCGCTTGGTCATCGCGTGCGCGAACGCGGGTCCCTCGGCGAGTGCCTGCGCGAGAGTGCGGGCTTCGTCGCGAAAGCTGTCGATGGAAACCACGCGATTGACGAGTCCCATGGCGAGGGACCGTTCGGCGTCGACGAAGTCCCCGGTGAGAAGGAGTTCGCTCGCCCGGCCAAGGCCGACCACCCGAGGGAGCAGGTAGGCCGCGCCCATATCCGCGCCGCTCAGACCGACCTTGGGAAAGAGGAACGCGATCCGCGTGTTTTCTGCGGCGATCCGAAGATCGCAGGCCAATGCGACCACTGCGCCCGCGCCGCAGACCACGTTGTGGAGCGCCGCCACGACCGGCGGGCGAGTGGTTCGAATGGCCTCCACGAGCGCTCCGGTCATCCGGGTGAACTCGAGGAGTCCCCGCATGTCACGGGAAAAGAGCTCAGCGATGATGTCGTTGACATCGCCGCCGCTGCAAAACCCGCGCGGGCCTTCGCCTTCGAGAAGCACCGCGCGGACGCTCGTCCGGTCGCGAAGGGCGACGAAGGTGTCTCGAAGCTCGGCATACACTTCAAAGGTGAGCGCGTTGATCTTGTCAGGGCGGTCGAGGGTGATCGTGGCGAGACCGGCCTCTTCTCGATAGCGGAAGGACTTCGAGTTCACGGAAGCACCGCCGTCGCTTCGATTTCCACGAGGGCCCGAGCCTCAAGAAGGGACTTGACCTCGACAAGGGTCATCGCCGGGTAGTGTTTGCCCATCTGCTCGCGGTAGCGAACGCCGATGTCTTTGGCGCCCCGAATGTACGCCGGCTTGTCGGTCACGTAGATTGTGAATCGCGCGATGTGTTCCGGAGCGCCGCCGGCCTCGGTGACCACCGCGAGCACATTGCGAAGCGCCTGCTCGAACTGGCCGGGCATGTCGTCCGACGGGAAGTTCATCTCCCGGTCCCATCCAATTTGTCCGGCGACGAAGAGCAGCCGGCCCGCTTCATACGTGATTCCGTTGGAGTAACCCCGCGGTGGGGCGAGGGTTTCGGGCGATACGATCGTCGGCACGGCGCTAACATAGAGGAGCCTGCGCGACAGCTGTAGTCCCGGTTCTTGCAGGTAGAAAAAGCAGCTCTTTCGCGGTATTCCTCGCGGTCCATGGCCTCTCGGAAAAAGAAAAAGCCGAAAAAGAAGCGCCCGGCGAAAGCCGCGTCCGCGGCGGCCTCCGAGCCATCGAGCAGCCGCGACGAAGACGGAGCGTCCAAATCGGCGAACGCGGCCGCGAAGGAATCGGACGGCGCCGAAGCGGCGGAAAAGGCTGGCGGCGAGGCTGCGATCGACGAAACAGCCGACAACACAGCGTCCGTCAGCGAGGTCGACAAAGCAGAGTCGGACGGAGATGATAGCGCCGCCTCGGCCGACGAGCCCGCCGACGAACAAGACGAGGAAGACGACCGTGACGAACCGGTCGCCGCGTCTCCCGCAAAGAAGAGCTCGCCGACCCCCGACGCGCCCTCGAGTGACTTTACTCCGTCGCCCGATGGCCGAGTGTCGGAGAACGGGGGGCTCCTGTTCGTGGGCGTGCTTTTCGGCCTGATCGTCGCCGCGGTGATCCTGCAGTACTTTCTCGAGTGAGCCGGAACCGTCACACCAGAGGCAGCCGCCGCCGATATCTAATTCGAGTGATCGCCTGTGGGGCGATCTTCATGGCGTGGTTGCCTCGGGTCGCGCCGGCTACCATCGCGGAACAGCGGGCACGACTTCCTCCGCCGGCGGAGTGCGATGACCCGGTGGCGGGGGTCTGGCGTAGCCATCAGTACGACACGACCTACCGTGATTGGACGATCTTCACGCTGACCATCCAGCGGGTTGAGGGCAGCGACACGCAGCTATCGGGCCTGATCCACAACCACTCGTGGGACGCCGGACCAGAACAGGAAGAGCCGGGTCCATGCCGACCGGGGCTTTCGGAGTGGGAGGTTTCCATGGATGGCCACGGCACCTTCGACGAAGATGGGCAGATCTTTTTCGGCGGTCAGGGCGCGTGGCGCCTCGACCGGATCATCTGCAACTTCGGTCCCGGCGGCTACAATCTGGACAACTTTTCAGGGCGTATCGACTTCGATCTCCAGGAGTTCCAGTCGGTCAACAACGATGGTGGAAGGGCGGTGAATCATCCGACGGTATTCCGCCGGGTCAGCTGCTTTCAGAGCCCCCCTGCGCCCCACGCGATCGAGGAGCCGCCTCCTTTTTATCCGGACATGAGCCGAGGCTGCGGCTGCTAGCCGAAAACCAGGAGAGACTCTGCGGAGGGGAGCCTCTGCGGAGACGAAACCCGGCTGACCGGCCGAAGTGCAGTGGTGCGGGTGGCAGTCCCCAGGGCATTTCTTCGTCATTCGGTGCGCGTGTCTCACCGGTTTCGCTCGTGGGTTTGAGCGAGAGCGCTTCTCAGAGCCCTTGCTCGATGCTCCAAATCGACCTACGCACCCGTCCTGACGAGAGAGTTTCCTCCCGCTGATCGTTCGCGTTGGCCCCGCTCGGTTTGCGCGGCGCGGAAAATAAGGGATAGTGGCGCCCCGTGGATCCAAGAGCACCTAGCAACGACGGCATTCTGGACCCGTTTTTTATCTCCCTGGTGAACGATCCGCGCGACGTTCCCTTCGTGAAGCTCACGATCGGTTGCGCCCTCATGGCCTTTGCCGGCATCGGGCTCTACTTCGCGGGAGACTGGGTCTTCTACCTCGCTCCGTTCTATTGGGCGGTCTGGGCGTTGGTATTCCTCGACCGCTTCATTCTGATGCTCCACTGCACCTCGCATCGGATGCTCTACAAGAAGAAGTACAAGTGGATGAATCAGATCATCCCTTGGGCGATCGGTCCGTTCTTCGGAGAGACCCCCGAGACCTACTTCGTGCACCACATGGGAATGCACCATCCGGAGAACAACCTCGAAGGGGACCTCAGTTCGACGATTCGCTACCAACGAGACAAGTTCACCCACTGGGTGCGCTACTTCTGTCGATTCTTCTTCGGTACGGTCATCGAACTTGCGCTGTACCACTACCGCAAGAAGAACATGAAGATGTTCCGCCGGATGTTGGTGGGCGAGCTCGGGTTCTGGACCGCCGTCACTGCACTCATGTTCGTGAACTGGGCGGCCACGCTCGTCGTGTTCGTGATTCCGGTGGTCATGGTTCGAGTGCTCATGATGTGCGGCAACTGGGGCCAGCACGCGTTTGTCGACGCGTCCGATCCGGGCAACGCCTACAAGAACAGCATCACCTGCATCAACACTCGCTACAACCGACGCTGCTTTAACGACGGCTATCACATTCACCACCACGTGAAAGCGCGCTGTCACTGGTCCGAGTATCCGGCCGAGTTCGAAGACAACAAGCTCACCTACGGCGAGCAAGACGCGATCGTGTTCGAGGGAATCGACTTCTTTCAGGTGTGGGTGTACCTGATGATGCGACGCTACAAGAAGCTGGCGACGCACTTCGTGCAGCTTCCCGGCGCCCCGGAACGAGACTCGGCCGAGATCGTCCAGTTTCTTCGCTCCCGCCTTCAGCCGATTCGATAGCGGCAGAACGCGTGCGGTCGGGGGCAAACCGTCGAACGATCATCGCAGGGTGGACGGTCGCCGTGGCGCTGCTCGTCGGAGGAGCGCTTTGGCTCCGGTCCGCCGGCAAAGAGCCAGACGACCCGCAGAACCTCGAATCGCCGCTCGCCGAGTCGGGTCGTGAATCCGCGCAACGTGGCCTGACCGTTGTCGGTGCGGACGCCGCGGTTGGAGAGGCGGGAGCCGCTTCGGTCGCGAGTTCGGCACGGCTTCAAAAGACCGAAGCCCTGCTCCAAGAACTCCTTCGGGAAGGCCAGGACGAAAACGGAACCGACGTGTCGGCGGAAGCCCAGCGGCGGCTCGAAGACGCGCTTCGTCAGCTCGAACAGGCTCGGCGACAAGACGGCCTCTCCCCGCCCGAAAACCCTGGAACCCCGTGACCCGAGGTGTGACCTGAGGCGTCGCTTTTTCAGAAAAGTCACGTGAATACGGTCGCTTAGGGAGGGCGCCCCCTGGGTCGGGCTCGCGACGCTACGTTTTCAGGTGAGGTCTTCGGTGCCCGTCTTGGCGTGGGTGCCGCTCTCGCGGACCGGCCGTTCGTCGCCGGTTTCGTCGACGGGCGGAGGAATGGTGAACGGACCGATCGACGGAGCTGAATCACGCGCGCCTTCGGTCGGACCATCGGCACTGCCTTCGAGTGCGCGATGCATGATCTCGCGCACCAGAAGTTCGACATTTCGATGCCCACACTTTCGAAGAAGGCTCTTCACGCAGGACTTGATGGTGTTTTCGGTCGTCCCGATCTGATCGGCGAGTCGTTTCCGAGGAACTCCTTCGACGGCGGCCGCGAGAATGTCCGTCTCGCGGGGTGAGAGCGACCACGCCTCGACCACGGTGTTCACCACCTGGGCGATGCGGGTGTCGGGCACGCGCTCGAATGCCACTGCCTCCCGAAGGAACCCGCGCACGTGGCGACGCCTTGCCGGTTTGGCGAGGAACGAAGCACGCAGCGTATAGGCGCGGTTGATTACTTCGGGTTGAGTCTTTGCGGTGAGGAGAAGACAAGGAAGCAGCGGATAGAGCGAGCGGGTCTTTTGAATGACGTCCAGCCCCGTGCCCTCCGGAAGGGTTTGCTCGGTGATGAGGCCGGTGAGAGGCCGTCGTCTTTCGAGGATCTCCAAGGCTGCGGCGGAGTTATCGACCACCCGAGCGCGTCGTAGTCTTCGACACATGGTGGCAAGGACGCCGGCAGTGTGCGCGTCCGGCTCGATGATCAAAAATGCGCCAAGTCCCATCCGCGGTCCGATTTCTCCCGGATCGACCGTAGCACCTCGGCGCCACGCTGTCCGAATTCGAATCAAGCGGCGCGGATGGTCTCGATGTCCACCGAACGGTCTGCGCTGCCCTCGGCCTTCATGAAACCCCATGCGTTCGGCCACACCGAAGTTGTCCGACTCGCTCCTTGGTGCCGCGACGAATGTGATGCGGGCCAACAAACTCCGCGAAGCCGGAAGCTAGGGTCGACGGGCGACGCTGACGCCGATGGATGACAGGGAATGAATATGCCAGTTCGGTGCTTTGTATATACCGGTGTGACCCAAGAAGGCAGCGTCGTCGGGGGTTGACCGTAAGGTAGGGTGCAGAGGAGGATCGAAACTCATCGCTTCGATGCGCAGACAACCGGGAATGTTTCGCCGCGCATTGGTGCTGTGCGCCGCTGCGGGGATCGGCATCACGATCTTTCCGCAGCGAGCCCCTGCGACCATCGCCGAGCAGCGCGCGCGACTCCCTCCACCCGCCGAATGCACCGACCCTGTCGCAGGCGTTTGGAAGAGTCACCAGCACGATCCGACGTGGGGAGACTGGTATATATTTACACTGAACATTCAACGGGTTGCGGGCGACGACCACGCCCTCACGGGGACGATCCAGGCGCACTCGTGGAGCGGGGGGCCCGACGACGAGGAGCCGCCGGCGTGTCGGCCGGGGCTCTCCCACTGGACGGTCATGATGACGGCCACAGGAACTCATCAAGACGACCACCGAATTCACTTCGGGGGAACGAGCTGGAGCCCGGAGAACGCCTTTTGTGGGGCAGCCCCAGGGCCAGGCCAGTACAATCTCGACCAGTTCAATGGACAGATCGACCCGGCGCTCCAGGAGTTTCAGTCGGTGAACAACGACGGTGGTCGTGCAGTCAACGTTCCCACGGTGTTTCGGCGCGTGAGTTGTCACGAGGCGCCGCCGGCCCCCCACGTCAATCCCGTGCCACCCCCATTTTTTCCCAAGCGTTCTGGCTGCTCGCTGTTTTGATGGCTTTCCCAACCCCCCTGCACGCTCGGCCGCAAGCTGAGGCCACCCACGGATGACGAAGCCGTCGTGGATGAACCGGCTGCGTCGTGGTCTCGGCACAGCCCGGGATTTGTTTCCGCTCACCTTCCTCGGGGTCGCGGTGACGGCGGGAAGCGTGGTGAGCCTCGTGTACTACGGAGTGGAGCGGATCGATCTCCTGCTTCTCGTGGTCGGCATCGTGGGCCTCGGAATGGTCGCCCTGTCGCTCCTGTTCAGCGTTTCGACGGCCATCTATCTCTACTGGCGCTTTCGAAAGCAAACCAACGAGAAGTCGCTCGTGCTCGAGTGCGGGTATCCGCGGCGAACCGGCTTTGCGGTGGCGAGCCCCTGGTTCATTCCTTTCGTTCGCGTGGGTTGGGCTTGGGAGTCGCCCACCGTGCACCTCGTGCAAAGGCGTCACGGCCTTCGCGTGCATGAGGAGGTCACCCCGGTGTACCGCGCGATGCGCGAAGAGATCGTGCGTCGCTTCGAAGTGGGCGACGCGTTCGGAGTGTGCCGCATCCGGTTCCGAGGCCGTGAAGAGCGAAAGCTCCGATTCACCCCGGCCATCGGAAACCTCAAACAGATGCACGTGATCCGAAGCATGTCGGCGGGCGACCAGATCGCCCACCCGGACGGTCCGCCGGAGGGGGAGCGCGCCGACATGCGTCACTACGTACCCGGGGACCCGGTTCGCTTCATCCTCTGGAAGGTGTTCGCCCGGTCGCGCGAAGTGGTGGTCCGAACCCCCGAGCGCGCCATCGGCCCGGTGCGCCAGACCGTGGCGTACGTTGTGTCGGGCCCGGGCGATGAGCCGGCGGCGGGAGCCGCGAGGGTGGCGGTGGACTCCGGCGCGCTCGGAGGGGACTGGGTGCTCGGTGCGGACGGCACCGAGGCAGTGGCCGATACCGGTGCGGCGGCGCTGGAGGTGCTTGCGCGCTCCGGCGAAGTCGACGCCGAGGAAGGCGCGGCGGGCCTCCGGGACTTTCTCAAGAACGCCACGCCCGGCTCGATGGGGCGTGCCCTCGTGTTCGTTCCGGGACGACCCGGCCCTTGGCTCGACCGGCTCGCCAACGCGATGGCGCAGGGCAATGTTCCCCAGATCGAGTTTATGGTGTGCACCGATGGGGTGGCGCCGCCGGCGGACGGTTCGTTCCTCCAACGGGCCCTCCGTCGCGACAAGGCCTACGACCCGCGGACGGGCATCGGAAGCTGCAGCGCGGAGGAGGTTTCTGAGGTCTGTCAGCGTCTCGCAAAGAGTCGCGCGCGGGTGACGGTCCTCGACCGGCTCACCGGACGGGTCTACACCGAAGCCCATCAGCGAGCGCTCGCCGCGCAGGCGCAGCGGGCGGCAGCCTCATGAGCGAAGAGAAAAAGAAAAAGTCGGCGTCGAAACCTTCGTTGGGGCGTCGGATCAAAGGCTGGCTGACGGAGCGCCGAAGCGGCGGCCTCGAGCGCGAGCTCCGTGAAGTCCGATTTCCTGTCGACGGTACGTTCGGCAAGATCGTCCGCGTCGCGCGCTATCCGCTGCGCCTCGTCGCGATGTCCTTTGCGGTGATCGCAATCTCGTGGGGCGTGGCGATGACATCGGCGGTCGTCTCCGGAGTGATCGGCGCGATCCTTGGGGTGATCGTGGGTGAACTGGTCGGCCGATCGCGGTTTCGGCTCGCCGTATCGGTAGGCGTCTTCGCGGTCCTCGCCCTCATGGCACTCGGCGCGGCATCGCTTTCGACGAGCGCGGAACTCATCCCGTCCCTTTTGGGCCCGGGAGCCGCGCTCAAGCTTGCCGGGGTGCTCCGCTATGGTGCGGTCGCCTTTTCGGTCACCGCGATCCTCCGGACCGTGGCCATCCAAAAGCCCTCGGCGATGGCCCTCGAACTCATCGTAGTGGTGGTGGCGGTGGCCGCCATGTTCGCGGCTCACCGGGATGGCGTGATCGCCCGACCGCTCTGGCTCAGCGACTGGGCGTGGCAAAAAGGAATCGATCCGGGGGACGTGTTCCTCGCGCTTGGCGCGACCTCCGCGGTGGTGCTCGCGGTGCTTCTCGTCCTGGAAGGAAAGGGCGGCCGGACGGTGTCGTCGTTGATCGCTCTTCCGATCCTGGGCATCGTTGCCGTGTCGTGCCTGGATGCGGTCGGTCGACCGCAGCCCCAAGCGGAAGACGGCCTCGGCCTCACCACCGAAGAAGAAGGCGAGCCGCCAGAGAATCTTCCCACGATCGATGCGGGCCTTCCGAACGGTCCATTTCCTGGGGAGACCGATGGCGGTGGCGGCGGCGGCTCGCAAGGCGGCCCCGATGGAGGCGTTCCCGAGGAAGCGGGCGGCGGGGGTCAGGAAAGCGGCGACGGCGGCGCGTCCGGTGGCGATGACGGCGGCGACGGAGGCGCGAGCGCGGGCGACGGGGGCGACGGCGGTGCATCGAGCGGCGCGGACGGCGGCGACGGTGGCGCCTCGAGCGGGGCGGACGGTGGCGATGGGGGCGCGTCGAGCGGGGCGGACGGTGGCGATGGCGGCGCCTCGGGCGGTGCGGATGGAGGGGACGGTGGAGCCTCGGGCGGTGCGGACGGCGGTGATGGGGGAAGCGGATCCGACGGCGGCGACAGCAGCACGCCCCCCTCGACCCCCCCCTCGAATCCAAACAACGGCACGGGCGATGGCCCTCCGCAGCCGCCTCAGGAGCAGCAGGACCTTCAGGACAGCCAGGGCCCGAGCAACTCGCAGGCGCCGATGGCGGTGGTCGTGCTCGAGAACGACTACTCGCCGCCCGGCGAGCTTTATTACTTCCGCCAGGAGGCGTGGAGCCAGTTCAACGGGACGCGGTTTGTGGCCGCGGAAGGGGTCGAGGGCGCCGACCCCGACACCCTCGATTCCTTTCCTACCCGCGACACCGACGTCTGGAGTCCGCCGGAAGAGGGCCGGACGCGGGTGCGGGCCCGGGTCGCGATGCTGGTCGAGCACCACCATCCCTTCGGTCTCGAGGCGCCGGTTCGATTCGAGCCGATGTCCAACCCCAACCCAGAGCGGTTCACCCGTGCGTATCGCACCGAATCATTGGCGCAGACCGCGGACTACGGGGAGATGCTCGGCCGAAGCCTCGGAGACGAAGCGTGGAGCGAGGAGCTTCGGGACCACTACCTTGTGACCCATCCGGATGAGCGCTTTGCCGAGCTGGCGCAGGAGATCATCGATACCGAGCTTCCCGAAGAGATGCGCGAAGACCCATTTGCGCAGGCCCTCGC
Organism: Myxococcota bacterium; assembly: GCA_039187775.1. Taxonomy (GTDB): domain Bacteria; phylum Myxococcota_A; class Polyangia; order Polyangiales; family JBCCZL01; genus JBCCZL01. The sequence continues at coordinate 12,114 of JBCCZL010000153.1, forward strand.
GGTGAAGCTTTACCTCGATCGCGAGCTCATCTATTCGACGCAGGAGCGCCACGCCAATGTGCCCGACCCGACCGTCGACTTTCTCTTTGGCAACCGAACCGGCTACTGCGTTCACTTCGCCCACGCGACCGCGCTTCTGTGGCGCGAACTCGGGATCCCCGCTCGCATCGGAACCGGGTACATGGTGCCGGAAGAAAATCGGCGGGGAGGCTCGTCCATTCTCATTCGGAGCGGGGACGCGCACGCGTGGCCCGAGCTTTATGTCGACGGCATGGGTTGGGTCGTTCTCGATATCAGCGCAGAGACCGTCCTCGATCAACCGGGCCAGCCCCTCGACGAAGACCTGCAGCGGATGCTCGGTGAAATGGCCCGCGACGAGCCGGCGAACCCCGAAGACGAGATCCGAGACGAGCCCGAAGAAGAGTCCGTAGTCATGCAGTGGCTCTCCAAGAATGCGTTTTTGCTTCTCGGTATTCTGGTGGGAGCGATTCTGCTCACCCTCTTTGGCATCAAGGTGTACCGACGCGCCTGTCCGGCGTTTGCCGCGCAGACGGGCCTCGCCCGGGTCGCGTACCGCGCAGCCCTCGATCGCCTGGCCGAAGTGGGGCTCAGCCGCGAGTACGGGGAGACGCGCGAGGAGTTTGCGGAACGCGTCCGCGAAGTGAGTCCGAGCTTTCGAAAGGCCACCGATCTTCACGTGGCCGCGAGGCTTCGACCTCCGGGGCTTGCCGCCGACGGCCGGCCCGAGTTCAAGAAGTCCAACTGGAGCGAACTGTCCAAGGCCATTCGCAAGGAGATCCGCACCGAGACCAAGCTGTGGCGGAGAATCCTAGGCCTCCTGCACCCGGTCTCTTTTCTCGACGCAAAATAGTTTGGGGAGACGACGATGGATTCTGACTTCCAGCAGAGCGAACACATTACGTACGAAAAGGCGCCGCGGATCGAAGACCTCAATGGGGCTTACGGGGTGGTCACCCGACTTCGGGATCGGCTTCGCGCCGCGGTGCGGGGACGCGACGATGTGATCGAACTCGTGATCACCGCACTGCTTGCCGACGGGCACGTGCTTCTCGAAGACTATCCCGGCTCGGGCAAGACCACGCTCGCCAAGGCGCTCGGCGACTCGATCATTGACGACCTTCCCGACGACGACATCGTCACGATTCGCCGAATTCAGTTCACGCCGGATCTCTTGCCTTCCGACGTGACCGGGACGACGATTTTTGATCCGAACACCAACCGGTTTTTCTTTCGGCCGGGGCCGGTGTTTGCCCACGTGGTCCTCGCCGACGAGATCAACCGGACGTCGCCGAAGGTTCAGTCGGCGCTTCTCGAAGCGATGGGCGAAAAGCAGGTCACCGTCGATAACCGAACGCGAAAACTCGATGATTTTTTCTTCGTGATCGCCACTCAGAACCCGCTCGATCTTCAGGGGACGTTCCCGCTGCCGAGCGCCCAGCTCGACCGCTTCCTGTTTAAGGTGCGGATGCACCACATTTCGCGCGATGCCGAGCTCGAGATCTTGGCGAGCCTCAAGCAGCGCAAGCAGGGGGTGGGCGACACCCTTCCGCGCGTCACCCGCACCGAGATTCTCGACGCACGCCGGGTCGTCGAAAACGCGATCCACGTGGCAGGTGAGATCCGAGAGACCCTGGTCGACATCGCGGCTCGGACCCGGAACGACCCGCGGATTCTCCAAGGCGTGTCCACCCGCGCGCTCGTCCTGATGATCCCGGCACTTCAGGCGCGGGCCCTCACCTGCGTGCGGGACCACGTGACGGCAGAAGACATTCAGGGGCTGGCCCATCATGTGTTTGGGCACCGGCTCGAAGTCGCTCCTGGAGCCGACAGCGATGGAGCGCTAGTCAATGAGTGCTGCGCCGAGCCTCTCGAACGGTTGGCGCGCGCCACGATGCAACGGTGAGAGGCACCCCGAGATCCACATCAGGATGGCGAGCAAGATCAAAATCCGAGACCGAAATCCCGACCGAAATCAAGGTCGAAATCAGGATCGAAAGCAGTACTTCATGAATGCGCAACGAATCAAAGATCGACTCCGGCCGCTGAGAAGCGCCTTTCGCAAGCGCTCTCGCCGGGTGAGCGCCGCGCTCGGGTTTATTGTCGTGCTGCTGGGCGCCGGCGCGGCAGCCCTTGGCGCAGGGGCGCAAAACCCGCAGGGCATGGGTTCGTCGGTGCGGACCCCCGCCGAAGAAGAGGCCTACGACCTCTATCTGAATCAGCAGATGCTGAGCGCTCGGACCAAAGCCGAGGAGATCTTAGACGCCAATCCCTACTCGATGATGGGTCACTTCGTGATGGGAGCGGTCCTTCATGAGGCCGAGGGCTCGCTCGCCCGCGCGATGTATCATCTCGGCAAGGCGCGAGAGATCTACGAAACGACCTGGAGCGCCTCGGCGCGGCCCGCCGACGCACCGGCGGACCTTCATCGCGAGGTGCTGTTCAAGATCCAAGGCCTCGCCGCAGAGATGGAGCTCTACGAGTATCAGCTTCAGGTCCTCGGCTATCACGACTACCTCTACGATCCGGATCTTCTCGCGGAGCACGCGTGGCCGCTCATGCGCCTTGGCCGCTATGACGAAGCCCGCGATTTTGCGACCCGCGCCACCCAGGTGCGCAACGACGACTTTCAGCGGTCGAGCGGAATGACGTCGCTCTGCGCGATCGAGGGCGAAGCGGGGACGCGCGGCCCCTACCTCGAAGCGTGCCTCGCGGCGCTCGAAAATGCACGGGAGCGGGCGGCGTCGAGCGAAGAGGGCGGGGCGCTCGCGGTGCACGCTTACAACGCCGCGCTTGCCGCTCGGGCCGCGCTGTCCTTTGAGCAGGCGGAGACGCTCGCGCTCGAAGGTGGACGACGGCTCGAGTTCACCCCGGCGAACCCGTGGCGGTTTTTGGTGCGGATGTACACCGACCAGGGCCGAATGACCGACGGTCTCAACGCGCTTCGGGAGATGCAGCGGTGGCGTCGGCGGCAGCCCGCCTATCTTCGCGACCAGGCCCGCTCAGAAACCGACGTGGCCTTTGCGACCCTTCTGCTTGTGGCGGGCGAATCGGAGCTCGCGCTCCGGGCGGTGGACCGAGCGATTCAACAGCCCGACCGCCGCGGCCTCACCACGATCACCTCGGAGCAGACCCTTGGCGCGCATGCGCTCCTTCGCCGATCCATCCGCATCACCCAGGCCGAGCGAGACGCGGAGGCGCGGGCGCGGGAGGGCTTCTTCCCGAGCCTTGGGGGACAGCTTCTGTCTACGGGCGACACACCGGAGACCTACGCCGACGACGAGCGGATCCGGGGTGTGCTCTCGGATGACGAGCGCCTGCGCCGAACCCTTCGGCCCTACGTGAGCGGTGGCATCGAGCCAGTCCCGGTGTGGCTCCTGGGCGATCTCATCGAAGTGCTCGGGGCGGGTGTGTTCGCAGTGGCGCTTCGCCAGGCCAAGATCGCGGAGGGCGAGTCAACCGCGGCCGAACCGTACTTTCTCGCGCTTCAGGCGGAGGTCGCACTTCGCCAGGGCAAGGAATCCGAAGCGCTGAACCTTGCGCTCGGCGCCCTCGAGCGCCTGCCCGCGAACGAGAAGCTCATGACCGCTCGGGTCGCGCTGGTGGCGGCGCTCGCCGCCGAGGGCTCGGGTCGAAATCTCCAGGCGATGGACCTCTACGCCCAGGCGCTTCGCGACGACGGCGGGATCTTCCGACGCCAGAGCGCTTCGCTTCCCGCGAGGGTTCGGGTGACCGGCGGAGGGGCGATCGGTGAGGATGCCGGGGACTTCATCGAAGCGTCGCCCCGCTTCCGGGACGATGCCGGATTTCAGGTGCGGATCTCCGATGCGCCGGGCGAAGCGGTGCAGGCCTGCCTGCTTGACGCGACCGGAGGACAGTTGAAGTGCGTGCAGGTGAGCCCGAGCGCGCTTCAGGAGCGCTACGAAGAGGCCTTCGCCGCGTACGAAGAGGAACTCGCGGCCCGAGCGGCCGCTCCGCCCACCGAAGGCGAGGAAGGAGAGGAAGGGGAGGTAGAGGAACTCGAGCCGCCGGAGCCCATCGATCCTGCGGCGCACCTCGCGGAGGAGTTTCATCAAGCGGTCTTCGCGCCCGCGGTGGTGCTGTCGAGCGCCGACCTTCGCTCCCTCGACGGTCGGACCACCACGGGCGGCGACGCGGCGCGGCAGCAGATGCAGGATCTCCTGCAGCAGACCATCGAGCGGGACACCCCGTCCGATCTCCAAACCGAGTAATTCTGCCCCTTTCGAGTAGCTTAGGCCGCGACCCGCGCTGAACTCCATTGCTGCGACGCGTTCTGACGTTGGCGATCCCGGCGATCGCCCAGATGCTCCTACACACCCTCGTGTTTCTCGTCGACCGAGCGATGCTCGGCCGGTTCAGTGACGACGCCCTCGCATCGATGCAGATCTCCGGGCCCCTCACCTGGGCCTCGGTGAGCATTCTTGGCGCGTTCGTCGCCGGCACAATGGCCGTGGTCGGCCGGGCCGTGGGGGCGGGAGATCGGGACACCGCAGGGGCCGCGACCCGCGCGAGTCTGCTCTTTGGCCTTGGCTCGGGGCTCGTGCTCGGAGGGCTCGGGCTCCTATTGATCGGCCCGATTCTCTTCGCTTTCCCCGAGGCAGGCGACGGGGCACGGGCGGCCGCCGACGGATATCTGTCGGTCATTTTTCCTTCCGTGCCGCTTCTTCTGCTCTCAATGATCTCTGGCGCGAGCCTCACTGCGGCGGGCGACACCCGAACCCCCTTTGCGATCAGCGCACTGGGGAACGCGGTCAACGTATCCGCGAACTACGTGCTCATCTTTGGCAAGGCAGGGTTTTCTCCCATGGGCGCCGAGGGGGCCGCTCTTGCAAGCGCCATGGCGGTCGCCCTTCAGTGTCTGCTCTTTTTTGCGTGGCTTCTCCGAAGAAACAGCGCGGTGAGCATCCGTGGCCGGGGTGGCGAAACGGACGCGTTTCGACGGATGCTTCGGGTCGCACTTCCGAGCTTCGCGGAAAAACTCCTCCAGCAGGCGGGCTACTTCGGTTACGTGCTGATGGTCGGAGCGCTCGGAACGCTCGCCATGGCGTCGAACCAGGCGCTGATCAGCATCGAAGCGGTCAGTTTCCTCTCGGCGGATGGCCTGGGCATTGCGGCGGGGGCGATCGTTGCCCAGTGCCTCGGCTCAAAGGATCCTTCCGGCGCAAGCCGGGCAGGGTGGATCGGAAGCGGGCTTGCGGTGTTGCTCCTCGGCGCGTTCGGCCTTTTGTTCCTCCTTGCGCCGCGGCTTCTCCTGGGTGCGTTCAGCGATGACCCGGCGATCGTCGAGGCGGGCGTTCCCTGCCTTCTTGTCGCGGCCGCCGCGCAGCCCTTCATGGCGGTGGCGGTGGTGCTTTCCGAGTCTCTCCGGGGGGCGGGGGCGACCAAGACGGTCCTGGGAGTCATGGCGATCGGCGGGGTCTTCATTCGACTGAGTGCGACCTACGTATACGCCTTCGAGCTCGATCTTGGGCTCCTCGGCGTGTGGCTCGGCTCGACCACCGACT
>JBCCZL010000154.1:0-17655 GCA_039187775.1 Myxococcota bacterium
CGGCCCTCGGGTCCGATCTCGGCAGCCCGGACCGCGATGCTCTCCTCGAATGGCCTTTGGGCCGTCCTTCGTCGCCAGGCCCACCAACCTCGAACCCGATTCCTCGACAGAACCCGGAACGAATTTCGGGGCGGGGGTACTAGTCACGGTATTCTGCTATAGGCCTGAACTACGTGCTCCCGCGGAGCGGCCCCAACGCGTGTTGAGATGAGCTCTGGCCCCTCAAAGGAGGACTTCGTCCTCCCCCATTCCGGCGTGAAACGCTTCCATTTCGGCGGGGTCTCTGAACATGGCGTTGAGAGCCACGAGGAGCGACGGCAGCAAAGATCCTCGTGGCTCTGCTTCGGAAGGCGGATCAGTTGGGGGAACTGACGCGGCTTGGAACCGTGCGAAGAAGCGCGCGTCGATCGCCGAGCTGCCCGAGCGTGTTCAACCCCCAGCATCGCGCGGTGCCTTCGGCGAGTGCACAAGTGTGGCTCCCCCCCGCAACCACCGCGGTGGCGCCCGAGATGCCGGAGACCGGTTCGAACGTTCCCCGGGACGTGAAGGTTCCATCGCCAAGCTGGCCATGTTCGTTGGCCCCGGCGCAGAGCACCTCGCCTCCGCGGATCACGCAGACGTGTTCCCGACCGATCGCGATATCGACAGAGCCCGGCAAGCTCACCGGGATCGGCGCCGCAATCGACGACAGCCCGACACCGAGCTGCCCCGAACTGTTGAGGCCCCAGCACACGGTAGTCAGGCTGTCGGTCAACGCGCAGACCGTGCTGAAGTTGCCATAGAGCCGCTCCGTCCCACTCATCGTCCGCACCACCGTGGGCTCGCCCGGGAGAGTATCGTCTCCCCCACCTCCGAGGATGATCTCCGAGCCCCAGCAGCGCACAACGCCTGCGTTTCCTCGGGCGCAGGTCCCCGCGGAGAGCGCAACCACCTCGGAGGTTGCCGCGATGATGTCGGTGGGCGTCGAAATGCGGTCCGCCGCCGTGGGATCGACCTGGTGCTCGGTGTTTCTCCCCCAACACAACAGACGCCCACTGTTGCCGATCGCGCAGCTGTGGTCTCCGCCGATGTCGACCGCGCCGACCGGCGTTCCTTGGAGGACCCGCCGCGCTCGCAGCGACGACACCATCGGGCCCAGCCCGAGCTGGTCGAAGCTTGCGCTTCCCCAGCAGTAGAGATTCTGAGCAGCGAGGGCGCAGGTGTGACCAGCCCCCGCCGACACTTGGTCAACCCCAACGAGCGCCGCTCGCGCAGCCTCGTCTTCCACCGGGACCGGTACCGCGGAGCTTTCCGCCGAGCCGCGCCCAAGCTGGCCGCTCCCGCCTCGGCCAAAGCAAAGGACTTCGCGGCGACCGGGATCGGCTCCCGCCACCAAGCACGTGTGGTCATTTCCCGCCGCCATCGATTGCACGGCGGGAACGCCGAGCTCGAATGGAGTCGACCGTTCGATGGCCCCACCGCCGCCGCTCTGGCCATGGCTGTCGGAGCCCCAGCAAAAGAGACCATTGCTTAGGCCACAGGTGTGGTCGTAGCCCGCCCGAATATTGGTCGCGGAGAATCCTATGGGAGATGGGAGCGCCGTGTTTTCGGGCTCTCCTAAGACACCCAGCCTCCCGTCGAGAAAACTCCCCCAGCACCAGACCGAGTCGTCCTCACGGCGAGCGCAGGTGTGCCGACTGCTCGTCGCTACCTGTGCAACGTCCGACGGATCGAGGTCCGCCCCGAAGCGTCGAATCTCCATCGGCGTGGTGACTTGGGCGGGGCTGGGCCCGTGCCCGATCTGACCCCGTCCCGCCGCGCCAAAGCAAAAGAGTCGCCCGTCATCGGTCACCGCGCAGCTGTGCTGACTTCCCATCACGATTTGGCTCACGCGACTCAGGTCACCGATCGGCGCAGGACTTCCACGGTCGATCTGATCCCCAAGGCCGAGCTGGCCTCGGTCGTTGTCTCCCCAGCACCATGGAGCGCCATCGATCAGTGCGCACGTGCTGTCCCCGCCACCTTCGATGGCCGTCACTGGCCCGGGAAGGTTCATCACCTCCACCGGCGTCGGCTGGTTGTCGCGGTTGGGACCTTGCCCGAGCTGGCCCTCTCCCCCGAAGCCCCCGCAATAGACCGTGGCATCCTCGAGAAGGATGCAGGTGTGATTGGCCCCCAGACCGAGAGCCACAGGCAGCGCACCGACTGGAAGCGTGACCGCCCGGGGCGTCGCACTGAGCTCCATCGCGCCATCGCCCAGCTGCCCCTGGTTTCCCCGGCCCCAGCACCACACGCCCCCGTCGGCAATCGCGCAGTTGTGCCGGACTCCTGCCGAGAGCGCGGAAGCCTCTCCAGGAATCTCGACCTCGATGAACGAGGAGCTCGCCTGCAAACTCCCGTTCTCACCTCGGGTGCCACTCCCGATGCAGTACACTCGCCCGTCGGTCGTAAGAACGCAGGTGTGAGTCTCCCCGAGCGCGAAGGACGCGATGCCCACGCAGCGTTCGGCGAGGCAGAGCCCATCGCACTCGTCACACGCCACGCTGGCGTCGGCGACCGCATCCACGTCGGCGTCGAGACGGGCATCGGGCACCGCCCGGTCGTCGGTTGCATCGACCCCACCATCGACGCCCTCGTAATCAAATGGGTAAATCAGGCTGCAGCCGAAACTTCCCACGCCAAGAAGCAGGAGAACACCAGCGGAAGCGCGCACGCGAAGAGTATTGCGGATTCTCAGGAGGAGAGGAACTCGATGACCGTCCCGGGCTTGATCCGCAACTCCCACCGATCCGCCAGCACCTCAGGCTCTGGCACTCGAGCCTCGCCCGCGAGAAGACCCAGTCCCCCACACGCGCGGTCGAGATACTCAGGAGCCGGGGCAGTTCACGATGCGGAGTCGGGCGGGCATCGTCGGATCGCCCGGCTGGTTGACCTCGACCACGCGGCTCGGGTCCGCGCGGAGCCCGAGGCCGGCGCAGAAAAGCGATGCGCGAATCGTCGGGCCCATCTCCTCATCCATGCGCTGGACGGACAGCTGGCACGGGCTCGGGCAGTTGGGCGCGACCCCACCGACCGGGGCCATCGTGCACTCGCCGGACGGCGGCGCGGCCGAGCAGCCGCCCTCGTAGAAGTTCCCTTGCTCGGTCACCGTGACCGTGCAGCTCGAACCGACCACTCCCCCACCCGCCGCGGGGAACGAGGCGTTCCGGATGGCGATACCAAAATCGCCCTGCGTGGCCGTCGCGTTCAGGTTGAAGGTGTCGCCGAAGTTGGTGAGATCGCACTGCACCGCCGCTCCCTCTTGGCCGTTGGTCGCAATGATCTCGTGATCCACGATATCGGGAGGACACCCGCCGGCGATATCACAGCGGACACGCCAGAAGTAGTCCGCGAACACCGGGGTGTCGTCGTCACCGCAGGCAGCGAGGGTCGGGGCGAGCAAAGCAAGGATAAGGAGAGGTCTCACGTGTTCCTCCAAATGGATGGACGGAGCCTACCAATCGAATTCCGTGCCGGCAATTATCCGACTTTCCCAAGAATTTCGGGAAGACCAGCGATACGAGCGCAACCGAAACGCCCCTCAGACACCCGCGAGGGCACGGTCGAGATCTTCGCGCAGGTCGTTTGCATCCTCGAGGCCCACCGAAAGACGCACCAGGCCATCGACAATACCGAGCTTCGCCCGGTTCTCTTTGGGAACCGACCCGTGGGTCATGATCGCAGGATGCTCGATGAGCGATTCGACCCCACCGAGGCTTTCCGCGCAGACGAAGATCTCGACGCCGCGGAGCAGTTGGGTCGCGCCTTCGAGACCGCCGCGCACCACGATCGAGATGATTCCGCCGGCTCCCTTCATCTGCCGCTGGACCAACTCGTGCTGGGGATGGCTCGACAGCCCGGGGTAGTAGACCTTCTCGATCGCCGGGTGCTCGCTCAGATATCCGGCCAGGGCGGTCGCAGACTTCACGTGGCGCTCGATTCGGACAGGCAGTGTCTTCACCCCTCGGAGGACGAGAAAGCAGTCCATGGGAGAAGGCACCGCCCCGACCGCATTCTGGAGAAACCGAAGCTGCTCGTGGAGCGCCTCGTCACTCGTCACCAAAACGCCGCCCACCACGTCGCTGTGTCCGTTGATGTACTTCGTCGTACTGTGGATCACCACATCGGCGCCGAGCGAGAGAGGCTGCTGAAGACACGGGGTCGCGAAGGTGTTGTCGACCACGGTCCGGACGCCCTTGGCCCGAGCCACCGCCGACAGCGCCGCAATGTCGACAACCTTGAGCATGGGATTGGTGGGCGTCTCCACAAAGAGGAGCTTGGTCTCGGGGCGGAGGTTCGCCTCGAGCGCCGCCGCATCGGTGAGGTCGACCCAGCTGGTCTCGATGCCGAGCGGCGCGATCACCTTATCCAAAATGCGAAAGGTACCCCCGTACACGTCGTCGCCCGCGACGATGTGGTCGCCCGGCCGAAGGGTCTGAAAGAGCGTCGTCATCGCTGCACAGCCCGAAGCGAATGCCAGGCCGTGGGTTCCCCCTTCCATCGCCGCAAGGCATTGCTCGAGCATTCGGCGGGTTGGGTTATCGGTCCGCGAATACTCAAAGCCTTTATGCGCGCCGGGACCATCTTGGGCGAAGGTGGTGCTCAAGATGATCGGGGGCATCACTGCGCCGGATGTCGGGTCCGGGCTCTGGCCGGCATGAATCGCGAGGGTATCGATGGCTGGCTTGCGCATGGGCGCGATTGGAGGCGCTCTGCCGTGGGGGGTCAAGCCTCCAGTAACCGCGTTCGCCCTACCGGAAGGGCGAGCCGCCGCCGTGTTTCATCGACTTGGCGAGTCGGGTGGCCGGACCGCGCGCCACCTCGAGGGAATCGAGCTCCTCGTCCTGCAGCTGCACCCGAACACGAAGAAGCTCTTCTTGAGCCTCGACTTCTTTGCCCTGGGCAGCGAGCACATGGGCTGACGCCACCGACCGCTCGAGGGCGTACTCTTCTTCGTCGATCGCCGCAAGAAGCTCGCGGGCCCGCCGCGGATTCCCTTCGCTCGCGCTCAAGAGCGCGTCCAAGGTCGTGCGCCAGCGCTCCCATTCGGGAGCGAGCGGTCCCCGGTTGACCTCGAGCCACGCCCGCGCTCCCGCCGGATCCCCAAGGTGGAGCGCGGCGAGTGCACCGTACACGCTCAGCAATGCTTTCCCGCTCGGCCGCAGCCGGTGAAGCTCGGCGTTCTCGATCACCTGGATCACTTCCTCGTAGTGGAACGAGCGCGTCAGCTGATCGACCACCGTCCACAGCCGCTTGGCGTACACGTGATTGTTGGCGGTGGGGCGGGCCAGGAGCGCATAAAGTCGGTGGAGGCCGTCCGCCGCGGTCCTGCCGTTGCGGAGCTGTTCGATCTGCCGAATCTGCCGGTAGCGCCGATAGACGCGGCCGAGCGACACCAAGAATGAAGGGACGAGATAACACAGCACTCCGAGGGCGAGCGTGCCGCCAATAAAGAGGAATGCGGGATGGAAGAAACCACCCACCATCGCCACCGCGAGGAGTGGCGTGAGAAGCGCCGAAATCTTCACTCCCGGACTGATCGGAGGCCGCGTGCTCCGCAGGTCCTTGGAAAGCCCGGAGACCCATCGGCCAAGCCAACGACACACCCCGAGGGCCACGGGACCGGACATGCCGAGAAGGACAAGGACCGTTCCGAGGACCGTCTCAAACATCAGCGCCTCGCCATCGAATTGAGCTTAGAGCTGCTCTGCAGCTAGAGCAACGCCGGCATCGAAGACAGCAGGGCCCCCGATCAAAGGGATCCCGCCAAAGTGAAAAGGTATCAAGGGTCAAACGACCCCGGCGATGCTTTTGGGCTAAAGACTCCAGCCCGCCGCCCGATGTAGAGGGAGTGGAGCCAGTCGCTACCTTCTCTGGACTTGCGAGCGGAATCGACACTGCGTCGATCGTCGAAGGCCTGGTTCAGCTCGAGCGTCGCCCGATCACCCTCCTGCAGCAGCAACAGCAGGATCTCAACGGAATCACCGGACGCCTCGGGTCGATTCAGACCCTGATGACCCGACTTCAGGATGCGGCGACCGCCCTGGATGACCGAGACTCGGTCATGCTCTCCACCGCGAGTTCGTCGAACGAGGATGCGGTGACCGCCACGGCCTCGGGCAACGCATCCCTCGGGTCATTTTCTGTCGAGGTGACGAGCCTCGCCACCGCCGAGCGAACCTATTCGGAGGCGTTCAGCGCGCGAGATACCGCAGGGCTCTTCGGGACGGGCACCCTGTCGGTGCAGGTAGGTTCGGCGACCGCCGTCGACATCACCATCGACGCCAATGACACCCTCGATGGCATCGTCTCCAAACTCAATGCCTCCGGCGCCGACCTGACCGCGGGAGTCCTTTACGACGGCACGAACTACCGGCTCCAGGTCAGCGGGAACTCTCTCGGCGCCGAGAACGCCATCACCTTCACCGAGACCGGAACCAGCTTGGGGTTGGACGATCCTGCCAACGAAGTCGTGGCCGCAGCCGATGCGATATTCAGCATCGACGGCTTTGCGATGACCCGGCCCACCAACTCGGTGAGCGATGCGATCGTCGGAACGAACCTCGAACTGAAGGCCCCCACCACCGGCGCCACGACGATCAGCGTGAGACGGGACGGCGACGCCATCAAGGAAAACGTCCAGGCGTTTGTGGACGCCTACAATGCGGTGCAATCGTCGATCAACGCGGAGTTCGCCTTCTCCGGCGCCGCGCGCCTTGGCGATTCGCTCTCCGGCGACTCCACGCTCCGCGGCATTCAGACCCGACTTCGGTCGCAGATTGGAGCCGAAGTCACCGGCCTGAGCGGCTCCTACAGCCGGCTCTCCGACATCGGCATCTCCTTCAACCGCGATGGGACCATCGAGCTCGACGACGCGGAGTTCGAAACCGCCCTCGGCGCGGACCCCCAAGGGGTGGCTTCGCTCTTCGTTGAAGATCAGGTCGCCGGCACCAGCGGGCTGATGGTTCAGTTCGACGACCTGATCAAGGAATACACCGATTCCGACGGGATTCTCAGCACGAAGATCGATCTCCTGGAGGATCGATCCCGGGGAATCGATGACCAAATCGACAGCATGGAGCGCCGCGTCGAGCAGTTCGAGGAGCGGCTCCGAGCGCAGTTCACGTCGATGGAGCAGGCGATCAGCCGGCTCAACAGTCAGGGGGACCAACTCAACGCCATTCTCGGACAGGGATAAATCGAATCGATGTCGTTTGCGCTCGCCCAGTACAAGACTACCCGCGTCCAGACCGCTTCGCCGGTCCAGATCGTCGTCCAGCTCTATGACGGCTCGATTCGATTCATGCGCCAGGCCGTCGAGGCCATCGAAGACGGCAAGCCCTCGGTCAAAGGCGAACTGCTGGGGAAGGCCCACGCGATCGTCGGCGAACTCCAGGCGACGTTGGACACGAGCCAGGCCCCGGAGCTCTGCGCCGAGCTCGAGCGCCTCTACGAGTTCGTGCTGTACCGGATCACGCAGTGCACGATGACCAGCGATCCCGCGGTGCTCGTTCCCGCGATCGAGGTCATGCAGGAACTTCGCGGCGCCTGGAGCGAGCTCGCGCAAAAGGCCGGCGAGTGAACCCCGGCGACATGAACCCCGGCGACGGGGTTCTGTCGCTGATCAACCAACTGGCGAACCTGACCGAGGAAGCGCTTCGAGAGCGCCTTGCGGAGGCCGATCCCGAGGCGGAAACGTCCGAGCAGGACCGGGTGAGCGAACGACTTCGAAAGCTCGATGCGATTCTCGACCAGCGTCAAAAGCTCCTCACCCAAATCCAGAACGCTGACACTTCGAGCCTCGACCCGGAGACTCGGCGAGAGCTGTTCGACCGAGTTCGCGCGGTGCAAAAGGCCGATCGACGACTTACCGCGCTGCTCCGCGAACGGACGGAAGGCATGCGAAACCAGCTAGATAGGACCCTCCGCGCCCGCGGGGCGATCCGCGCCTACCGCCCTGGAGAAGGAGAGCGACCCCGGACCCGCGGCCGCAACGTGTAGTCGGCACGGAAGCTGCTCTACCGGTCGGCATGAGCGAACCGAAAGAGCGCCGTTTCCCAACCCACGGCGACCCCCGCACGGATGCGGATCGGCCCGATAGCCCACCGCACCCGGAACCGACAGCCACCCCTCGGACGAGTGGATTTGCCCCCGTGGCCACGATCGATTCGTTGCAGAGCGACCTGCAGAACGCAGAAGCCCCGCTATGCAAGAACCTCGATGTGGTCTTTCAGGCCCCCGTCGTCGATATCTGGGCGGAACGGCTGCTCCGGCAACTTCGCCTCGACCTCTACGTGGTGCGCTGCCGCGTGCGCGAGCTTCGAGAGGTTCCGATCACGCGGCTCACCGCAGAGGAGCTGAGCTACCTCGACTTTCGAAGCCGCCGCCTCGCCCGCCGAGTTGGTGCGCTCGAAGGAAGGAGCCAGCTCAATCATGCGGCGGCGCCTGAGCTCAGCCCGCTATTGAGCGAAGCGGTCGGCGCGATACACGACGAGTGCGAGCGGCGCGACATCAACACCCGCATTGAGATTCGCGGCGTCCTTTCCGAGGTGGTCGTGGACCGGCACCGCTTCGGCGCCGCCTTGAGCTGTGCGCTCGACGACGCTCTCGCTCGAACCGAGTGCGGAGGAACCATCAGCATCCTCGCCGAAGATGACGAGGGCTCGGTGCACCTCCGGGTCGTGGCCGAGCTCTGGAGCGGGGATGGCGACCCGGCGGCAGCCGACAACCTTACTTACCTCGCTTCGAAGCTCGACCTGAAAGTCCATGTGTCGTTCGACGAGCGGGCCCACGTGTGCGAAATCGTCGTTCCCGAGGAACAGCTCGAGCTCGACATGCCTCGCTGGGTCTTTCCCGCACCCACGGCCGCCTAGTGCTCCCGACCCGAAGTTCGTTCCGGATCTCAAACGAGAGCCGACTCCCCGCTCGAAGCACTCGGTGGGCGGGTGGCCTCCTTGCGCCGGTGATAGTGCTCGGTGCCCTCGCGTCGGCATCCCCCGCGGATGCGCAAACCCGGATCGTTTCGGCGGGCCTCAGCGGAGGAAGCGGCCTGTCCGTGGGAAGCGGTCAGGGCATGTCGGTCCAGCGCCGAACTCCGGTGTTCATGGACATCCACTTCCGGACTTGGTCGAGTGAAGATCCGAGCGTCGCCCTCGGCGGCTCGGTCCGCGTGGAGGTGGACGGGCGCTCATCAGTCGCGATCGTCCCCCGCGCCGAGTACCAGCTCGAGCTTGGGCCCGTCATCCTTCGACCGGGCATCGGAGCGCCGATCTTCTTCGCTCCGTTTTCGATGGCCGGGGTCGAGGGAACGATCGGTGCACGGCTTGCGCTCACCGGGCCCCTCGGGGTGGTGGGTACGTTCGCCGTCGACGCATTCTTCTTTGGGAGCGACGTTCCCGACAAATCAGTGGTGTTGATGTTCAACGGAACGCTGGGGATCGATGTTCAGTTTTAGCAGCCTCTCACTCGCCCGCCGGCTCCCTGCACTTTTCGCCCTCGCCGCTCTTGGATCTGGCTGCGACGACGAGTGCATTCGAAACAGCGATTGCCCGTCGCAACTCGTGTGCACGATCGGTGTCTGCACGCTTCCTCCGATGGACGGTGGGGCCGAAGCCGCGGTCGATGGGGGTGACGCGGGGGATGCCGATGCGGCGCTGGACGCCGATGCCGGCGATGGCGATGCGGAGAGTTGCAACTCCGACATGGACGCCGGCGACGCGATGCCGGATGCCGACGCCGAAATGATCGACGCCGACGCCGAAATGATCGACGCCGACGTAGATCCCGACGCCAGCGGCATGGAAGTCATCGACGCGGGCCTGCCCCCGAATACGTCGCTGGGTGTGAGCTGCGACGCGGGGACCGTCGAACCGGAAGCCGCGGTGGTTCCCGAGGCGGCGATGCCGGAAGCCGGACCTATCGAAGCGGGCCCGGAGGAGGACAGTGGAGTCCCCGAGAGTGGGACTGGCGACATGCCGGATGCAGACGCCATGACCGCCATGCCGGATGCAGACGCCATGACCGCCATGCCGGATGCAGACGCCACCATAGACGCCGCTTCTGATGCGATGGCGGATACTCCCTCGGAATGAGGAGCGATCGCACCCATTGCCGAGTCACCCGATAGGGTTTTTACAACATGAGACTGGGTAGACTGAGGTAAGTCACAGTAGGCGGCAGAATCCTCCGCAATCATGACGGGCTGGCGATCGTTCGGGGTCGCGCATGTGTCGGAGGGCGGCTGTGACCAAGTTTTTGTGGGGTCCCATCGGGATAGTGATCGTGGTGCTTAGCATCGGCTGTTCGAGCCGTGACCGTGCCGGGCCTGGCCCCGAGCGGGATGCGTCCACCGGAAGTGACAGCACCACCGGCGCCGACCGAAACGTGGGCGACCGTCCGAACGTCGGCGACGCGAGCGATCCCTTCGACCCGAACTCGGCCTGCGGCGCCGCCACCATTCCCACGCAGCGCGTTCCAGGAAGCCTCCTCATTGTGTTCGATGCATCGGGCAGCATGGACAGCCCGCCCAGCGGTGACTCGGGGCCAACGAAGTGGGACCTTGCCCGAGGAGGCATCAGCTCGGTCCTCACCTCGCTCTCCGACGACCTGAGCATGGGCTTGATGCTCTTTCCGACCGGCGCGTCGGGCAGCCAGTGCTCGGTGAGCCTCGGAGGCGGCGTGCCCGAGGTTCCGATGGGTCCGCTCTCCACCACCCGGTCGCCGATCATGAGTGCGCTCAACATCACGCCGAACGGGGGCGTCACTCCGATCTTCAACGCATCTCGCGCGGGCTATCAGTATCTCGACACGCTGACCGGGCCGGGCCAGAAGGGGCTCATCGTGGTGACCGACGGTGCGGAAAACTGCGATGAAGAGAACGAAAATGCATTTCAGACCGAGGTGGGCAACCAGCTGAGCAGCCGCGGCTACCGAACCTACGTTGTGGGCCTGACGCAGGAGAACAACACCCTCTCCCAGATGGCGGTCAACGGCGGGACGCGGCGTACCCCGACTTGCCTTCCCGAGTGCACCGCGGATTCCTGCTTCGAAGACAGCGACTGCTCCGGTACCCAAACCTGCGAGAGCCTCGGTCTTCCGTTTCCCGGCGGCCTTCCGATCCCCGGCTTCTGCAGCTGCGCAAGCAACGCCGATTGCCCGATGCCCCTGACCTGTCAGCAGCCGCCGATCCCCGGGCTGTTTCCGGCCCAGTGTGGTGGCGCACCGAACTGCTGCCACTACAACGCGGCCGAAGGAAACTTCCAGGCCGACTTCGAGACCGCGCTCGGCGACATCGCTCAGGAGTTCCTCGATAGCTGCATCTTCGAGGTGCCTCGGTCCGACGACCCGTCGATGTTCGACCCGAACCGCGTGAATGTGGGCGTGACCTTCACCGGTCAGCCCCGCCAGGTGCTGAGCCGCTCCTCCGACGCGACGATGAACTCGTGGAACTACACCTCGGGGGCCAACGATACGCTCATTATTCAGGGTCCGATCTGCGACCAGCTCCTCGCCGAGTCGGCGGACGTCGAGATCGTGCTCGGCTGCCCGACGATCCTGCTCTAACCCGCGTTGGCGTGACCCCGGGGGAATCGGGTTACCCTCCCCGGGATGCAGATCACCGACATCGTTATCTACCCGGTCAAAGCCTGCCGCGGAATCCAGGTCGACCGGGCCCAGGTGACGCGACGCGGGCTGAAGTCGGATCGACGGTGGATGCTCGTCGACGCCGACGGGCACTTTCTAACGCAGCGAACCCAGCCGCGGCTCGCGCTCGTCAGCACCGCGATCGACCGCGCGACATTGGTTCTTCGCGCGCCAGACGCCCCCGAGCTGCGACGCCCCCTCGTCCTCACTGAAGGCAAGACGCGCTCGGTGGTAGTGTGGGAGGACCGTTGCGACGCGCTCGTGGATGCGTCGGCGAGCGGTTGGTTCTCGGAGTACCTCGGCATCGACTGCGAGGCGGTGTTCATGCCCGAAAGCTCACGCCGCGCCGTCGACCCCAAGTACAGCCAGGCCGATGACATCGTGAGTTTCGCCGACGGCTATCCGCTCCTCGTCGCCACCGAGGCTTCGCTTCGCGATCTTTCCGCAAGGGTGGGCACGCCAATGTCGATGGAGCGCTTCCGCCCAAACTTGGTGGTCGATGGAGACGAGCCCTACGCGGAAGATCACTGGACTGCGCTCGAGGCGGAAGCAATGCGCTTTCGTGCCGTCAAACGCTGCTCACGCTGCAAGGTCACCACCATCGATCCCGCCACCGGCGCCGCCGGCAAGGAGCCGCTCCGGACCCTCGCGACCTATCGCACCATCGACAGCAAAGTCTACTTCGGCATGAATCTAATTCCCGACGGCGAGGGAGAGATCCGTCGGGGCGAGACGTGCCGACCGGTCGTCGGTTAAGGCTCCCTCGGGTCCATCGGAAGGTCGCGGAGGTCGAAACTCGAGCGACACCTGGAGGATCGGGCCATTTTCGAGGTCGGTGCTCGCGAGCTCCTCATCATCGTCGAGGAGATCGAATCGGCGAACGGCCGTGACGCCTCCGTAGGCCAATAGCCAGAGGCCGCTGAATAGTCGAACGCTCGCGAACGCGCCGCCGTGCGCCGAGGAAAAGACGAGGGCGTCAAGTCTTGGCGCGTTGTCATTGGACACCGAGTATCGATTTCCTCGGAGCTGCGCGGAAAGGCCAAGCTCCACGCGATCGCCGATGGCAAATCCCACCCGGATCCGCTGCGGCAGAAACACCTCGGCAAAAAAGAATGGGACCGGCCGCCAGTCCACGGTGAGCACCGGAAGCGGCAGGAGTTCACCGACGATATAGTTCAGCAAGAAGCCGAACCCGAGGCTGAAGGACGAGTTGAATCGGTGCGTCGCGAGAACCAGGTTGGCGATGCGAAAGTTATCACCCTCGACGTTGGAAAAGTCGGTCGCGATCGATGGCGCCACGCGAAACTGAAGCGACCAGGCCTCACTGAGCGGCTGGACCAGTGCGAGGCTCACTCCCAGCTCATGAAACGTATCCGGCGCACCAAGATCGACGTCGGAGTCCAAGCTGACGAAGGTGCTGGTGTAGAAGACCCCTGGGACCAGCACCGCGTCGTCCAAGCGAAGTGGAACATTTCCCCGAACGCGAATCGTCGACAAACGGAGGGTCGCATCCCCAACGGAGTCCGAAATCTCGGTCCCCAACATCTCTTCGTACTCGATGGAAGCAATCGGCGCCGACTGGCCCTTGGCGGACGACGACCCGCCGAGGAACGTGATGGCCGCCGCACACAACACGAGCCTCCACGAGTCGGGGTCACGGCCGCAGCAAAAGCGAGGTGTCGAGGCGTCAATCTTCCACATGCTCCCGAATCTACAGCACTCTTTGGAGGTTTCAATACATTTGACATATTTATTGATGTGCGGGGTGAGGCATCAAAACCGGGAGTTGGCTTAGGGGCGAGGAAGGAGTCCGTAGAGAAGAATGTCGCTCACCCCGGCCACCAGCGCTGCCCGCTGATCCCGGTCGTTGAGGTCGACATCAAAGAGGATGCGAAGCGCCGCGGGAGCCGTGGCAATGCTCGAGAGGCCCATCGAGAAGAGGATCATGAGGGTGATGACATCCACCTCCCGAAGGAGGCCGGCACGCACGGCCATCTCCAGCCGACGGCGGTTTTCCTCTTGGAGTGGACGGGTCGCGTCTCGGAGGTACTCGAGGCGAGGGGCCGCATCGGGCGTGTTCTCATGAAGCACCGCGCCCGCAAACCCTGGTCGCGAAAACGCAGCTTCGATCCTTGCTTGGACCGCCTCGTTCATGGATTCCGGTGGCGAGGCGATCGGTCCGCGCCGTCCGCTCTTCACCACAACCTCATCTACGATCGCCTTCCACAGGTCTTCCTTCGTTGGAAAATGGTGTTGAACGGTTCCGTGACTCACGCCCGCCGCCGCCGCGATCGCCCGTACCGAAGTCCCTTCGAAGCCACGCTCTCCAATCAGACGAACCGCGACCTCCAAGAGATCGGACCGTTCGATGACCGGTCCAGCCCTTCCCGATGGCCGTCCTGGCTTTCGACCCTTCTTCGCCACGACCGTTAGAGGTAGCAGAAATCTCCCCGACCGCCGGGACTTCGGCCCGATCACTGAAATGGGGTTGGACCCGTTCCCTCATGGTTTTCGTGTGTGCAAGGGCGCACTCCGGCTGAGACCGATAGACCTCATCATTGAAGCGAAGCTCCTCCAGAGAGCGGAGGGAGTCATCCTGGCACGTCGGTTGCTCAGACATGCCTCGTGCCTTTCGAACCCGCTTCTCCCGCGACACTCTCGGCACGCCACGCCGCGGTATCGTTCGGTCTCATTTCCTGGACGCTGCTCGCCTGCGGCGATGACACGTCGGTCGGAGCAGACGCTGGCGCCGATCCAGACGGGGCGACGGTGGACGCGATGGGCGATGGGGACGCCGAGCTGTCCGACGCGCCGATACCCACAGACCCGCTCCTCATTCCCACCCCCGCGGGCTTCGTTCAGGGAACCGAAAACGACGAAGGCCTCCGTGTCTTTCTCGGAGTCCCCTACGCCGCACCTCCTGTCGGCGATGCGCGGTTTCGACCCCCTGGCGCGCCCCTCCCATTCGCCGGAGGAACCTTCGAAGCCTCGGAGTTTGGAGCGGTGTGCCCGCAGCGGGAAAGAGAGAACCCGATCTCTCCGCCCGGCGATGTGACCGGCGATGAAGATTGCCTGACGCTGAACGTTTGGGCCCAGCCATCGGGCGGCGAAGCAAGACCCGTCATGGTGTTCATTCACGGAGGCGGCTTTCAGCTCGGCGCGAGCAGCGACGACACCTATGAAGGGACCAGTCTCGCAACCGCGGGCGATATCGTACTCGTCACCATCAACTATCGGCTCGGCACCCTCGGCCTCCTCGCGACCGAGGGCCTCGCCGCCGAAAGCGGCAACGACAGCGCAGGCAACTACGCCATCCTCGACCAGATCGCCGCACTGAACTGGGTGCAGACCAACATCGCGGCCTTCGGTGGAGACCCCGCCAACGTGACGATCTTTGGCGAGTCGGCGGGCGGAGTGTCGGTGTGTGCGCTCCTCGGTTCTCCGCTCGCCGACGGGCTCTTCTCCCGCGCGATCATTCAAAGCGGCGGAGGCTGTTACAATTTTCCCGCGCTTCGAAGACCCCGGATTGGTACCCAGTCCGCCATCTCGCGGGGCGCCGAGATCGTGGAGGCCGCGGGTTGCGGAGACGCCGCGGATGTCGTCGCCTGCATGCGAAACGCACCGGTGGCTGACCTCGTCGCTGCGGGCGAGACGGGAATGCCGACCAGCGTGGGCCTTGCCGAGTTTCGTCCAAACCTGGACGGGGTGGTGCTCACCGAGGATCCCTTCGACCTCTTCCGACGGGGCGAGCGCGACCTGGCGCTGATGATCGGGAGCAATCAGGATGAGGCCACGATCTTCACCCTCGGCACTCCCGTTCCAAACGAAGCCGCGTATCAGACGATCGCTCGTACCGCCCTTGGGACAAGGCTCGGAGACGAGCTCCTGGCGCTGTACCCCGCGAGCGCGTACCCGACGCCGAAAGCCGCATACAACGCGGCGTTTGGAGAGCTCTCGTTCGTATGTCCGGGTTACGCGATGGTGCAGGCGGCGGCCGACGGCCCCGAATCGGTCTACAGCTATTACTTCACGCGCGAGATCACTGGCGCAGCCGGATTCCTTGGTGCCTTTCACGGTTTCGAGCTCGCCTTCGTGTTCGGCAACTTCGGCGCGGCGCCCCAGGGCCCCGACGACCAGGCTCTCTCGACAAACCTGCAGGCCGCCTGGACGTCCTTTGCGCGGAACGGCGCGCCCACAACCACCCCGAGCTGGCCAGCCTACACCTCGGCAGCGCCGGCGTTCCTGGTGGCCAACGAACCCTTGACGGTCGTCGACGAACTCGTCGCCGGTCGTTGCGCGCTCCTCCAAGAACTAGGGCTCATTCCAAACGCCGACTAGTCCTTCACCCGCGTGACATGGATCGCCCTCGCGACGGATCCACCCCCGTCCGCCGCACCGACCGCTTCGCTGCCTCCACGAAACACCTCGGGTATTCCTCGTCGGCTCGGCACGACGGCCGGCGGCGCCTCCACCCCGATCATCGACCAAGCTCACGCGGGTGAAGGACTAACGCGCAGAACTCGCTTGGTCCGATGAGCGATCAAAACGTTGGCGCCGGATGTTCGGCCAACATCTGCAAGAAGGACCGCACCTTGGGAACCCGGTGGAGGTCCGCGTGGGTCACGAGCCACACCGGAACCTCCCACTCGCGCCGAGCGGGCATCACTTCAACAAGCTCGGGGTTCGCTTCCGCGTAGTCGGTCAGAAGAAACCCGAGCCCGCACCCCGCGCCGATCACTTCGGCGCGCACCCGTTGATTCTTGCTGTGGAAGACAATGTTGTCTTGGAGGACCCGCTCCTGAAGCCAACCGTCGAACGGTTCTCGCCCTTCACGATCGTCCGAGCCCACGAAGTGATGGTTGGCAAGCTCGGTCTCGGACGAAGGCTTGCCATGATGCGCCACGTAGTCCGCGTGGGCATACATCGCGAACTCCATCGTGAAGAAGTGCTGGACAACCTGGTCGGGGTGGTTTGGTTTGGGGCCCAGCCGTACCGCAACGTGGGCTTCGACGAGATCGAGGCTAAACAAGCGCGGGCTCGCCACGTAGCGCACCCGGACCTCGGGGTGCGCGTCTCGAAACGCGATCATCGCCGGCAAAAGCCACGGCGCGATCTCATCGACCGATGTGATCGTGAGTTCTCCCGTGAATGCGGACGCGAGCCGTTGGGCCCTATTCAGAAAACCGCCGAGCTGCCCGTCGACTTCTCCAGCGACCCGGAGGAGTTCGGCTCCGGCATCGGTGAGGGAGTATCCCCGCGGATGACGCACGAAAAGCTTGGCGCCGAGTTTGCTCTCGAGCGAATCCACATGCCGCATCACCGTAGCGCGATGCAAACCGAGGACATCCGCAGCCCGGCTCAGCGTGCCACAGCGAGCAACCTCAAAGGCGATTCGGATCTCGTTCCAGTCTTCCATGGACGGTGAGGGTAGAGGCCATCACCCGAGCTTACCCCGGCCTTCCGGCTCTTGTGCACCGCTGCGCAGGGGGGTGTGGAGAGGCTCGCCTTTGTGCGCTCGGCGCCGCGCCCTAGGAACCGGCCATGGGCAACGAGCGCTACCAACACATCCCTCTCCTTCCGATCGACACCGAGTCGAGCTACGACGACCTCACCGTGGATGGGGTGATCCCCCCCGAACTCGACGGCCTCTATGTGCGCAACGGACCGAACGCCCTCGGTCCGATCGCCTCGAACCTTCACTACTTCAGCGGCCAGGGAATGGTCCATGGCGTTCGGCTCCGCGAAGGACGAGCGCTCTGGTATCGCAACCGAGTGGTTCGCGCCGGGCGCGCCCCAGAGCTGCTTGGAGAACCGGATCCCGGCGGGCCGATCGCGCACGGACAGTACTCCAGAGAAGCTAGCTGGATCCATTCTTCGTGCTGTTAGAAATGCTTTCCGAGCAACTTCCGTTTCAAGTTATGTAGGAGTTTTGACATTTGAACAGATGAACGCACAACATAAAAGAAAATTTGATAGAGCATACGAGCAGGTTGA
>JBCCZL010000155.1:0-17518 GCA_039187775.1 Myxococcota bacterium
ATCAAGCTCAAGCTCGGCAAGGGTCGGGAGATGGACTTTCGCGTGTCGTCGCTTCCGACGATCTGGGGCGAGAAGCTGGTCCTCCGTCTCCTCGACAAGTCAAACCTTCAGCTCGACATGAGCAAGCTCGGGTTCGATCCGGCGGCCCTCGAGAGCTTCCGAAAAGAGATCCATCAGCCCTATGGAATGGTGCTGGTCACCGGGCCAACCGGATCGGGAAAGACCACGAGCCTCTATTCGGCGCTCACCGAGCTCAATGAGCCGTCGACCAACATCAGCACGGCCGAGGACCCGGTCGAATACAACCTCCCTGGGATCAACCAGGTGCAGATGCACGAAGACATCGGCCTGAACTTCGCTGCGTCCCTCCGGAGTTTTCTCCGGCAGGACCCCGACATCATCATGGTCGGCGAGGTTCGAGACTTTGAAACCGCGGAAATCGCAGTGAAAGCCGCGCTTACCGGGCACTTGGTGCTCTCGACGCTGCACACCAACGACGCCCCCAGCACCGTGACGCGGCTTCTGAACATGGGCGTCGAGCCCTTCCTCGTGACCGCGAGCGTGAACCTTGTGCTTGCCCAGCGCCTGGCGCGGAAGATCTGTGAAGACTGCAAGGCGGAGCAAGAAGTCGAGGAAGCAACCCTCGCGGAGATCGGTTTCACCGAAGAGCAGCGCGCGACTCCGGTGGTGTATCGGGGAGGGGGCTGCCGAACCTGCGGGGGCACGGGATACAAGGGACGAATCGCGCTCTACGAAGTGATGCCGTTTACTGAGCGACTCAAAGAGATGGTCCTTCAGGGATGCTCCACCGCCGAGCTCAAGGCCGAGATGATTCGCGGTGGTGTCGACACGCTCCGGATGGCGGGCATCAAGAAGATCATGGCCGGGGTAACGACCATCGACGAAGTGCTCCGGGTCACGACCGCCGACCTCGTGTGAACGGGAGCGCCGCGAGAGCCCTGAGAATCACGCGGTCGAAGAGAAGCGCTGGCCGGCCCCCACACGATCGCAGTCGCGCGTGTGACGGGTCGAGTACCAACACCCGCTCTTGAAGGACACGACGGCTTGGCGTGGCTTCCTTCGTGCATGAAGAAACCATCTCATCGTGGCCGCAGTGGATTTCTGTCTCGTGTCAAGGCGATCGTCGTGGGCTCATGCACGACACTCTCGCGGTGGATTCGGATGCGCGACGATCGTGCGGCTGGCCATACCTTCCGATCCTCGAGTGATCTCATTGAGTTTTCCAACGATCTGGTTACGGAAATGACATTTTGTGACGCTACATCTCACGTCACCAATTGTCATGCGGTGCTGCCGATGGTAGATCTCCGCTCATGCGTATCAGCAACAGCTTCTCGGAAGGCGAGATTCAGGTCCTCGAGTTCATCCTCGCGACGATCCTCCGAGGCGGCACTCCCACGATGGCGGCCCGCCACAAAGAGTTCGCTTCGCTCTACCGGAAGGTCATCTCGATGAAGACCCGGCTGGAAAAGCAGAAGTCGAAGGCGGGGGACGTCTCGTCGGTCGGAACCGTCGGCGCTCCGGACGACGGGCTCGAGCAAGAAGCCGTCTGAGCCTCTCGCGGGTTGTCGGCGGGCTCGTCGATTTCCACGGGTGGGTAAAACTCGCCCGTAAAACGTGCTCGTACGGCTCGGTTGGGTCGGTACGGTTGGGTTCGTTCGTGGCGGACCCATCGCGACCGTCGCCTGCTTGGCCCTCGGTTTCGAGCCGCCTCCTCGGCTTCGGTGCTCGTAGGGATGCGGTTTCGCGTCCTCCCATCGGTCGTCAGGCCAGCAGTGTCCTCCACCGGCAGCTCCTCCACCGCAGCAGTGTCCTCCACCGCAGCAGTTGACAGCTCCGCCCGGGCTACCATAAGGCGGAGGCCATGACCGCCTCGGCCGAGACCACGGTACTCCTCGGGGGACGGGTTGTTGATCCCGCGTCCAATCGAGACGAGCGTGCCGACCTCGTCATCGAGAGAGGCCGGGTTCTCCGCTGTGGACCCGGCGCGGCGGAAGGAGTCTCCGGTGAACACGTCCGGACCATCGACGCGTCGGAGCACTGGGTGGTTCCCGGACTCATCGATCTCCACGTCCACTTTCGCGAACCCGGCCAAGAATACAAAGAGGACATCGAAAGCGGACTTCGAGCCGCCGCGGCAGGAGGGTTCAGTGCCGTCTGCTGCATGCCCAACACCACCCCGGTGAACGACACCCGGGCGATCACCGAGACGATGATGGCACGGGCGGCGGACGTCTCGGGTGCTCGGCTCCACCCGTTCGGTGCGATCACTCGTGGACTCCGAGGGGACGAACTGACCGAGATGGCCGATCTCAAAGAGGCCGGAGCGATCGGTGTCTCCGATGATGGACTTTGCGTGATGAACGCAGCGGTCATGCGCCACGCCCTCGAGTACGCGGCAACGTTTGACCTCCTGGTAGCCCAACACTGCGAAGACCATCACCTGACCGCGGGAGCCCAGATGCACGAGGGCCCGACCGCGGCGCAGCTCGGCCTCCGCGGCTGGCCCCGGGAAGCAGAGGACATCATCGTGGCCCGCGACATCCTCCTCGCTGCCCGCACCCGGACCCGCTATCACGTGGCCCATCTCTCGACCGCTGGCGCGGCCCGCCTCGTAGGGGAAGCCAAAGCGCGCGGCCTTCCCGTGTCCGCAGAGGTTACGCCGCACCACCTCCTGTTCACCGACCAGGCAGTGCTGGGCTACGACACCCACTGCAAGGTCAATCCTCCACTCCGGGAACCCGAAGACGTCGAGGCGCTCCGCCAGGCCCTTCGCGACGGCGCGATCGAATGCATCGCGACAGACCACGCACCCCACACCCCGCTAGAGAAAGACTGCGAGTTCGATGCCGCGGCGGTGGGGATCAACGGTCTCGAAACGGCGGTCGCGGCGATGCTCGGACTGGTACGAGACGACGTGTTGACGCCGCTTCGACTGATCGATGCGATGAGCACGTCCCCGGCACGTCTCGGAGGGCTCGACGGGGGCTCGCTTGCCGTTGGCGCGGTGGCTGACGTGACGGTACTCGACCCGAACCACCGGTGGACGGTGACCCGAGACCAACTTGCGTCCAAGAGCCACAACACGCCCCTTCTCGGTCAGGAGCTCCAAGGCCGGGTGGGGCAGACCTTCGTCGGCGGGAAGCTCGTGTACGACCGCTCCGATGCGGAGGCACCGTGACGGCGAGCCCCTTGAACCGTCTCACCCGTTTCGCCGCCCGCCTTGCGGCCACGTGCCCCGATCACCACCTGTGGCTTGCCTATTGGACGGTCGCTCGACGATGCCGCCCACTCCCCCTCACCAAGGACCTGACATGAGCTCAACCACTGGCCCGGAAGCCCGCCTCGTACTCGAAGACGGCTCTGCCTTTCCCGGCGTCGCCTGCGGCTCGGAGCAAACGGTGACCGGCGAGGTCGTATTCACCACCGGAATGACCGGCTATCAGGAGGTGCTCACCGACCCCTCCTACTGCGGCCAGATCGTCACCATGACCGCTCCGCAGATGGGCAATGTCGGGATCAATCGGGACGATCGAGAAACGGAACGTCCTTTTGTGTCGGGGTTCGTTGTGCACGAGATGGCGCGCCGCTCATCGAACTGGCGAGCCGAAGGCGAGCTCAACGAGTATCTCAAAGAGCATGCGATCTCCGCGATCGCCGGGGTCGACACCCGGGCGCTCACCCGCCACATTCGCAGCAAAGGCGCGATGCGGGCCGCGATCGGAACCGAAACTCGCGACATCCTCTGCGACCGAGCCCGAGCGGCCCCGAAGATGGAGGGGCAAAACCTCACCGATGTCGTGTCGACCAAGGAACCGTTCCCGTGGACCGAGGGTTCGGGGTCGTGGGGAAGCGCGGAACCCCCACCGTCAAAGAAATTCTCCGTCGCGGCGATCGACTACGGAGTGAAGCGAAACATCCTACGCTGCCTTGTGGACGCGGGGGCCGAGGTCACTGTGGTGCCCGCATCGATGTCGGCCAAGGATGTGCTCGGACTGGGAACCGACGCGGTGTTCCTCTCCAACGGGCCTGGCGACCCCGCCGCCGTCGCCGACGGCATTCAAACCGTGCAGAGCCTCCTCGGAAAGAAGCCGCTCTTTGGCATCTGCCTCGGCCATCAGATTTTGTCGCTCGCCCTTGGATGCTCTTCGTACAAGCTGAAGTTCGGACATCGAGGGCTCAATCAACCGGTGAAAGACCTCAAGACCCAACGAGTCGAGATCACCACCCAGAACCACGGCTTCGCGATCGACATCGCATCCCTGGAAGGGCGCTGCGACCTCACTCATGTGCACCTCAACGATGGAACCTGCCAAGGAATCCATCACCGCGATAGCGGGGCCTTCAGCGTTCAATACCATCCGGAAGCGAGTGCAGGGCCTCACGACGCGATGTACCTTTTTGGTCGCTTTCGCGATGCCGTGCTTTCGTCATAGGACGCTCCCTACCCGCTTGTCGAAGCTTCGTGAGGCGCACTTCGTCGCCCTCGCTTGCCTTGCCCTCTGCGCATGCGGGGACGATAACTCCTCGGGGAGTGACCCGTCGGGGGATGACGCCTCGATAGGCGATAGCGCGACCGTGGGTGCCGACGGCTCGTCGGACGCGGTGACCGTGGACGCGCCTCCGCCGGAGTTTTCGTTTACTGCTGTGACCTTCAATACCGGAACCACCGACGGACTGGGCCACGACGATCCTCCGGACGACGGCTACACCAGCACGGACGCGGAGACTTCCGACCAGTACTACGGCAACGGCCTCGCCTGGAACCCGGCGATCGATGCCACTCGGACCTTCTTCGCGGAGCTTCGACCAGAGGTCGTGGTGTTTCAGGAAATCTTCGGCGGGGACTGTGGCGTGGTACCGCCGGAAGGCCGTTCGGGCTTCGTGTGCGAGAACGCCGAGGCGATGGACGTGTCGGTGGCTGAGCGGGTGTTGGGGGCCGACTACCAGATCGCCTGCCATCTCGGAAAACCGGACAAGTGCGCTGCGGTGCGGCGGGACTTCGGCTCATTTCGCGGCTGCGGCGAAGCGCACTGTCTCGAAGGGCTCGCAGGTGCGCCAATCGACGGATGCGGAAGCGGTTCCCGAATCGGTCGGGGGGTCATCGACCTTACTGACGGAGGGTCGATCACGGTGGTGAACATTCACGGGACGTCGGGATTCGAAGCGGACGAGCAGGCGTGCCGTGTCGCGCAGTTTGAGCAGGTCTTCGTCGACCTCGACGGCAGTCCGGCAGCGAACGGAAATGCCAACCTGGTGCTCGGCGACCTCAACACCGACCCTGCGCGGCTGCGGGACGGCGACCCGTCCGCGCTCCGCTTTACTGACTTCGTGGGCGAAGGCAAAGCCTTTCAGTTCATCTCGGACGGGTCCCCGATCGCAGACCCCACCTACGCAGGCCTCCTCAACATCGACCACGTGGTGAGCGATGCGTTTCGAGGGAGCTGCCGCACCGGCGAGGTCACCGATGCGGTCTACTTTGATCACGTTCCGATCGTCTGCGCCGTCGGCGGCGACCGGCCTCGCTGAACCACTCCGAGCTTGGCCTTCGGAGACGCTTCTTCGCCGCGACGCGCGGGGAGCGATCCGGTTGGCGGAGGTGTGCGTACCTCCCCCACAGGGTTCTGCTACGCTAGCCCTGCCCTCTCAGCTCTGACTCCGATGCCCGCCCCCTTCGACTTTGAGACTGAGGACACCGTGGTGGTCACCGGCGGGACGATGCTCGGCGGGCGCTACCTCGTCGGCGAGACGATCGGCAAAGGGGGGATGGGTTCGGTGTACCGGGCCACCGACACCCGGACGGACCGAGAGATCGCGGTCAAGGTGCTGCGTCAGCACGCCACTGAACACACCGTGCGGCGCTTTCGGCGGGAGGCGCAACTCCTCGACGCCATCTCGCACCCCGGGGTGGTGCGCATCTTGGACTGTGGGATCTCGGACGACCAGCACATCTACCTCGCGATGGAGCTCCTCCGCGGGGTCACGCTTCTGCATCATCTCCGGCAAGCCGCCCCCCTCGCCCCCACGCCAGTGGCCGAGATCCTGGACAGCGCGGCGAGCGCCCTCGATGCGGTGCACCAGGCCGGCATGGTGCACCGGGACCTCAAGCCATCGAACATTATTCTCACTGGGGACCCGGCCGCACCGGTGAAACTCATCGACTTTGGCATTGCCACCTCGATCGCACTCGAACGGCTGACGGTCACCGGCGAGCTCCTCGGAACGCCGCGGTTCATGGCGCCCGAACAGCTCCGGGATGCACGGAGCATCGACTGTCGCGCAGATGTCTATGCGCTTGGCGTCATCAGCTACGTCGCCCTGGCCGCGAAGGTCCCGTTCGGAGGGACTCCGAGCGAGATCATGGCGGCGGTCCTCGAGGGACGCTTTCCTCCGCTCACCTCCCAGCGTCGCACCGTGCCCGCTCTCCTCGCCCAGGTCGTGGAAAAAGCGATGAGCCTTGAACCGGAGGATCGATTTTCGAGCGCGGGAGCGTTCGCCCGTCGGTTTTCTGCAACCGTACGGAACCTGGAACGGCCGGCGGTCACCCTCGCCGCGACGCAGCGGCTGACCACGAGCACCACGCCACCCCCTCCCCCGTCGGCTCCGGCGCCGGAGACCCCGGCCAAGAAGCGCCCGGTCGCCGCTTATGCGCTCGGCGGAATCGCGATCGTTGCCGTGCTGGGAAGCGCGCTCGCGTTGAGCTTGGCGGGCGAGCGGGAGGCGCCTCCCGAGCCGGAACCCGCGCGTTTCGCGGCGGCGACTCCTCCGATTGCGCCGCCGGCGGCCGCGGGTCCGGCGAGCGACAACTCGGAAGGCGTCCGAGACCTCGGTTCGGGCGACAGTGTCGGCACGAACGAACTCGAGGCGATCGATCTCCGGTCCGACCCATCCGAGGCGATGGTCTATCGAGACGGGGTGATCATCGGCTCCACTCCGCTTCGCCTTCGTTTGGAGGCGTCGGCCTACGAGCTCACCGTGCGTCGACCCGGCTTCAGCGACGAAACGCTGCTCATCGACCCCGATCGGCGCGGCACCATCGATGTCGCGCTCCACGAGCCTCGACCGGAGCGGCCGCGCCCCCCCCGCCATCCGATGGCGACGGTCGCCGAGGAGCCGCCGGCCGAGTCCACGCACGAGCGGCGCCACGACCCGATCGTCTGTCCCTGGTGCGACAACGCTGATTGCCTCTGCGACGACCCTTAGGCGGGCATTCCAAGGCCCAGAGCGCGGTGCTTGATGACCGCGACTACCGGCGAGTGTTTCGTGTCCGGCGGAGAGCGAAGATCGCGATGAGGACAAACCCGAACCAGCCGCCGGGCGACTCCCCGGGCGAAGGTGTGCATCGGCCGCATCCGGGTGCCGTTTCTGCGTAGGCGACGGCCGGCTCTGCTTCGTCATCGCCGGAGTCCTCCATGGGCTCGGGCGCCGCCTGAACCTGCCGCTCCATGTGCGTTTCTTCGACCTCGAGCGACGCATCCATCGGAGGAGCAAGCGACGTCGGCGGCGAGGGTGCCGGCGTCCCCGAGGCCACGCCAGGGACCACGTCGATGGTCTGCTGGGCGCTCCCGGCGAGCCGGACCGCCGTGGCGTCTTGCTGCCTCACCAAGATCCGCTGCCGCTCTGCGCGGCCCTCCGCGAGAAGGTCCGCCGCGGTCGGAGTGAGCTCGGCCTCGGGAATCGCAAGAAACGCAGTGTAAGGAGTGACGATGTTGTACCCGATCGAAAGCGAGATGATCTCGTCGAGCCGCTCCCGGCTCTCACCATCCCGTGCAACTTCTTCGAGCAGATCCTCCACGCGACCCTGTCCCCAGAGCCGAGCGACCCAAGGATTCCGCTCCTGGGGAGGAATGGTGACGGCGAGTCGACGCTCGAATTGGCGGCCGTCCCGTCGACCGGACAGGATCGCGGTGGCCGTGGTCCCGCTCTCGATTCGCATGACCGCGCGAAACTCTTCTCCGGCGTGCAGCGGTCCGAGGGCGCGCGGATAGATCCCGATCGCGCGAGCCCCGGAGAAGGTCAGCTCGAGGTCGGTAAGGACGGGAGTGCCGAGGCGACGAAACACACCGAGGATCACCGCTTCGAGGACTGCCGCGTCCTGGACGTAGTGGAACTGCCCTCGAAAGCTCCGGGCGAGGCTCTCGAGGAGCGCCCGATCGATCCCTCGACCGACACCGACGGTGTGCATTCGGACATTCGCGTCCGGGTCGGAGGCAAGACGAAGCACCGCCCGACCGTCCGAGCGCCCATCGGTCACCAAGATCACGGTTTCTTCTCGGCCGGATCGCCGGGACGGATCGGCGATCGCTCCGGTCAACGCGCCCGCGAGGTTCGTTCCCCCCCGCGCCTCCAGCTGTGCGATGAACGCCTCGGCCTCGCCGCGCACCGCGGGAGTCAAAAGGCGTGGCGTATCAAACAGCGCCTCCGCGGAGTTGTTGAACGCCACAAAGTTGAGTCGGTCGTTCGGCCCGAGGGCGGCGAGGATCGCTCGACCCGCTCCTTGAACCTCCTCCAGCGGGAGCCCTGCCATGCTCGCAGACCGGTCAAGGATCACGGTGAGCGACATTGGGGCCCGACGAGACCGAACCGGGTCCGCGGTCGGCATCGTGAGGAGCAGATAGGGGTCTTGGCCGACGTCCCGATGCACATATCCCGCGAGTTCGAATGGAGCCTCGCGAATCCGATACCGAAGTTCAAAAGCCGTCGGTTCTCCCTGCGCCGACCCCACCCGGATGAGATACGGCCCCCCGCGAGGGCCCACGACCTCGAAATCGTGGGTCGGCGACTCGAAGTCGTAGAGTTCTCGCTCGCTATCCACCGTGATTCGGATCCGGCTGTCTCCCCGCCGCACCGGAACCCGATAGCGCACCTGGTTCCCTTGCCGAGGCAACCACTCGGAGAACCGGACTTCGACCCGCTTGTCCTCTCCCGGGGCAATCGGGAAGATCCGGAACACAAACTCACCCTCGCCTTCTTGCTCGAGGAGGCCGGGGTCGCGCCGCGCAGTCGTCACGTCGCGGTAGATCTCGCGCGCAAGTTCTCGCTCGAACACTTCCCCCACGATCTTGTCGGTGCCGTTGTAGTAAACGAAACCTTCGACCTGGGCGCCTCGGCCCACCCGCAGGCGGTAGCGTCCTTCGATCTGTGCGTTTGCCTCGTTTCGGTGGGTTTGCCGGATGACGGAGGTTGCGTGCTGCCCATCGATTTGCACCGTGACCGCTTCTTCGATCAACCGGAGCGGGGCTGGTCGGCCGTCGGGAAACCGGCCTTCGAGTAGGGTCTGACCCTCGGCCGTTCTCCCTCCGAGAAGCCATCCGAGCGAGACCGCAAAGACGAGCAGTAGAACCTTCACCATCACTTCGAACGATTGCAGGGACGAAACGCGCTGGAAACCAGTGAGAGTCCTCACGCAGACCTTTCTCGGAAAACCTCGGGTTGAAGGGTGGCGGGGATTCGCAACCCACCTCGATTCCCGGTGTCCGGTCGCGTGGGGGGACCACCGACGAGGAGGCGAAGTGGCGAGGGGAAAATCGGAACCGCAGGGCTTCGCGAGACGGAGAGAGCGCGCTGGCAATTTCCCTGCCCCGAGTGGTACTTCGGCGCCATGGACAAGGTGCTCAGCTCCGCCCGAGAGGCGGTCGCGGGAATCGAAGACGGGGCCACGGTGGTCGCCGGCGGGTTTGGGCTCTGCGGCATCCCCGAGCTTTCGATCGCTGCCCTCCGAGAGAAAGGCGTTCGTGGACTCATTGTGGTGTCGAACAACTGCGGGGTCGACGATTTCGGGCTCGGTCTTCTTCTCGCCCAAAAGCAGATCAAGAAAATGATCTCGAGCTACGTGGGCGAGAACAAAGAGTTCGAGCGTCAGTTCTTGTCCGGCGAGCTCGAGGTAGAACTCGTTCCTCAGGGCACCCTCGCAGAGCGCCTTCGCGCGGGGGGCGCCGGCATTCCCGGCTTCTACACCCCGGCGGGGGTTGGCACGAAGGTCGGCGAAGGCAAAGAGACCCGGGAGTTCGACGGCAAGACGTACCTCCTCGAGCGCGGGATCGCGGCCGACTACGCCCTCGTCAAGGCGTGGAAGGGCGACCGCTACGGAAATCTCCTTTACCGCAAGACCGCACGGAACTTCAATCCGCTCTGCGCGATGGCCGGTCGGGTCACCATCGCCGAGGTCGAAGAGCTTGTGGAAGTTGGCTCGCTCGAGCCCGACCAGATTCACACCGCGGGAGTGTTCGTTCAGCACGTGGTGCAGGGCACGCATGAAAAACGCATCGAACGGCGCACTACGAGGGAGGCATAGAGATGCTCACGCGAGATCAGATCGCTCAGCGCGCCGCCCAAGAACTACGAGATGGCTACTACGTCAATCTCGGCATCGGCATGCCAACGCTCGTCGCCAACTACATTCCGGACGGCGTCGAAGTGATGCTCCAAAGCGAGAACGGCCTGCTTGGGATTGGCCCGTTCCCTATTGCGGGAGACGAGGACCCAGACCTCATCAACGCCGGCAAGCAAACCATCACGATGGTGCCGGGTTCGGCGACCTTCGATAGCAGTACGTCGTTCGCAATGATCCGCGGGGGGCATATCGACCTTGCGATCCTCGGGGCGATGGAAGTCAGCATGTACGGCGACCTCGCCAACTGGATGATCCCTGGCAAGATGGTCAAGGGCATGGGTGGCGCGATGGATCTCGTGGTCGGCGCAAAGCGCGTGGTCGTGATCATGGAACACGTATCCAAGAAGGGGGCGCCAAAGATCGTCGAGTCCTGCTCTCTTCCGCTCACCGGGACCCGGGTCGTCCATCGGATCATCACCGACATCGCGGTCCTGGACGTCACCGGCGATGGCCTTCTCCTTCGCGAGATCGCCGCCGGCGTGAGCGCCAGCGACGTGCAGGACAAGACCGACGCACCGATCAAGGCGAGCCCGGAGCTTTCGGAAATCAGCCTCGATTAACCCGCCCCAAGGCCCCCACTCGGACCTGCAGGCTCCCGTCAACGTCGACGGGTGTAGCCCCGGAGGACCTCTCCGGTGTGGCTCTTCTTGGATGCCATGATCTGTTCGGGGTTTCCCCGGCTCACGACTTTGCCCCCCTTTCTTCCGCCGTCGGGACCGAGGTCCACTACGTAGTCGGCCGCGAGAATCACGTCCGGATGGTGCTCGATGACCACCACCGTGTCGCCCCGATCCACCAGCCGCTGCATCACCTGAATGAGCCGGGTGACATCATCCCGATGGAGCCCTGTCGTCGGCTCGTCCATGACGTAGACGCAGCCGCCCGGACCCCGCCGCGAGAGCTCGGTCACGAGCTTCAGCCGCTGCGCCTCTCCACCGCTGAGCGTATTCGACGGTTGACCGAGCGTCAGATACCCAAGGCCAAGGTCCGAAAAGAGCTCGAGCGGTCGTCGAATCTTTGGAAACGAACGCAACGCGTCCGTGGCCGCGCTCACCTCCAGGGCCAGGATGTCTGCCGCGGTCATCCCAAGGAGGCGGACTTCGAGCGTCTCTCGATTGAACCGTCGACTACCGCAGCGCTCACACGGCGTGAGGACCGGCGGAAGAAAGCTCATCTCGACGGTGAGTGCGCCCTGGCCGTCGCAGTGGTCACAGCGGCCACCTTTTACGTTAAAGGAGAAGCGTGATGCTTGATAACCCCGAGCCCGAGCCTCCGGCGTTGCGGCAAGGAGCTTTCGAAGCTCGTTCCACACCCCCACGTAGGTCGCCGGAACCGAGCGCGGGGTTCGCCCGATCGGCCGCTGATCGATCTCGACCGCTCGGCGCACCGCTTCCACCCCCTCGAGCGACCGGTGCGCCCCGGGAGTCTCCGCTTTATTGCCGAGGGCGCGACGCAACGCGGGAAGGAACACCTCCCGCACCAGCGTGCTCTTGCCGGAGCCGCTGACCCCAGTGACCGCAGAGAGCCGCCCTACCGGAAAGCGAACGTCGACGTTCTTCAGGTTGTGCTGGCGCGCGCCTCGAAGAGATAGCCAGTCTGCGCGGGACACCGACCGCCGCTTCTCTGGCAGAGTCGCCTCCCGGGCGAGCGCCGGCCCGGTGATCGACGCCGGATTCGCACGAAGCTCGGCGGGCGTCCCCTCCGCGACGATCTCCCCTCCGAGTCGGCCGCCGGACGGCCCCATATCGATCACGTGATCTGCGGCAAGGATCAGGTCCGCGTCGTGCTCCACCACGAGGACCGTGTTGCCGCTTTTGACGAGGGCGCGGAGTGATCCGATGAGCTTTTCCGTGTCGCGGGGGTGAAGACCGATCGTGGGCTCGTCGAGGACATAGAGCACCCCGGTCAACCCCGCACCAAGCTGGGCCGAGAGCCGTACCCGCTGGAGTTCGCCTCCGCTCAATGTGGACGCCGAACGGTCGAGATGGAGGTAGCCGAGGCCCACGCGGGAGAGAAACGTGAGCAGGCGCCGAAGCTCGGCCAGCGGCGCCTCCGCGATGGTCTTGGCCCGCGAAGACAAACGAATCCGGTCGAGGGCGGTCACCGCATCGTCGACGCTATCGGCGAGGCGCTCGGCGATGCCGACGCCGTCGAGCTTTACCGCCCGGGCCAACGGAGAGAGGCGCGTCCCATCGCAGGTTCGGCACCGCACCCGCTCTTCGTTCGCGCTGGCCCCCCGGCCTCGAACGCGCACGATCTCGCCTCGACCTTCACACCGTTCGCAGCCTCCCTGTCGGGTATTGAACGAAAAGAACCGGGGATCGAGCTCGGGGAATCCTCGGCCACAGCTTCCACACGCGCGCCGGTTGGACACCACTTCGGGCGTTCCGCGGTCCACCACCTTCGCCACCCCTTGACCGAGAAGGAGCGCGCGCCCGAACGCGTCTTCATCGAGGGTTCCGTGGTGTACTTCGAGGTCGACGTCGTGTTCTCGGTAACGGTCGAGCGACAGACCTTCGATGGCTCGTAGTTCGCCATCGATGAGCGCCCGCTCGAAACCCTTCTTTCGCGCCGCCGCGAGGGCCACTCGGTGATTGCCCTTCCGGCCAAGGATGTAGGGATAGAGGATCGAAACCCGGCGGCGCCCGAGGCGCTTTCGAAGTTCGCGGTAGAGCTCGGACGTCGGCCGCGGGGCGATCGCGACATCGCAGTCGGGACAATGAAGGACCCCCAGACGGGCGTAGAGCAGACGATAGTAGTGGGCGACCTCGGTCACCGTGGCGACGGTCGAGTTGCTGCCCCCGCGGGTCGTCCGCTGCTCGAGGGACACGCTCGGAAGGACTCCGTCGATCGCCTGAACGTTCGGCCGAGGAAGCTGCGGAAGATACTGGCGCGCGTAGGGGGTGAGCGTTTCGAGGTAACGTCGCTGCCCCTCTGCGTAAAGCACGTCGAACGCGAGGCTACTCTTGCCGCTGCCGCTCGGGCCGGTGACCACGCTGAGTTTCGAGAGGGGAATCTCGACGTCGACGGACTTGAGGTTGTGTTCGTCTGCCCCGCGGATTCCGATCGCCGCACTCTCGTCGTCGGTCCGGATGCGGCAGGTGCGGCGTCTTCGCTCGGGCGCCTCCCCCACCCTCTTGTCGGTTCCGCGAAGTGCTCGAAGCAGGTAGGGCGCGGTCACCGACGAAGCGGCGGAGCCAATGCCCGCCGTCGGCCCCGAATACACGAGCTCGCCGCCGTGGGTTCCGGCCCCCGGCCCGAGGTCGATCACGTGATCGGCACGACGTGCGACCTCCATGTCATGTTCCACCACCACCACGGTGTTGCCTTCGTCCACCAGCCCGTCGATAGCGTCGAGGAGCGGCACCACGTCCACCGCGTGCAGTCCGGCGGTCGGCTCATCGAGGACGATGAGGGCCGCGCGGGGCCGCTCCTTAAGCGCCGCGGCAAGCTTGACTCGCTGCGCCTCGCCGCTCGACAGCGTCGAGAGCGACTGACCAAGTCGAAGATAACCTAGCCCCACATCGATGAGCGACGCGAGCCCCTTCTGAATCTTCCGGTCTCCTTCGAACAGGTCTCGGGCGGCGGTCGCGGTCAGCTCGAGCACATCGGCGATGCTGTGGTCCCGATAGCGTACATCGAGCACCGGTCCCCGAAACCGACGGCCCCCGCAGTCCGCACAGGAAAACGTCACATCGGCGAGGAACTGCATCTCCACCGTCTCCGCGCCCTGCCCTTTGCAGGTTTCGCAGCGCCCCCCGGTCGGGGAGTTGAAGGAGAACATCCCCGGCCCATAGCCGCGCTCCTTGGCGAGCGGCTCCTTCGAAAAGCGCGTTCGAATGCCGTCCCAAATTTTTAGGTACGACGCGGGGTTCCCGCGAGACGTACGACCGAGCGGAGCCTGATCGACACGGACCATCGCTCGAATCGCCTTCGGCACCCGAAGACTTCGATATTCGAGGGGCGTTCCGCCGCCGCCGAGGAACTTCTCCACCGCGGGGGCAAGGGTTTGAAGAATGAGCGAGCTCTTGCCCGAGCCGCTTACGCCGGTGACCACGGTGAGGACCTGCGTGGGTACCTCGAGCGTGATATCGCGCAGGTTGTTGCCCCGAGCTCCTCGGAGCACGATCGGCGGCCCCGTGGTCCGCGGGGAATGATGGGGCCTCGCTCGCCGACGGAGCGCGACGCCGCTCTTCGTCGATGCGCGACGGAGTTTCGCGGGGGTGCCATCGAATACGACTTGGCCACCTTCGTCGCCAGCGCCGGGTCCAAGCTCCACCACCCGATCCGCCGCCGCGATGACCTGCGGGTCGTGCTCTACCACGAGCGCGATGTTGTCGCGCTCCGCCAGGCGCCGCACCACTCCGAGAAGACGCTCCACATCGCGCGGGTGAAGCCCGACGGTGGGCTCATCGAGCACGAACATCGACCCGTTGAGCGACGCGCCCAGGGCCGAGGTGAGGGCGACCCGTTGCGTCTCCCCTCCGGAGAGCGTGCGGGACGCACGGTCGAGGGTGAGGTAGCTCAGGCCAACCTCGGCGAGCAGCAAGAGACGTCGTTCACATTCGGCGCGGAGGGTGGCAAGGGCCGGACTCACGCGGTTGAGCTCGCCCAAAAACTCGATCGCCTCTGCCACCGGCATCCGGAAGAAGTCCGCGATCGTCCGCCCCTCCAGCCGGTAGCGAAGCCCGGTCGGCTTGAGTCGGGTTCCTTGGCATTCGCCGCAGGTCTCGTACTTGCGGTAACGGGAAAGGAATACTCGGACGTGCATCTTGTAGGCCCGACTCTCCATCCAGTCGAACCACGTGCGGAGACCAAACCAACTGGACGGATACCCCTCCTCGTCGCCTTCGATCAGCCAGTGCCATTCAGCGCGAGTGTATTTCTCGAGCGGCTTGTCGAGGGACACCCCCGCCCGCCGCGCAAACTTCTTGAGCTCGGCCCGCTCCCAGCTCGCGCTCTTGCCCTGCATCGCGCGAATTCCCCCCGCGTTTACGCTAAGGGTGCGGTCGGGCATGACCCGGTCCCAGTCCACAGTGATCACCCGGCCGAACCCTCGACAGGTTTCGCACGCTCCGATCGGGCTGTTGAAACTGAATACCGCCGGCGACGGGTCGTCGAAGACAACATCGCAGCGCGCACAGTGCAGCTCCGAAGAGAACTGTTGGGGCGACTCGTCCGCGACGAACGCGACCGCCTCGGACCGGCGACCTTCCGAACGCGACCGACGAAACGCCGCCTCCAGCCCGTCGACGATCCGCGACCGATATCGTGCGTCGAGCCGGGTCCGATCGACGAGCACGTGGACTGGCGAAGCCGCTAGGGCCTGGCTCGGCGGCACCCGATCGAGATCCACCGCCGCCCCATCGAGGTGCAGCCTCCGATAGCCATCCCGAATCCATCGCTCGCGAACGCGCAGAAACTCCTCCGGGTCGTCGACCGCACACGGATAGGCAAGCGCGAGACGCGCCCCGGAGGCATTCGTCAGGAGCCGATCGGCGATCTGCTCCGGACTGTCCCGGACGATGTCTTCACCGCAGCTATCGCAGCGCGGGATCGCACCCTTGGCCCAAAGCGCTTTGGCGTGGTCGGCGATCTCGGTCATCGTCCCCACCGTCGAACGGCTGGTCCGAACCGGCGCCTGTCGATCGACGGCCACCGCCGCGGGGACCGGGTCGAGAAACTCGACCGGAGGGCGCTCGCGGCGCTCCAAAAACTGACGAGCGTAGGCGCTGAAGCTCTCGACGTACCGGCGCTGGCCCTCGGCGTAGAGCGTCGAAAACGCGAGCGAGGACTTTCCCGCGCCGGACGGACCGGCCACCACCACGAGCTCTCCGGGCTGGAGCGTGAGGTCGATGCCCTTGAGATTGTGGGTTCGGGCTCCGGTCAGCTGCGTCGGTCGCATGGGGTGGTTTCTAGGTGCGTTCTTTCGAAGGGACGTCGTTCTTCGAGGAACGGTCTGCTAGGGTCGAGCGTGCGTCGGTGGCCGGTTTTTCTGTTCGTCGCCCTGCTGGCAGCGCAGAGTTTTGGGCCCCTGCCCACGACGGCACAGCCGAACAGGCGGATAGAGCGTGCCCGCGCCCTGGTCGAGCAAAATCGAACGAGCGCGGCGATTCGCCTCCTCGAACGTCACCTACGGCGCCGTCCCACCGATACCGATGCGGCGACCCTCCTCGCTGGCATCGCTCTTCCCCGATCCGCCACCGAATGTCTGTCTCCAGATCGGCGAACCCGCGCCGCCGAGCTCCTCGGACTCCTCGAGGCGGCCAGCGTAGGCCCGGAGCATCGGATCTGGCCCCTCGCGGTGGCGGGCGACCATCGGGAAGCCATCGATAGGGCGGCGAGCCGCGCGGCTCCCTTCGATCCCGATGCGGCGGTGCTCCTCGCGGAGCTGGCCGCGCTTTCCGCGGCGCGGCACGATCTGAGCGCGGCCGAGCTCGCGCTTCGCAACGCCCACCGCGTGCACTCCCCTCGGGTTGAACTGTTGGTCGATCTCGCGACGGTTCAGCTGGCACGGGGGCGGACTCGGCTCGCCGTACGCACCCTCCGGGACGCATTGAGCCGTCGGCCAAGAGACCGGGCGATTCGGCGCGAGCTCGCCCTGGCCCTTCTCGCCGACGGTCGGCCGAGGGACGCGCTCGGTATCTGCCGTGCCCTTCGCGGCGAGGGTGGGAACTCGGACGCCGGCGCGGTGGGTCTCCTCTACGCCACCGCCGCCCTCGACGCGGGGGAGATCGAGGAGGCAATCCGCGCCGCGGAGGCGAACCTGGAGGAGCGCCCGGACGCCGCTCCGGCGCTGACCCTCGCCACCGCGTTTCTTCGGGCAAACCGTCGAGAAGATGCGGCAAATGCGTATCGGATCGCGCTTCGTCGGGAGCCTGAAAACGCCCAGGCGGCGGCGGGTCTCGCGGCCCTCGGGGGGTCCGAGACCCCATAAAGCACGGGCGCCGCCTTCCGGGTCGAGGTACGGTATTTGGGTGCCTCGCGCTTTCCTCTTTCCTTTCCTCGCCGCCCTTATCGGTCTTTTGAGCGGCCTCGGGGCCCCGAGTGCGTTTGCTCAAGAAGGGGCCGGAGGCCTCGGAACCCCACCCCCTCCGCCCGGAG
>JBCCZL010000156.1:0-17495 GCA_039187775.1 Myxococcota bacterium
AAACGACGGAACAACGAGGATCAATGCGAGTATGGGAATGTAGGCTTTCATGACACCTGTCATACCCCTGCCGGAAACGGGCCTCTGAGGTCAACTTTTCGAGCCTTGCGAAATGCTCGCGCCGAAACAGGCCCTCCGAAATGGACCCTCCGAAATGGACGGTCCGGCGAATCCCGCGCAGGATTCAGGCCATGAAGCGCGCGAGAGCAAGTGCCACGAACCACGCAGGCCATGAGGCCTCGAAGGACGGGGGCTGACCCATGAGTACGTCTTCCACTCGGGCTGGCGCGCACCCCGATGTCGAGCCCATCGTTCCCTTCGCGGGGTGGGGGCTTCGACCGGGACGGGACGGGTCGGTGCCGCGTGGCGTGGCCGAAAAGATTGGCGACCGTGCTCTCCGCTTTGCCGAAGAAGTCTTGGGGGAAGACATCGAGGCACGCGTCAATCGAATCCAGACCTTTGAAAACGAAGCGGGGTACGACCCGTTCGGATTCGATCCAAAAACCGCGCGCTATGCGCTTGCGGTTTCGGCGTTTCTGCACCGCTGGTATTTTCGGAGCGAAGTCTCCGGAATCAAGAATGTGCCGCAGGGACGAGCGCTCATCGTCGCCAACCATTCCGGCCAGGTCCCCCTCGACGGAGTGATGATCGGCGCCGCGCTGATGTTGGATGCGGAGCCACCTCGCTTTCCCCGAAGCATGGTCGAGCGTTGGGTTCAGGAGCTGCCGTTCATCTCGGTGTTCTTCCCTCGATGCGGGCAAGTCCTGGGTAGCCCCGACAACGCCCGTCGGCTTCTCAACAACGATGAGACCCTGGTGGTGTTTCCCGAAGGGGTTCGCGGCATCTCGAAGACCTTCGACCAGCGCTACCAGCTCGCGAACTTTGGGCTCGGCTTCATGCGGTTGGCGCTCGAGACGAAGACGCCGATCGTACCGGTGTCGGTGATCGGGGCGGAGGAGCAGCTGATCAATGTTCGCAATGTCCGCACCCTGGCCCGGCTTGTGGGGATGCCGGTCTTTCCCGTCATCCCGCAGCTATTCCTCGGCGCTCCGTTTCCCCTTCCGGTGCGGTATCGGCTCCAATTTGGGGAGCCGATCGTGTTTGACGGCGACCCGGATGACGACGACGCAGTCATCGAGCAGAAGGTCTTCGTCGTCCGAAACACCATTCAAACCATGCTCGCTCGTGGCCTTTCGCGCCGAAGCTCGGTGTTCTTTTAGCGTCCCAGATGGGTGCTAACGAAAGAGGCCACGTCGCCGGCTTGACTCGGAGGCGAGGGGAGGGTTCCTTTACCCCCTGCCATGCGAATTCTTCGTCACATTTGTCTAGTGCTCTCCCCGCGGGACGATTCCCCGATCGTTGGAGCCAACCCTCCGTTCACTGCTCGTCGTCCCGGAGGGATGCGAGCGTGGAATGGCCTTGCACTCTGTCTTGCGGTCGCAGGCTGCTCCGGAGGGGCGGAAAACACCCTTCCCGATGAGTCCGGCGACCTCGGAGAGATCGGAACCGCGCGTCGAGCGGCCGGGCCACGGGTGGGTCCGGAAGTCGACGGCACCCGCTGGCGTTGGGTCGAAGGTCACTGCACCGAAGGGCCGCTCACCGCGCTCACCGCGCGCGGGTTCGAGCAGGAGCTTCGCGTGGCGGCGGATGCGGAGGGGCTTCTCCTAACGTACGACCAAAAGTACGGCGACGAGGAGTGCGTGAACACCGTGGTCCAGCGGGCGCGACCCGCCACGGAGTCGCAGGAGTTCACGATGAGCGAGGAAATTCGCATCGCGCAACCGGCGTCCCGAGAGTGTGCCGGGGAGATGGAACCGGAGCGCCCCGGCGAGGTTCGAAAGAACGGCGAGTTCCTCGAAGTGCTCGTGCAGCGGTCGCGCATTTGGTGCAACGGCCTCGAAGTCCGCATGGTCTATGCGCCGATGCCGGGCGCTCCGCTCACCAACGATCAAATCGTTCGACGCTATGCGGCGCACTTCAATCGGCGCGACTCGCAGTCGGTGGCGAAGCTCTTCGCGGAGACCGGGTCGCTGGTCGAGCCGTTTAATGTCACCCACACCGGCGGCGCGTCGCGTCACGACGGCCGCTCTGCGGTCGAAGGTTGGTACCGGGAGACGTTTGCTGGAGTCGAATGGCTGGCGCTTCAGCTCGACGCGATCGAGGAGGCTTCGGGCAATGTGGTGGTGAACTGGTCCTACATCGATCCGCGATTGGAGGAGCCGTTCCGGGGAAGGAACCACTTCACGATCGCCGCCGGTGAGATCTACGAATCCCGAATCGAACTCACCGAGGAGCCGCCGGAGCTCGTCGCGCCGGAAGAGGAAGGGGACGGCGAGGGCGAAGCAGAGGAAGAAGGCTGAGGCTTCGGGGACGTGGCGGATAAATCCCGCGGGAGGCCGAGCGCCCGGGCGCGCCCGAGGGCAGCGAAGGCCGATGACGGTAGCGAACCGCCCTCCCCATCACCGACCCCCGCGAAAGAGGCGGTAGCGACCGGTGGGGACCGCTCCGCCGAGACCCCGAGCGATCCCGCTTCCCGGGCTTCGAAAAGCACCAAGGGAGCGAAAAGCACCAAGGGAACAAAGAAGAGCCGCGCGTCGGCTCGCGCGTCGGTCCGGAGCGCTCCCGCGGGTGCGGTGCGAAAGAAGGCGAAGCCAAAGAAATCGGCGGCGAAGCGCGCGACGAAGGAGTCCACCGCGAGCGAGACGTCGACCAAACGCGCCGCTGGCGCATCTAAAAAACGCCGGGTCGCATCGAAGGCGCGTGCGACGAAGAAGTCCGCCGAGGCGGCGGTTCCCGCCTCGAGGAACAAGGCTCCCGTGGTG
This sequence comes from Myxococcota bacterium, assembly GCA_039187775.1. Classification (GTDB taxonomy): domain Bacteria; phylum Myxococcota_A; class Polyangia; order Polyangiales; family JBCCZL01; genus JBCCZL01. Next base: position 2,823 of record JBCCZL010000156.1, read on the forward strand.
GCGGGAGCATCCGAGGCCGCGTCCGGAGCATCCGACGATGTGGCCAGCCGCACTTCTCGCACCGCACCCATCACCGCAGCTTCCGGCGCTGGACCGGCCCCCGTCGATGACCGAACAACCGTCAGTCCCACGTTCGGCGACACGACCACCGGTGCGACCACCCCCGGCGACCAAGCGCGCATGGACCCGGCGTCCCGCGATGCAGCGCGCATCGACATCGCGTCCAGCGACAAAGCGCCCGCCACGGCAGTGAATAAAGCGGGGAGCGGTGCAGCGGCAAGCGGTGGAGCGGCAAGTGGTGGAGCGGGACCCGCCGATTCGGTCACCCGTGCGATCACGTCGAATGGCGCGGCATCCAGAGGCGCCGGCGCGGCGGCACGTCGTCCCCAACGGTCCGACCCGCCCGGTTCGAGTGGGGAACGGGCTCCGGCCAGAGCACGACGAGCTGCCGCACGAAGCCGAGGGGCCGACCTTCTAGCGGAGACCCTCCCTGCGAAGCGTCGGGCGAAGTCCAAGGAACACCGGGGCGCCGAGCCTCGACCCACGGAGGCGGGCGCCGGGCCACAGGATCGGATCGTGGAAGATGGTTCGATCTTGGTTACCGGGATCTGCGGCCGCCTCGGTCGATTGCTCACCCGTCGCCTCCATCGCACCGATGATGTGATCGGAATCGACCGTCGACCATTCCCCGACCGGCCAAAAGACGTCACGCATCACTCCTTTGACCTCCGCCGAAAGAAGACGCGAGATCTGTTTCGAACCGGTCGGATCCGTGCCGTCGTGCACCTTGGTGTGTTGCACAACCTTCGCGCCAGTGACCGCGAGCATCACAGTTGGAATGTCGTCGCGTTTCAGAAGCTTCTCGACTATCTGATCCAGTACAACGTGCCGAAGCTCGTCGTGCTATCGAGTGCGAACGTCTACGGGCCGCAGCCCGACAATCCCCAGTTCCTCACGGAAGAGGCCCCGCTTCTGGGGGCTCAGCACTTTCGCGGGATTCGTGACCTCGTCGAGCTCGACATGTTGGCCCAGTCGTTCTTTTGGCGCCATCCGGGCTGCGAGACGGTGATTCTTCGGCCCTGCCATATCCTCGGCGGAGTTCACAACGCCGCGAGCAACTTCCTTCGGCTAGAACGGCCGGTCACTGTGCTCGGCTTCGACCCGATGGTCCAGCCCATCCACGAGCGAGATGTTGTCGACGCGATCGTGCGATCCCTTCGCCCCGGCGTGCGCGGGATCTTCAACCTTCGCGGGCCCGGGGAGCTGCCGCTGTCGCGAGCGCTCCGCCTTCTCGGCCGGCGACCGATCCCCGTGCCGGGCGCGCTCGCTCGCCGGGCGCTCAATCAGATGTGGAAGTATCGGCTTACGTCGTTTCCTGCGCCCGAACTCGACCACATTCGGTTCGTCTGCATGGTCGACGACCAGCGCGCTCGCCAGGTGCTCGGCCATTCGCCCCGCTTCGACATGAATCAAACGGTGCACGCGGTCGACACGGACCGCTAGCCCGGGGATGACGATGGGGGTCCTCCTGCCCGCGAAAGCGCGGACTGGGTTCCGGGGCGCAGCGTTGACAAGGCAGCGCGTTGGGGAGCGCCGTCAGGGAGGTTCTTCCGACACGACGAAGAGCTCGTCCCCCGACTTGATCGAATACCCTTTGCCCGGATTGACGGAGATCGCGCCCGTCCGCAGCACCCCGAGGAGGGTGCAGTCGTCCTCGAGGAGCTTGATCGACGCGTCCTTCCATGTGGCGCCCACCAGTTCTTTGGGAGCATCGATACGGTAGATCTCGCAGCCCTCGCTGGTGGAGAGGAGCTCGCTCACCACGTCGCACACACCCACATCGAGAACGCTTCGAACCAGCAGGTTGGACGTGATTCCCGCGAGATCCACCACCGCGTCGCAGCCGGCGGCGACGAGCTGTTCCCGGTGCTCGGGATCGATGAGCTCCGCGCTGATTCTTGCCGTTTGGTTCACTCGACGGACCATGTGAATGATCGACGCGGTCTCGTAGTCCGAACGACCATCGGTCGGGTCGCTGGCGAACACGATCGCGGCTCCCGCGTGGTCCGCGGACGCGCGGCGGAGCGAATCGGGATGCGCCGCGGTTCCCCGGACAAACTTCACTTCCGTATTCTCAATGGGCGTTGATTCCAAGTCGGCGACGACGCAAATCTTCGTGTCGTGATAGCGAGGATCCTGGCGCAGCTCATCGATCGCGTGGGCGGCCTTGTCGTTCCATCCCAGCACCAGCACGTGGTTCTTCAGCATGTAGCTCCTCATTCCCCGCCGCCCCCGGTCCCGGAGATCCACGAACGCGGTAGCGATGGTGGCAGCTAGCGTGCCGAGCACGCCGATGCCCATGATCATGGTGGTGATGGCGACCACTCGGCCCCCGTCGGTGCTGGGGTACAGGTCGCCGTAGCCGACGGTGGAGAGGGTGGTCATCCCCCACCACAGCGCGTCGTCGATGCCGAGCTCCGCGTTGACCTGGCTCTCGAAGTAAAAGAAGAGGCCCGAGGAACCGAGCCACATCACGGTGGTGACCGCCGTCAGTGTACCGAGCGTGTCGAGGGGTACCGGAAGGTCGTAGCGTCGAATCAGTCGGAGGAGGAGAAAGCCGATGCGCGTGAGACGGACCAGGCGAATCAGTCGAATGAACCGTGCTGCCCGGAGTGGGCCGACGAGCGGTATCGCTCCGAGGAGGTCGTACCAGTTGCGCTTCACGAAGTGCCATTTCGCCGAGGCCCTCGAGAAGCGGACACCAAAATCGATAACGAACAGGCTGCAGAGCCCCACGTCGATCCAGCCCAGCGTCTGAGCGAAGGAGGACTCGGGCTCGAGCCCCATGTCGACGAAGATGAGGGCGATGGCCGCCACCGTCAGGACGATGATGAAACGGTCCCAGGCCACCGGCATCTGCGGTTCGACGTAAATCGGAGAGAGCCGTCGCGCTTCCATCGGCTCACCATCGTGCCACAACGCGGCCCGGGGCGGCCTACTTTTGTCAGCAGATTCAAGTGTTTTGGTCTTAGTCGGGACAACCGTTCGCGAACCTCGCCGTCGAGCTCAGGCGGGGAAGCGCTCGAACCGTCGAACCCCAAGACCGTGACCGGTCTCACCGTCGTTTGCGGAAACTGTCGTTTCTTCGGTGGGTGGTGATTTGCGTCGTCCGTGTGGATCCGTGACACTGGGGCCCGGATCCGCGCCCCCAATGCAGTACCCGGCAAAGTCTTACGAGACCGTCCGAGTGGTCTCTCTCATCGCGTTGTCCGTCGTTCTGCTCTCGGCGCACTTTGGTCGGGCCGAGGCCGAAGAGAACTGCAACCAGGAGATCAGCCTAGAGACGGTTGCCGCGCTGACGGACCTCGGTCCGGAGGGCGACGGCGAGGAGTCCGTTGCTCAGGACGACGCAGTCTCCGAGGTCGGCGCGGCGGCGAGCGAACGGGATTCCGAGCTTTCAAGCCTCGACACTCCCGTGCCAACCGCGTGGGCTGAAGCGCAGGGCCGCGAGTGCCGTCGGCGCCGCGGTCGGATCACCTGCGATGGTCCGCGACGTGTCCCCCTTCCCGAGGGAGATGCGGCGGCACTGGCTCTGCGCCTAGGCTTTGGAGACCGACAGACGGCGCATCAGCTGCTCGTCCGCGGTCCCGATGACACCTGGATCGACGCCGCCGGACCCGCGTCCGAGGATGCGCTTTATTGGCCGATCGACGGAGGGCGGATGTGGCGAGGGTTTGGTCGGGTCCGACGCCGCGCGGGAGTGCGGCATCGACTTCATAAAGGCATCGACATCGGCGCATCCGAGGGAACACCATTTCGAGCGATCGCCTCGGGCATTGTGGTCTATAGCGACAATGGCGTGAGCGGCTACGGCAACCTCACGATGGTCGTCCACGGGGACGGTTCGGTCGCGTTCTACGCCCACGCTCGAGCGAACTATCTGTTTCCTGGCCAGCGGGTGGTGCGCGGACAGATTCTTGGCGAGGTTGGACACACGGGCCTCGCGCGGGGCGATCATCTCCATCTCGAGCTTCGGATCGGGGGGCGGCCCGTCAATCCCATACGACGCTTCGACCAGCCGATCCTCGGCCGATGAGCGCGGGGGCGACAACCCCCAGCGCTCTCGGTGCGCCCTTTGGGCGTTCTCGCTTTCTCGGATGGCGGTGCCACTTTCGAGGACGGCGGCGCCACTTTCGAGGACGGCGGCGCCACTTTCGAGGATGGCGGCGCCAAAACGCTGTGACCCGATCTCCACGTGGGCTTGTGAACGACGGTTTACGAATCACGGAAGATCCCACCGGGTTTTGGGGCGTCTGACTGAGAAGTCGTCCTGGCACAGTCGTGGCAGGTTGCTCTGCGACGATGGGTTCCGACTCTACCTCAGCCCCGGATCGAGATTTCGCCCCCCAAGGAGGCGCTTCCGCGATGAACAAGCTTTCCGCCATTTTTTCCGCTTTTTCTTTGGCCGTGCTCCTCGGCGGCTGCCCGATCTACGTCGACGACGACGATACCGGTGGAGGCCCTGGTCCGGGGCCGTGCATCGGAGCGGGTTGCGCCTGCGACTTTGACCGGGACTGCGATCCCGGCGAAATCTGCGAAGGCGGCGCCTGTGTCACCCCTGCGCCGACCTGCCGCACGAATGGAGACTGCGCGGTGGGCAGCTACTGCGACACTGGGAGCTGCACCCCGTCGGGCACGTGCACCGAGGATGCCGACTGCACCGGTGACTTCGTGTGTGACTACCGAGGCACCTGCGTGCCGCCAGGGGCGTGCCGGAGCACCGCCGACTGCACCGGAGACCAGGTGTGCGTCGAAGGGGTATGTCAGGCGCCGGGCGATGTCTGTCAGTTCAACTTCCAGTGCGGCGCCGGCCGGATCTGCATCGACAGTGCCTGCCGCGACATCTGCGCCGACGATTCGAGCTGTTCGGCCGGTGAGAGCTGCATCGACAGCATCTGCCGCCCGACGGCCGAGTGCACCTTGTCGAGCGACTGCGGTGCCAACGAGCATTGTGTCGACGGTCGCTGCTTTGCGGACTGCGCCCCCGCCGGGAGCAGCTGCGGCACGGGCCTTACCTGTGCGCCGGACCAGTTCTGCCGCCCCGACACCGCGCCCCGTCCCTTCTGCGTCAACGACAACGAGTGTGCGATGGGTTCGGTCTGTGTGGACGGCGCCTGCCGAACGCCTTGCCCGACGATGACCAACGACGAGTGCCTTCGTTTCGATGCGCAGCTGCCCATCTGCGCGACCGACAACCTCTGCTACTCCACCAACGAGACGATGCCCGAGTGCGCCACCGCGGCGGAATGCACCGGCACCCAGTCCTGCATCGACGCGGTCTGCCGCTAACCACAACTCACCGGGGATGTACTCCTCGAAAGCCTAACGATGGGACAGGGGATCGGCCGAACGGCCGGTCCCCTTCCTGCATTTCGGGACGAGCTCACTACTTCCCCACCACCGAGCTCATTGCACGCAGATTTCGCAACGCTCGGAGAGCTCCGGACTACGTTTCCGTCGTTTCGAGGTAGGGATCGTCGAGCAGGCCATTCTGCCGAAGCGCTTCAAATACGACGATCGCGACGGCGTTCGAAAGGTTGAGGCTTCGCACTGGACTGAGGGTGGGAATTGCAAACACCTGGCCGGGGTATTTGGCGAGGATCGCTTCCGAGAGACCCACCGACTCCTTGCCGAAGACGAGCGCGTCGCCCGGCCGAGGGCTGGCGGTCAGGTAGCTTGCGGCGCCGCCGGAGCTGTACAGAAAGAGTCGTGCGTCGGGATGGGCAGCCTGAAACGCATCGAGGGTGTTGTGACGATGAAGGTCGACGAGCGGCCAGTAGTCGAGGCCGGCTCGACGCACCGCTTGTTCGTCGATGCGAAAGCCGAGCGGGCCGACCAGATGAAGCGCGGAGCGAGTGGCCGCGCACGTTCGCGCCACCGCTCCGGTGTTGGGAGGGATCTCCGGCTCGACGAGCACCACTCGGAGGGGCGCGGCGGGAGGCGGCGCCCGGAGCTTCGGTCCTTGAGGCATCGGCCCACCCTCCTCCGATTTTGCACCAGGTTTCAAGGGCTTCTTCGCACCGCGGCTTGACCGCAGCCGGGGTCCGACGATAGCGTCGGCCAGTGCTTGTCCTTGCCCGGTCCTTCCTGGTGGTCGCCGCTGCGCTTTTCGCCCTTCCCGGCGTGGCCCTCGCGGACGATGGAGACATTAGCTTGGCACGGCTTCGCGTCTCCTCCGCCCCTCCCGGCTCCAACTGCATGGACCCGGATCCGAACGACGGCACCGAAGTATTCTGCCCGGACGAGGACAGCTGGGCTCGGCTGATGAGTGAGCTCGGCGGCTCGATGATTCCGAACAGCCTCGCCCCCGCCCGGACGCTTGGTTACGGCGGGTTCTACATGGGCATCGACACCTGGATCACCGGGGTCGACGGCAATAGCCGGCACTGGTCCCTCGGGACCGAGGGGGACGACGGAGCCGGAACCGAGACTTGCGCGGACTTCGACACCGGCCTCGGCTGCAATCGCTTCGCCCCATCGGCCCTCTTTTGGACGCGGGCTCAGCTCCGAAAAGGCTTCCCGTTTGGCTTCGAGCTCGGAACCTCGTTTTCCTATCTCTGGAACAGTCAGCTCTTTGCCTGGGGCCTCGAAATCCGCTGGGCGATCATCGAAGGCTGGGACTTTCCGGTTCCGGATGTGGCGGTGCGCGGGCAGGTGAACACTCTCGTCGGAGACGCAGAGTTCAACATGACCGTTCCGTCCATCGACGTGGTGGTGAGCGAACGGATCGCGATTTCGCGGAGCGCGGTGCTTACCCCGTTCGTCGCGGGACAGGTGGCGTTCATCTTTGCGGACAGTGAGCTGATCGATTTTACCCCCGGCACCGACGCCTACGCAGAATGCCGATCGGTCGCGGATGCGGACATGGCGAGCTGTTCGGTGGGCGGGGCAGACTTCGCGAACAACAGTACGTTTGACGAGATTCGTGCGGCCCGCTGGCGCCTCACGCTCGGGGCCCAGGGGCAGTACGAGTGGATCACCGTTTCGGCGGCGTTCGCCTTCGATCTGGTCAAGCCCGGCGCCGACGATGACATTCCCGACGATGTGAACCGCCAGTGGACGGTGAACTTCGGCGCGGGCGCCACGTTCTGATCAGATCCGAACTGCGTGCATCCGAACCGCTTGCATCCGAACCGCTTGTTGCATCCGAACGCGCCTGCGATGTCTCTTGCTCCGGAACGAAGAACTACGCGACCGTCGCGTGCCGACTCAGCCGAGAATGGTGCTGAGCTCGGTGTAGTCGACGCCAACCCCATCGGCGACGGCCTTGTAGGTACAGGCGCCGTCCCAGCAGTTGACTCCGAGGGCGAGGGCCGGATCGCGCCGCACCGCCACCACCACCCCATGCTTTGCAATGTCCATCACGTAGCGGAGCGTCACGTTCGTGAGAGCAAAGGTGCTCGTCTGCGCGACCGCGCCTGGCATGTTGGCCACACAGTAGTGGACCACCCCCTCTTCGATGTACGTCGGATCGTCGTGGGTGGTTGGCCGGCAGGTCTCGATGCACCCTCCCTGGTCGACCGCCACGTCCACCACCACCGAGCCCGGCGCCATCAATCGGAGCATCTCCCGCGAAATCAGAATCGGCGTCTTTGCCCCTGCAACCAGCACCGCCCCGATGATCATGTCGGCCCAGGTGCAGACCGCCTCGATGTTGTGGGGGTTCGAGTAGAGCGTTTCGATCGCACCCTGAAACACATCTTCGAGATAGGCCATCCGATCGTGATCGATGTCGAGGACGGTCACGTGGGCGCCCATGCCGATCGCGATGCGCGCCGCGCTCGAGCCAACGATACCTCCCCCAAGAATCGCAATGCGCCCTCGCCGGGTCCCGGGGACACCGCTCAACAGCACGCCCTTTCCGCCGTTCTGCTTTTCGAGCGACCCCGCGCCGACCTGGACGGCGATTCGACCGGCGACTTCACTCATCGGCGTCAGCAGCGGGAGTGACCCATCGGCAAGCTGGATCGTCTCGTAGGCGATCGCGCGCACCTTCGTCTTCATGAGCTCGCGGGTCAGCTCTGGTTCCGGCGCGAGATGAAGATACGTGTAAAGGATGAGGCCCTCGCGGAAGTACTGAAACTCCGAAGGAAGCGGCTCCTTGACCTTCATCACGAGGTCCGCCGCCCAGGCGTCCTTGGCGGTTGGGACGATCTCTGCGCCCGCCGCGGCGAACGCCTCATCGGTGATGCCCGAGCCCACGCCCGCATCTTTCTGAATGCGAACTGTGTGCCCCGCGTCCGCGAGGGCACGCACGCCCCCCGGGTTGATGCCCACCCGGTATTCGCGGGTCTTGGTTTCTGTGGGTACGCCGACGATCACCGCTGCCTCCTCGCGTTTCGGCGGGGAGGGTAGCCCAGACCACGGCAGTGGGATAGAACGCGTTATGCGTCGTCTGCTCGCTGCTGGGCTTGCCGGGGCCGCGCTGCTGGGCGCCGCGCTTCTGTGGGCGAGTCTGCAGGGACACGAAGGCCGGAGCACACCCGAACTCGAGCGCGAGCTTCGCGGTTTTCGCAGAGTATTGCTGGTGGGAGATCGGCTCCCGTCGGTGGCCCTCGACACGGTTCGGCCGGAGGCCGTCGCCGGAGTGACCGACGCTCTCGCCAGCGACAATCCGAGTGCCCTCCTCGCGCTTCTTCAGGAAGCGGAAGTGGACGGCATCCTGGTCCAGGCCGGCGCCGACAGCGACGAACCTGCGGTCTCGGCCCGGCTTCGTGCCTACGACCATCTCCCTGGGTTTCGGGGCGTCTACCTCAGTCCGGACCTCGCGCTCTATGGACTTGCGGACGGCGATCTCATCGATGAGGTGCAGGCCAACGCCATTGCCTACGTGGCCCGGAGAATCATCGCCGGGGCCCGACCCCCGCGGATCTCCTCATTCCCCGAACCGTTCCGGCGGGTGCGCAACGTTGAGGTGATGGTGATGCTTCGACAGGGCGGACGGGCCCGGCTCTGGCGCTCGGCGCGTGGGGCGTCGCTCGGGCGAGCGTTGGTCACGGCCGCCACCGTGGCTCGGCAGCGTTGGCTCGAACGGGAACAAGCGATGGGCTCCGAACTCGACCGGGTGCTCCCTGAACTCGACGTGGAAGTCGTGCTCCTTCGCGAAGACGGGACCCTTCACGGGACGAGCGAGGCGTTTATCGAGCGCGCGTTTCGCCCGAAACACGGGGTGGCCTACGAGCGCGGCGGCTCGTGGAAATACTACCTGCCGGAAGCCACAGGAGCGCGAGGCGAAGGGTCTGCGGTCAAAGCGTACCTTGCGCTCTTCGAAGAACAGGGCCTCGAGCCGGACGCGTTTGGTCGATCCGACCTTCGGCTTTACCGGCTGGTTGCGAGGGTGCTAGGACGGTCGCCGGGCGAAATCTCGGCCTCCGCGCTGCCGCTCCCGTCGCCGTCGTTCGAGGCTCCGGCTCTCCAGCCGTTCACCGAAGCGCCTCCCTCGGAACCCGATGACGAACTTGCCGAGCGAAGGCTCCTCGATGCGGTTGCGGACGATGCGGTTGCGGACGATGCGGTTGCGGACGATGCGGTTGCGGACGATGCGGTTGCGGACGATGCGGCCGATCCGCCCATTCCCTGACGGAGGGCGGCGATCGCTCGCGCGTCGGGCGTGACCGCCCGAAGCGAGATGTCGGACGTCTTCGTCTCGTCGACCGCGGGAAGTCGGACCACGAAGGTCGTCCCCACGCCCTGGTGGCTTCGTACTTCGATCAGCCCCCCGGCAGCGGTGATGATGCGCTGGGAGATGGCGAGCCCGAGGCCGGTTCCCCGATCCTTGGTGGTGACGAAAGGAACAAACAGCGTGGAGCGGACGCGAGGCGAAATACCGGGCCCCGTGTCGGTGACGCGGATGTCGACCCACCCGCGCTGGCTTCCAAGCACATCGTGCTCCACCCGCCCGAGGGTTTGCACGCTGAGCTTGCCGCCTTCGGCCATCGCCTGGATCGCGTTCTGGCCAAGGTTGATGAGCACCTGGCGGAGCTGCTCGGGGTCGATTCGGACTTTGGGAAGCCCCTCGGCGAGGAGGAGCTCGCTTTCGACGCCCGCCTCGGCGCACTCGTTGGACAGGAGCTGGACGGTTCGCTGCACGGTACCGTTGATTTCCACTGGCTCGGCCTCCCCACGATTGGGCCGGGCGTAGTCGAGAAACGACGAGACCACGCGATTGAGCCGGTCGACTTCCTCCACGATGATGCCGAGGAACTCCTGCTGGCTCGGGTTCTCTTCCGGCTCTTCAAGGAACTGCGCGCTCGCTTTGATTGCGCCGAGGGGATTTCGGATCTCGTGGGCCAGGCCGGCGGCCATCTCCCCAAGGGCGGCGAGTCGGTCGCGCTCCTTCATTTGGCGATAGAGCCGTGAGTTTTCTACCGCGATCGCCGCCTGTGCGGCCATGCCCTTGAACAGCTGAATCTCCTCTGGCGAGAACGCATCGCGGAGCCGTTCGTCCTTGATGCAGAGGAGTCCGTACACTTCGCCGCGCTCCCCTTTGATCGCAAAGCAGGCCGAGGCGTGCATGGCAGCGAGCGTCTGGCTGATTTCAAACACCGTCTCCGCTTCTCGGTCTTCACCGAGATCACGACGCTCTTCGAGCTCCCGTTCCAGCGACTCGACGATCGCGACGTCGTGACGCCCCAGCCGATCGAAGAGCGGGCGGGCCGGAGCGGTTTCGATCCGCTTTGCCGGTTCGGGGCCGAAGTGACCGGCAAGGCTATAGCCGCGAAGCTCGTCGTCGAGAAGATAGAGCGACGCGTGGGTGAGCCGACGCGACCGCTCGAGGCCCGCCATCAACACGTGAACCAGGTCGTCGATATCGAGAACGTGGGCCAGCCGCGTCCGGAGCTCGATGATCGTTTGCTCGAGATCGTAGCGCTCGCGAAAGAAGAACTGCGCGATCTTGTCTTCGACGCGGTTTCGAACCGGATCAAAGAGAAGGAGGACGACGAGGGCCGCGACCACCGAGTGAAGAAAGAACCGCCCGCCTGCGATCTCGACCAGCAGCCAGAAGATGACGGCGAGGGCAAACGAGAGGGCGGTGAGAATCGTCAGTCGTGCGGCGAGCTCGTAGAGATCGAGAAGCCGAAACCGGAGGATCGACTGCGAGAGGACATAGAGGAAGACGAGGATGAGCACTGTCCCCACCGGCGGAATATCGAGCCCGACGTAGGGAAGGTAGTCGAGGAGCGTGAACGTCGTCGCGAGCGCTCCGACGAGCGCGAGGTAACGAAGGCGTGCGGCTTCGAAACGCGATCCGACCGCCTTGCCTCGAGACCACACCATCACGAGCACCGCCATCAGCATCACGAGCACGTAGATGAACACCACCGTGCGGACCGCGATGTGCGCATAGAACGGCGTGAACACGGCGGCGAGAAAGAGCGTCGCGGCCCCGAGGCCCACCCGGTTTAGCACCAGCATGCGCCGGTCGTCGGGGTCGATAAACGCACGAAAAAACTGAACCCCCGCGAGGGGGAGGGCGACCGCCGAGACGAGACCCAGTCGGGCGACCAGGGTCCCCTGTACCAAGCCCTCGAGAAAGGTCGTCAGGTACCATGCGGCGAGGCTTGCCGCGAAAAGTCCGAATAGCCAGTGAACCTTGCGCCGGCGCGGACGGATGAGCACGCTGGCGCCGACGGCAAGGGACAGCACCGCGGCGATGAGCGAAGTTTGAGTGCGAAGGTCCACCTGCCCTCAGTGTAGGACATTGGCCAAAGCTCGTCCGGTCTTGGCTGAAGGCGGCGTTAGGCCACCCGGGAGAGCGCGCGTTCGGCCAGCTGCTCGGCTGCCTGATGCACCACCGCCATGATCGAGTGCTGAGGGTTTACCCCAAGGTTGGTCGGAAACACGCTCGCGTCCATCACGTAGAGGTGTGCGACGTCGTGGCTCTCCAAGTTGGGGCCGACCACGCTGGTGGCGCTGGAGACGCCCGCGCGCGCCGTCCCAAACAGATGCGAGGCCATGAAGTGGAAGGCCTCTCGAGGAAGATGACGTTCCTCGATCTCTCGAACCTGGGCCACATCGGTCAGCGCTTCGTCCACGCCGAAGAGGCCGGGATAGACCTCGATGGCGCCCGCAGCAAACATCATTCGGCAGATCAACGCCGCCGCGGCGCGGGCTCGAAGAAGATCCTCGGCCAGCGGCTCGTAGCGCACCACCGGCGCACCCCGAAACCCGACGGTGACCGTGCCCTGGGCCCGCATGCGAATCTGAGCGGCCCATTGCGCGTACTGGTCGAGCCGGCCAAGACGCGCTTGCCACTCGGCGCCGACTCCCGGAATCCGGGACGCGAGCATCTCCGGAGGAAGGGAGATCGATTCGAGTTTGAATCCCCGGTCCCGGAGGGGGACTTCGTAACCTTGGGTCGCGCCCTGGCCCATGCCGATGCTGTCGTCGAACCGACCCACCACCGCACAGCCGGGGTGCGCCTGAAAGTGCTGGCCAACCCGACGATTCTGGAGGCCGCTCTTGCGGAGGATCACCGGCGTGTGCACGACGCCTGCGGCCACGATCACGCCTCGCCGCGCCCGAAAGTCAAACCGGCCTCGCCGCCGGCGGGAATCCGGATCCAGGGTCAATCCGCTGACGCCCACCGCCCGGCCGTCTTTCGTGCTTACGCGCTCGACGCGACAGTTCGGGTGAAGCCGCGCGCCCGCGCGAACCGCGCCAGGGATGTAGGAGACATCCATGCTCTGCCGTGCCTCGTGGGGACAGCCCTGAAGGCAGTGGGCGCGGCCTTGGCAGTTTCGAGCGTTTCGCGTGATCGGCTTGCCCGGAAGGTCGAGAATCTCGGATGCCTTCGCCATCCGGTCGGCGTTCCCGCCGCGAATCTGTTCGCTGGTGACCGCGACGTCGAGGTCGGCTTCGATGGATTCAAACGCGCGATCGAGCCCGCGCCCCACCAGCGAGCCAAGGCCGTGTCCGTGTTGCCAGTCGTTTCGCACGTCGTCGGGCATGCGCCAGATGATTCCGGAGTTGATCGCGGTGCTTCCGCCCACCAATCGGCCCTGGAGGAGAGGCATGGGGGTCGCGCCGGCGGTGGTCTGACTTCCCATGTCGCGGACCCCGATGGACATCGCGCGGAGAAGTTCGGTGGGCCGCTCGCTCGCGGTCAGCTTTGGCCCTTCTTCAACCAGGAGCACGCTGTGGCCGGCGCGAGAGAGCACGTGGGCCGCGGTCGCGCCGCCGGCGCCGGTCCCTACGACAATGAAATCTGCGTCGTCCCGAAGGACCCCCCGGCCCATCTTACGCCGCCTCGCCGGAAGAGAGGACAGGAAGGCGGTGACGGGGTCGCTCGCCGGACTCTTCGATGTCCTCTCGGGCGACCACATCGCCGTCGTAGCGCGTCCGCTTCCGAACCGCTTCGACGCGGAAGATCGCCATGCATGCGGTCACCTTGAGGAGGAGGGTGAGCTCCCGAACTACGAACCACGGATGGTTGAGAAGGCGCCGGAGGACGAGGGCGCGCTGACCTCCCGCGAGACTCCGCATCGTGCGAAGACGCCGGGTGACAAAGAGTGGAGCGAGCGCCGCGATCCACACCGCGAGACGAAGGCCGAGCGCGGCCTTTTTCGTCGCAGAGTTGAGGAAGGTCCGGACTGCCACTCGGTAGTCCACTTCGCCGGGCTGAATCGCGAAGGCTGCGCTCCGCTGCGGGGCGAAACCTTCGCACACCGCTACGGCCCAACGTTCCTCAAAAGCAAGCAATCTCATTCGTTCGTCTCCTTGTTCGCCTCCGTCAGGAGGGCGATGCGTTGCAACGTGGTTCGGTCGAGGCTTTGAAGAACGCGGCGCGCCACCTTGGCGACTCGCTGCGGGTCTCCGTCCTCGATAAGGTCAAGCAGTCGTCCGTAGACGCTGAGCGTTTCATCGGCGTTCGCGCGGAACGCGAGGGCGAGGCCCGGGTGGTCGGCGATGAGCCCCGCCACGGTATTGAACAGGAGCTCCATCGCGAGGTTGCCGCTGGCCCGGACCATGAGGCGGGCAAAGCCGAGGTCGGCTTCGGTGTACGCCTCGGGATCGTGGATGAGCCCCCGTTGCTTGGCGATGTGGGCGCGCATCTCGACCACCTGGTCCGGCGAAGCCCGCTCCGTCACCAGACTCAGAATCTCGATCGCAAACGTGCGGCGCAGTTCGAGCAAGTCCGAGAGGAGCTCGATCGGAATCACCCCCCCCTCGATCTCCTGGGCAACGAGATAACCGATGAGTCCGATGCTTCCGTGTCGGCGAAAATCGAGCACCTTGGTGCCAGAGCCGTGGACTGGCTGAACGAGCCCCTCCGCCTCGAGTCGGGCGAGCGCTGAACGGAGGGTGAGGCGACTGACACCAAGCCGGTCCGAAAGGTCGCGCTCGCCAGGGAGGTCCTCTCCCGCTTCGAACTCGCCCGAGAGAATCGACCGGCGCACCCGGTCGGCGGCGTTCTGCACCGCGCCTTTTCGGGCGGCGGGGCCCTGCCGAGAAGAACGTTTGTCACTCATGTCGAGAAACGGGGCGGGTGAGCCGGGGTGAGGTTGGCGGTGAGGGAGGGGAAACAAACGGCGTTCCATATCGAGGCGTATATTGGTATTACCACTTGACCCGATGGTGCGCAACCAACTGCGCACTTGTTTTCTAAACGGC
>JBCCZL010000157.1:0-17368 GCA_039187775.1 Myxococcota bacterium
CGAAGCGGCTTCGGATGAGGTTCATGACGCTTTCGAGTTCATGGGGATCGATTCGAAGCTGGGTGCGCATTCCTCGGGTGGTCTCGGCGTCTACTTTGGCCCGGGCTTGCGCGAGGTGTCTCACCACGGTGGCCCGATGCACGCCATACATGGTTGCCAGGGCCTCCAACGTCATCTTCTGAAGAAAATGAAGCCGAAGCAGATTCCGTTCGCGCACGCTGAGCGTAGCCACCGCCTCTTCAAAGGACCGGCGAAACGCAGCTCGGTAGCGCTCTTTAAGAAAGGCGAGCTCCGGATCCGAATCCCCGATCGCTTCGAACTCCGCGTCGGCGGACTCTTTTTCGTGCCGTCGAAGGTGCGAGATCGCGGTTCGGGTGGCGATGACCTTCAGAAGACCACGGAGCGAGCCACGGCCGGCATAACCCACGAGCTTGGGCGATCCGTCCTCGCTCAGGAGGAGCTTGCTCCGAACCTCTTGGGCGATGTCTTCCGCGGTGGCCTCGTCGAGCTTCATCGACCGGAGCGCGGCGAGGACCACCGGAAAGTAGTCTCGCTCCCACACCGCGAGGGCTTCCGCGTCGCCCTCGACGCACCCGAGCGCGAGGGCCAACTCGAGCACCGCGTCCGAAGAGACCTTCGGAGCGAGCGAATCGAGCCCCGCGAGGGCCTCCACCATGCGCTGAGGGTCCACCGAAAACCGGACCGCTTGGGCCACTGCGCGGGAAAGTGCACCTTCGAGCTCCGCGTCGGCTTGAGCCTCCGGCCGATGCGCGCGATACCACTCGCTCAGGTTGGGCATCGGCCGAGGATAGCTCGTTCCGTGGTCTGACCGACGCTCCGATGGCCTGTCTCGATGAAACGCAGCTCCTCGCCCTTGTCGAGGGAACGATGAGCGAAGAAGACCTTCGCGAGATCGACGGGCATCTCGACACGTGCGACGAGTGTCGGGAGACGATCGCCACGCTCACCTCGGGAGAGCAAGCCACCACAACGCGCCGACAGAGCGCCGGCGACCACGTCGGCCGCTATCGGCTCGAAGAGGAGATCGGCCGGGGAGCGATGGGGGTGGTGTTTCGTGCTCACGACCCAGAACTCGATCGCTTGGTCGCGGTCAAAGTGCTGCACGATGAACGCAACCGACCACGGGACCAGGCCCGGCTCCTTCAGGAAGCACAGGCCATGGCGCGCCTCTCCCACCCTCATGTGGTCACGGTGTACGACGTCGGGATCGACCGCGACAGCGTGTTCATTGCCATGGAGCTGGTCGACGGTCCGACCCTTCGCCGATGGCTCGCCACGCATCCGGACGATCAAGACTCGCTCTTCGATCTCCTCCTTCAGGCCGGGGAAGGCCTCCATCATGCACACGAGGCAGGACTCGTGCACCGGGACTTCAAGCCCGACAATGTGTTGGTCGCCAACGGGCAGGCCAAGGTTACGGACTTCGGCCTCGCAGGCGCCGGCGAGGTTCCCGAAGAGGCGGCACCGACCGAAGCGCTCGGCCTGACCCAAACCGGCGCCCTCCTCGGCACGCCGGCCTACATGGCGCCGGAGCAGCTCCGCGGTGAACCGGCCACCGCGCGCTCCGACCAGTTCGCGTTTGCCGTCACCGCTTGGGAAATGCTCACCGGCAGCCGGCCATTCGAAGGAGCGACGCTCCGAGAGCTCCGGTCCGCGCTGGAGGATTCGCCGTCCGGTGCCCCGCCTCACCCGGCGCTCGGCCGGGCCCTTGAGCCCGATCCCGAGGCGCGCTTTTCTTCAATGGACGCGCTGCTTCACGAACTTCGGCCGCGGCCAAGACCTCGCGCAGTCTGGCGCCTGGCCGCCGTGGTCGTCGGGGCGGCAATGGTGGGAGGCGCCGCGCTTGGTCTCGGCGTCTTCGATGCGCCCGCAGATCCGTGCGGTGCGAGCCACTCCGCCATCGAGGAGTCGTGGAATCCAGGCACGATGCAAGCGATCACCGCAGCGTTTTCTTCCGACGCCGTCGCACAGTCGCTGAACCGGTGGGCGGAACGATGGACCGCCGCCCGCGTGGACGCATGCGAGGCGACGCACGTTCGCCACGAACAATCGGAGAGCCGACTCGACGCGCGCATCGCTTGCCTCGACAACCAGCGGATTCGGTTCGACGCGTTCGTCACCGAATTCTCGTCGGGGGACGCGGATCACACGGGGGTCGTGGAGGCGCTTCGAGCGTTGGCGCCGCCCGAAAGCTGTGCCACCGGGGAGGCACGGAACGCACCGGCCGAGCTTCTTCAAGCGGAAACGCGCCTTGCGCTCACGATCCGGAGCGGCCACGTCGGGGCAGACGACTTCGAGGCTCTCGATCGGCTCGAATCCGAGGCCCGCGCCGGAGCGGCCGACGAAGTCTTGGGACGCCTTCAACTCCTCCGGGCCGAGGCCGAACTTCGACGCGCCCGCTACGATGACGCAGCGTCCGCCGCGCGAGCCGCCCTTCTCACGGCCGAGCCCATTCGCGCGGATCGGATCGCGGCCGAGGCTTGGCTTGTGCTTCTTCGGGTCGCGGGCGAACAAGCGGAGTACGGCGAGGCGGAACGACACGCCGAACACGCGATGGCAGTGCTCCGTCGGACGCCGCTCGCCACCGACTTGCTTCAACGATTTCATCACGCGCGCGCCCTGGTTCGCATGAACAAGGGCGACCTCGAAGGGGCAGCGGAAGACCTCGAGAAGGCAGAAGACGCGCTTCGGGACCTTTCGAATGACGGCGATCCCCAGTTTGCTTCGCTGGCCACAAGCCATGGCAACCTTGCGCGGCTCCAAGGCGACTTCGAGGCGTCCCTCGCCCACCATCAGCACGCCCTCGACATCAACCGCGCGGCGCTCGGCCCCTCCCATCTCCGGGTGGGCCGAAACCTTCACAACATCGCAGGAATCCTTCGGCGCTTGAGCCGGACCGAGGAGGCTCGTATTCGCTACCAGGAAGCGCTCGCCATCAAGGAAGAGGCACTCGCCGATCATCCAGAGATCGCGTTGACGCACAACAGCCTCGGCCTCCTTGCGTTCGACGACGGGAACGATGAGGAAGCGCGCTCTGAGTTCGAGGCCTCGCTCGCGATCTTTGCGCGTCATCAGCACGCCGACGCCGCGATGGTTCGCTACAACTTGGCGCTCGTCGCGCTCCGGGAGGAGCGCTTCGAAGATGCAAAAGATGCGTTGCTTCTCGCTATCGCCGCGGACGAGCGGCGGCTTGGATCCCTGGCGAAACGAGTGGGGGTCGAACAGCTGGCCCTCGGCAAAGCCTGGCTAGGCCTCGGCGAGCCAGCGCGGGCCGACCTCGCTTTCGCCCGGGTCGAAGAGGTCGCTGCCCACCTCGAGGATGCCCATCTTTTGGCGGAGCTCGGCGAGACGAGGCATGCGGGAAACCGGACCGATCGATCCGGCCCGCGCCGCGATCCGGAGGCCACCCCGATGCGGACCCCCGAAACAGACGCCGCGGATCCGGAGACGCCAATCGACCCTCCACCGGAGCTCGAGGCGCCGGCTGACGCGACGCGACCCGCTGGGTCCGGCGTGTACGGCGCCGGCCAGGCGTGGGACCAATAGCTCGCCGATTCCTCGACCGCTCGCATCAATCGCAAAGAATCGCAAGAACGGTCAAGAACTCTCCGGCGGGGCAGGCTAGCTTCAGGGTCGCCGTGACTACGCTCGAAGACCTGCTCCCGATCCTCGCGAGCCTCAGCCAAACCCGGGACCAGCGCCGATCCCTCGCGGAACTCGCAGCGGCCGCCCAACAGTCGCCCTCGCACTTTCAGCGCGCGTTCGGCCGCCTCGTCGGTGAAAGTCCCAAGCAGTTCGGTCGACGACTGCAGCTCGAGTGCGCGGCCGCGCTCCTTGTGTCGACCGACGCGCGGATCCTCGACATCGCCATTCGCTCGGGCTTCGAGAGCCACGAAGGGTTTTGTCGCGCGTTTCGTCAGCACTTTTCCGTGAGCCCTCGGGCATTTCGGAACCAGTGGGAGCTCGGTCCCGAGGCGGCGGCCGACCAGGCTGCGCAGTGGCTCGAGGTCGGTCCGTGCCTCCGCCTCTTTCGCCAGCCCCTCCAACCCACACCGAAGAGACTCCGCATGAACTACGACATCACCACCCAACCCACCGACGAACTCACGCTCCTTTATCAGGAGTTTCGAACCGAACACGCGAAACTCGCGGAGGGCCTCGGCCAAGCAATGCCCGCAGCTTTTCAGTACGCGACCCAACACGGAATCGAAATGGTCGGGCCGCCGATGGCGGTGTACATCGCGTGGGGCCCCGGCATGGCCACGGTGCGAGCGGGCCTCCCCGTATCGCAAGGCACCGAGGTTCCGACCGGTGATCTAGCGGTGGCGGTTTTCCCGGCGGGTCGAGCCGCGATCACGATTCATCGCGGGAGCTACGACGGCCTCGGAGACGCCCATGCCGCGGTCGAAGCGTATCTCCATGAAGAAGGCCTCGAGAGCGCCGGAGCCCACCGGGAGATCTACCTCACCGACCCCGGCGAGGTTCCAGATCCCAAAGACTGGCAAACCCAAATCGTGTGGCCGGTGCGATAGCGTTGCTTCGAGCGGTGGGTTCGTGCGGGTCGCCGTGAGCGTTCGCATTCACGAGCGTCTGGGGTATCGAAAGTTGGTCGTTCCCATGCTCGCGCCGAAGGTCCTCGCGTTCGTGGAGACCGGCCTTCGCGTCTTCACGGAACGCCCTCGCAAAGGCCTAAAGTCACTACATCAGGGTCGACGCCCAGCCCACTACGCCGAGGGGAAGAAACGCCATCCATTGACCGAGCTTGAGCCAGCCTCGCTCGAGCCGCGTGGCAATGATCAGGAACAGCACCGCGTACGCGAGAGCGAGCGTGCTGACCGCGCGGACGACCAGCGTCGCGCCTTCTCCCGGCACGAGTCCCGCCCAAATCAACGCGACGCCGCCAAGAAACAGCTGGGCGCTCACCGCGTGCCAGCAGACGTACATCGTCCAACGGGCGGTGGGGCTAAAGTCGGCGGCCAGCATTGGCTTCGCCACTCCACGCTCGCCCGCCGTCACGTGAATCACGAACAGTAGAAGGGTCAGCCCCCCCAGGATCACGGCGGTCATGCGGTCACCCAGCGCCGCTCGGCGGCCCGCATGAGCGCAGGGTACACGATCGCGTGCCGGAACGGATCGATCAGCGCCATGTACGCTCGCCCGAACCAGCCGCGGGGCTTCACATAGACCGCCATCTCCGCGGTGTGATCGCCGCCGATCGGAACCCATCCGAGATGGAGCAGCGCGTGTACCGTCCGATTCGACAACTCGTAGAGGCATTCGTGCTCGTCTCGGTACACTCGTTGAAACGGGCCGTTGTCGCCGTGGGCACGCTCCGCCGGGTCCAGCCGGTCTCGGACCCGAACCCCACTCGGGTCTGCGTCTAGGAACACCCCCAACGCACTTCGCAATCGGAAGAGCGCACCCGCGGCCCCGGAAGGGAGCGCGCGGTCGATTCCTCGCTCATGCTGAGTAACAAACCGGTCAAATTCGTGGGCATTCCCACGAACCGGGAATCGCCACACATCGTGGAGGGCGAAGTCGTTCGCGAGCTCGTGGACCCGCCAATCGCGAGTTCGGTGAATTTCGTCGGGGATCCGCATAGTCCCTCCAATCTGTTCCATACGGTGACGTATGGAACCTAGGGGCACCGTTCTCGCAGTCAATACGCTACCGTATGGAAATGCCAAAAACGAAGCGCCGCACGCGCGAGGAGTGGGTCGAAGCAGCGGCGATCGCCCTCGTCGAATACGGGATCGACGGCATCCGCGTCGAGCGGCTGGCGCGCGACCTCGGCGTCACCAAAGGGAGCTTCTATTGGCACTTCGCGGACCGCCGCGCCTTGCTGCAGGCTCTTTTGGACAGCTGGGCAGAGCAAGGCACCGCCGCGATCATTCAAACGGTAGAGGACGAAGGCGGGGACGCACACCAGCGGCTGCGCCGGCTGTGGGAGGTGGCCTCGAACGACGGCGAGCAGGCCTTCGAGCTCGCCCTTCGCGACTGGGCACGGCGGGACGAGGTGGCTCGGCACGCGGTGCGCCAAACCGACCGGCGACGCATGGCCTACCTTCGCACACTCGTCGGCGAGATCGTCATCGACCCAGAGACCGTCGAAGCCCGCTGCCTTCTTCTGTACAGCCTTCTCATCGGCGACTGGTTCCTCGACATCCGCCATCCCCACAAGACGCGGAAGCGGGTCCTCAAAGAAGCCCTCCGGTTCCTCACCTCCTAGTCCTTCACCCGCGTGACATCGATCGCCCTCGCGACGGATCCACCCCCGTCCGCCGCACCGACCGCTTCGCTGCCTCCTCGAAATACCTCAGGTATTCCTCGTCGGCTCGGCACGACGGCCGGCGGCGCCTCCACCCCGATCATCGACCAAGCTCACGCGGGTGAAGGACTAGAACCCCGCCTCTCCCACGCACCTGCTTCGAAGACGCCGTACAAGGTCGAAGACCTCCCGAGAGCGTGCGTCACTGAGATCCCGACGTTGTCGAGCTCGCTCGCGCACCATCCGTGGGTCGGAGTCGCACGGCTCATCGCCCACGCCCAGTTCTGCCTGGATACGGCGTTGGATGGCGTCGAGCACTCGGCAGACCACACTTGCCACTTCCGACGGATCTCCACGTTCTCCGGACCCCGCTCCCATCCACCTGTCGCAGATCTGGAACGCCAAGATGAGCTGGAGTGTCGCCTCGAGGGCCGCGGGCTGAGATCGGCCTTCCCCCATATCCTCGGCTTCGGAGAACAGACCTGAGGTCAGATACGCGTCACACTCGTAACCACGGTCGTCAAACAAGATCAGATGGTCCCGCTCGAGAGCTCTCCAAACACCCTCAAGCGCTCGGACCGCACTGAGGTCGGCAAGCCCCGCCCTCCACTCCGCACGCGTCAGCCGTTCCACTGCAGCGGCTGCCACCGCGATTCGACCCGCGGGTTCCACGGCGACCAGTTCGCGCGCGAACCGGTTGGTATGGCGGCGAGTCTCCGGGACGGGCAACACATGAACCGAAGTACAAAACGTGGCGGCCCCGCTCTCGAACGAACGCGAGCCGATTCGAAACTCGATGTCCGCGTCGCCTGTGGCCTCCGCGACAAGACACACCGTCACCATCAACCACTCGCGCCCAACCCGCAGCGTCATATCGTGCTCCGTTCTCGCCGCGGTCGCGGGCTTTTCGAAGGCCGCCACGTCGATTTCATCGAACTGCACCTCGAGACGATCGCCAACCCGCGTCATGGAGCGAACATAAGCGCCTCGAACGGAAGAACTCGCGGGCGGCGGGAACACTCGGACCATACCGTCCACCAGCAAACGTTCGGCAACAGCGCGACCGATCACGGTCACACCAAACCCTCGCCCCGATCGGGTGACGAATACCGGAAGACTAACCTCGCACGCCTCCTCCGGCTCCAAGCGGAGATCTGGAAGCTTCCCATCCACACCAAACGCAGGCGGCGGCACACCCATACCCGGCCAGCGTAACCGATACCCGGCTTCGGCCCCTCGTCACGAAAGCCGGCTGGCGCGGTATCCGCTTCTCGATCAGGTCTCGTCGGAACCTGCAACCGCGGTTCGTCCAGCCCGGAGGCGTTCGGGGCGTCCACTCGGAAGCCCCCTGGACGGCGACCTCATCGGACGGGCACGGTGAATGTGCGCCATTCATCGAAGAATTCCCACTCTTCGTGAAAGATCCCCGGCTGGTATTGGAAGTAGCCAAAGGGACGCCGGACCTCGAGCTCGTAGACCGACGAGCCCTCCTCGACAGGCTGCGCTCGCGTGTAGTTCGTTTGTTTTGGACTGCTTTCCGGTCGGTGGCGGTAGGCGATCATGACTCGAGCGCCAGCCGGAAGAGGCCGGTCGGTCGATACTCGAATCCGCGCATGGCGGCCTTCCGCCTCGGCCCGGGCTCGGATCACGGGTGTCGAAGCGATGAGTTCACGTTGGTCCTCGCTCTCATTCCGCATCATCTGCTCGAACTCGGACTCCACAGCTCCCAGCGTCGAGGGAAGAAGCCTCTGCCACCGCTCGCGAGGCTCGAGGGACCCGGCGTTCGCGGGCAAACGGGCCAGAACGTGCCCGATCGCTCGTGGTCCGACCACGCGAACAAACGCCGCGACCCACATCTCGCCAATCGCGTATGCGAGTCGATGACCCAGTCGCCTCCGAAGTTCGGCACCATCGTAAAGATCTTGAACTTGTAGTTGATGACGCTGCCAGGCCAACACAGCCGTCCTTCGACAGTTTGGTCGCATTTCCGGGGCCGCGACTTCAAAGGCAAGGTAGTTGGCTCCTCCTTCGATAAACACCGCCATCTCCAGAATGAGCTCGAGCGCCCCTTGCTTGCTCGCGGCCTGCTGAAAGACGTGCGCGAGTTCGTGAACGAACACCTTCTCCAGCTGCTTCGCCGTTGTGGAGTGCGAGAGGCTGACACGCATTCGGTGGCCTCGGGCGATCCCCGCGTGCGCAGTTCGGTGCGTGTAAAGATCGACGTCGATTCTGCGGGGAATATCCGGCCAATACACAAGTAGACGGAGCTCTTGAAGCAGCGCTTCGGACCGCTCGATCAGAGGGAGTGCCCTTTCCGTCTGACTCCGCGGATAAGTGAAGCGGAAGTGCGCGGTGGTGAAAGTAGTGATCCTCTCGACGCTTTTCACCTCAGCGTCCGTGTGGTCCTGCTCTGGTCCGTCGGGCTCATGAGACCGAAGGCCGACGGCAAGCAACCACCCCGCTAGCCCCAGTGCACCGAAACACCCAATCTTGGCAAGCCTCGACCGAATCGACTTTGCCGGAGCCCGCGGTCGGTCGGCATTCCGCCATGCTAGATAACCGACCGGCAGCAACAAGAGCGCCAAAGTGCCGTACACGATCGTCAAGCCGGTTGACCACGGGTCGCTGGCCGGGAGCGGCATCAGGAGCAACAACGCCGGATCCAGCAGAGCGAACGACGCGGACGAAGCGCCGAACGCACCAGTGATCATAGACCCTCCGAAGATGAGCACGAATCCGCCGACGCCCATCCGGGACAGCGGCAACGAAATCGCGTAGGCCAGCAACAGAAACACGCTTCGCTGCACCACCAGGGCAAGGAGAGCCTCCGTAGGAACGCCGATCCCGACCGACTGTAGGTTGGTTGCGAGGACCAGAGCCAGCGTCCCTGTAGAGGCAAGGGACATCGCACAGAGAAACGCACCGCCTATGCCGACCTTCGCCAAGAACGCCTTCCACCGTCGTGTCGGAAGGCTGTGCAGGAAAGGGAGAGACTCGATCTCCGCGGCGTAGGCCAGATACGCGCACACGACAGCGATCGCGGTCCACGCAATCCTCGACACCTCATTGCTTCGAAGCGACCCGTACTCCAGCCAGTCGGCGGTCCCATTCCACACCGACTCACCGAATCGACCGAAACCAACCTGGATAATGAGGTCGAGGTGCGCGAGTGCGAGGGCGAGAGGCACAAAGGTCGCCAACGCTTGAACTTCTCTCCGGGCGAGCGAACCCACAACGCATCATGGTGCGCAGCTAACGAAGTGCGATCAACTCGTTTCGATACCCCAGCTCGGTCTGGTAGATCTCCACGTCGTGAAACCGCTCGCCTCGATTGTGCGAAAGGAACTGCGCCAGCATGGTTGGGTCGCGGCGCTTCTTTTGTTGACCACGATCGTGATCGCGCTCCTTCGCACGAGTTTCGAGAGCGGCGCGTCCGTTGTGGAACCCTGGCCGGGGATGACCCGCGTCTGGATTCTGATGATCGCGTTCGTTTGGGCCGAACGAACAGTTGTGCAAGTCTATAAACGACGCACTCAGGTCTTCCTCGAGGGGCTCCCAGTCTCGCGGTGGCTACCCACGTTGTTTCGAATCGGCTCTGGGCTTGTCGTGACCGAATCGCTGGCGCTAGCGTGCACCGGGGTGTTTCTCGTCGTCGCGTGGAGAGAGGGTGAGACCATCGGTGGATGGTTGTTCTTCCCGCTGATGGTTCGCACCGCGCTGGTGGCCGCGCTCTCCTGGGCTCTCGCCTGCTTCTCTGCGATGACCGGCCGCTATCGGCCGTATGTATTCAGTGTGGGGGCAATCGTGGGATTTATGGCGGGCCTCGGCGCGCTCACTCGGGCCAACGCGATCGACGGTCCGTCGTTTCCACTGTGGACAGTCCCCGCGGTGCTGGGGCAAGTCCTTTTCTACACGGTCGCGACGATAGTGCTGGGAGTGGTCCACGATGGCGCCTGGTCGGAGCGGCTCGCACGACGCGCCACCCTCCGCGAGCGCCTGGGACTGGCAACTTGCTCTCTAGGAGCGGCCGGTGTGGTCCTCTTCGTCGGGGTCACCAATCCTCCGCCAAACCGGTCGACCCATCCCAGTCGGGTCGAGGTGACCTGGATGACCGCATCGGGCGCGGTCCACCCGGAACGACAGGACGTTGAACACGACCTACGGCGCACTCTGGATGGGCTGGCAAAGCTGGTGGGCCGAGAGAAATTACCTTCGGTCGTCCTGAGCAATGCACCTCCGATGCACGGCCGGTCCATACGCAGCATCACTACGCCCGGGCAGGTGGTGATCCGGACACCGCTCGAAACGCGCGCTGACGACCTTCAGGTGTTCGTTGCCCGGGACATCTTGCTGTCCGCCACTGAAGGAGCGGCGGGCCTCGAACCCCGGGCATTCTTTTTGGACGGTGCCGCGCATTGGAGTGCGATCCGACGTGACTCGCGGGCCGACGCCGTCGCTCGAATTGCGTGGACGCAGCTCAACGGGGGGAGCCCGGTTACCACCCGTCAGATCGAAGAATGGCGGACCATTCGGTACCAGCTAGGCCCAGAGCTCGCCCTCGCCCTCGCCGGCTCAGGCGTGGCAACGCTGGAACGGCTGATCGGAGCCGACGAGACCATTGCGCTCCTAGCATTCGTTTTCCGCGGGCGGAGTGGACTCATCGCCTCCCAGAACATCGATGATTGGCTGTCCGACCATACGAGCATCACGACCGATCGTTGGCTCGAAACGTGGAACCGGGAGCTCGAGTCCTTGGCTGCACCGGACACGTTGTCCGGTTCCATTTTCGTCACGCGTAGAGACGGTTTCATGGTGATCGGCGCAGAGAGTTCGCTGCCCGGCGATCTCCGTCTGCTCCACACTCGGATTCGCGGAGCCGAAGAAGACGACCTCGAAGCCCTCGCCTCGCAGGAGTCGGCGGTCGGTCGTACGCACATCGAACTCGCGGGTCGGTACGATCTGGAAGAGCGAGTGTTTCTTGCACTCGACCGTTGGGACGCGGAGCTGAAATGCCATGTGAGGCTCGCTTCTTACCTCGGGCCCCTGCGCGAGCCGTAGCCTCGAGACAGCCGAGGCCGGATGGTCGAGTGACGGTTGGCAGATCGGCCGACTCATGCTCGCGTTTGTACGCGCCTTCGCAAACTCCCGAGGCGGCGTTCGACGCGTCGAGAGACGCCGATCGGGTCGAACGGGCCCGGACGCAATCGATGTGGCGCCCGATGTGCTTGGCACCTTCGCGTCTCCGGCGAAGTGTTCGGCAAGCCGGTGCACGTATCCCGCAGGATTCGCCCCCGACGAAACGCTACGGGGTGTTCGTCTGCGCGGCGCGGTAGCCCGCGCCCTACGAGAGCTCGCGGTTGGGCCGCCGCGGTTCCACCCGCGCGTCGGCGGGTGGGCCCGAAAGAGCGCGAAGGGCCAGCCGAACGAACGCCTCCGGGTGCTCCTCGTATACGAGGAGCCGGGCCCGCTCGATGACATGAAGCTCCGCGTCGGGAAACTGCGTCACCATTCCCCGTGCTTCGGCGAGTGGGAAGAACGGGTCGCCGTCGCCCCACACGAGCTGCACGGGCATGTTCAGCTTTCGGTGGGCCTCTCGAAGGTCGTCGGTGAGGTGGTGTTCGAGGGTGCGTGCGAGCTCCATCGCTCCCCACATGGCGTGGTCGGATTCCAGGAGAGGCCGGACGAATAGGTCGAAAAACTCGCCTTCGACCAGGCTCCGGTCATAGAAGCACCCCTTGAAGCCGATCGACGACCGCCTCACTCGACGGCTCTTCATGAGCCCTGCCATCGTGGCGTCAAAACCCGGGAGCCGGCTCAGTGATGCAAGCGCCGACACGAGCAGCGGGTGATGCCCGGGGATCTCGGTATTGGCCAGCGCAAGACCGGTGACCCGAGGATCGTTCGCCGCGACGAAGCGCGCGATCAGGCCGCCGGAGTCCTGAGCGACCATCGCGTACCGCTCGAGGCCGATCTGGTCGGCGGCGCGTTTGACGACATCCACATGCGCCGACATCCGAATCGGCGTCTGGCGGTCGAATTTGCTCTCCCCTGCGCCCGGCAGATCGATGACGTGGCACCGGTGGGTCGGGGCAAGCTCAGCGATGACCTTGCGGTAAGTCGCGCCATGGAGGGGCCAACCGTGGACAAAGAGTACATCCGGGCCCTCGCCGACGACCCGATAGGGAATCTCACTGTGTCCCATATCGAGAAACTTCCGGGGCGGCTGCTGAAAGATCTGGCGTGCATCGGCTTGTTTCGCGTGCGTCACGACTCCTCCTCGTCGATTGCGGTGATTCAACCCTGGTCCCGTGCGTACTCCGCCTCAACTACCTCTGGAGGTAAAGCGAGCGTGGTTTCTACGAATCGTCGGTCGCCGGCCATTCCCACCCACTCTGGAAACGCGTTCTTCGGCATTCGGGAACCATCCCACCGGCGGCTCTCGGTGCTTGACCCTCCGCGCACCCACTGAAAGGGTGCCGTCATGCCCCGCTCTTTGTACCCGCTCCTCCTTGTGGCCATCGGTGGAGGGTTTGCCATTGCTTTCGCCGTGATCTGCATCCCGGCGGTCCTCACGACGGGCGACATTCCTGGAGCCTTTGCCGCCGGTTTTGTGAACCCATTTGCCACCGGCTACTCGCTCGACGTGTTCAGCTGCTGGGCTGTGCTCGCGGTATGGGTGATCTACGAACGGAAGACCCTCGGTATTCGCCACGGTTGGATCACTCTGGTGCTTGGTGTGGTTCCAGGTGTAGCGACGGGCTTCGCCGCGTATCTTCTCCTTCGGGACCGCCAGCGGCCGAGCACGCAAACCCACGAATAGCGTCGCTCGCTTGAACTCGAAGGTGCGCCAACCGGTCGTCACCTTACCTTTGGAGGTAATGGTTCCTCGAACGCGAAGAACGTACGCTCTCGCGTGTGGCTGCACGAAAACGCGGGCTCTTCCCGGCCCTTCTAAAACACTGGCGAGGCCAGCGAGGCATGAGCCAGCTCGACCTCGCGCTCGCCGCGTCGGTGTCGGCGCGGCACGTCAGTTTTCTGGAGACCGGCCGGGCTGAGCCAAGCCGGGAAATGGTGCTTCGGCTCGGTGCGACGCTCTCGGTTCCGTTCCGGCATCAAAACGTGATGCTTCAGGCCGCTGGCTTCGACGCCACATTCGAGGAGCCGGATCCGAAGAGCGCGCTCTCCCAAGAGATCCGGGACGCGATCGCACGCCTCAAAGAACACCAGGAGCCTTATCCGCTCGTGGTGATGGACCGGCTTTACAACACCGTCGACCTCAACGAGGCCGCGACGCGGCTTCTCGGCCTCGTAGTAGCGGACCCGACGCAGCTCATGCGAGAGATGAACACGTACCGCGCGATCTTCGACCCGGAGCTGTTCCAGCCGTTCATTGTCGACTTCGAGCGAATCGGGCCCGAAATCCTGGCGCGGCTCCAGCGCGAAGCCCTCGCCAATCCTGCGGATACGGAGCTCGCGACGCTGGTCCACGAGATTCAGGCCCTTCCCACGGTGGACGAGTCCTGGAAGGAGCCCGACCTGAGTCGGGTCCTCGGGCCGACCTTGGTGGTGCGACTAAAAAAGGGGGATCTCGAAGCGGCGTTTTTCACGATGGTCACGATGTTCAACGCTCCGCAGAACATCACGCTTCAGGAACTGCGGATCGAAAGCTACTTCCCGTACGACGACGCCACCCGCGAACTGTGCCAACAGCTGGCATCGCGCTGACGCAAAGGAAGCCCGGCCGGCCGGTGGGGTGGCCTCACGGGCTCTGCTAGTCTGAGTGCATGGACGCATACACCTGGGGTTCGGTCGCGGGGGCGGTGTTCGTCGGACTGTTCGTCTTCCTCGTCTGGCGCGACTCTCAGAAGAAGTGACCACCGGCGAAGCACGATTCGTCGGACCGGGGGTGAGCCGCGATGCGTGACTCGATCGAGCGATTCCGAACCGAACAGTCCAGCGCTCGCGTCATTCGAAAGCTGGTGGCCACGCTCTTCTTGGCGACTCCGTGCCTCGTCCTCATGGGTTTCGGATGCGGGGCCGCGTCGACGGAGGCCATGGCCCTCGTAATCTGCGGGTTGGTGCTCGCGGTCACGGTTCTTCTTCTCGTTCCAAATCGCCCCGACGTCCTCGTCGGCGCCGATGGGGTTCGGTACCGGCACCACGGCGAGTGGGTCTTTTTGTCGTACCGCCACACCCGAGGAATCTCCGTCGATTCGGGCGCCGTCACGCTTCAGACCGACACCGGCCGGGCCGCCGCACCCCG
Organism: Myxococcota bacterium; assembly: GCA_039187775.1. Classification (GTDB taxonomy): domain Bacteria; phylum Myxococcota_A; class Polyangia; order Polyangiales; family JBCCZL01; genus JBCCZL01. The sequence goes on from JBCCZL010000157.1 coordinate 14,553, forward strand.
GTTTCGCATCAAGCCGGCGACCAGCCTCGGCGCTGCGCTCCAGCGGCGCCTCGCCGAGTTCAAAAACCGTCAGGCGATGGCCCTGCCTCCGGACCTCGCCCGCAAAGGCGAGGCCCTTCACGATTGGCGCCGGCGAGTCCTCGCCAAGGTCGAAGGAGGCGGGTACCGGGATGCGACCTTGGCTCCATTGCTCGTTCGCATCGTTGAAAACCCGATGAACGAGCCGGAGGAGCGGGGCATCCTGGCCACGGTCCTCGCCACGCTCGGAAACGAACACCGACCGGTCCTTGTCCGGGTCGCCGAGGAGACCGTCGACCCCACGTTGAGGTCGGTGTTTGAACAGGCTGTCGCGGGAGAGGCCGACGACAAGACGCTTGCACGCCTTCGGAGCCGCTCCCGGGAGTAGGAAGAACGAGCGTGACCGTGTTCATCGCGACCGCGTTCATCGCGACCACGTTCATCGGGAATTGATCGATCGGCACTTAGAGGTCGATGCGACGAACGTTGCCGTAGATCACGGGCACGACGAAACCGCGCGCCGCGGGAGCTCCGAGCTTCACGCGAAGCCGCTCCCCGTGACTCCATTCGTAGGAACCGGCGGGAACCCGAAGTCGGAGGACTCCCGAAGCCCCTCGCCAGGATCGCGCCAACCAGGGCAGTGCCCAGCCCTCGATATCGACGCGAGCATCGTCGCACCGATAGCGGAGGATGAGGTGCGACCCTTGGACGTCGCTCTCCTCCAACCGAAGGCGACGGGCGCGGGGTCGGTCGGTCGCCAGCACCAGTACCCGTTCGACCAGGTCGCCGACCGCGGTGCGATAGGTGGCCTCGACGAACCAGAGTCCTGGCTCTGGAAACACCATCTCCAGATAAGCACCGCGGAGGCGAGGCGCCACCGTACGAAGATTGTCGGGAGACTCTTGGCCGACCCGCACCGCCACGCGCTGCCCCTCGACAGGGAGCGAAAGGCCCCGGCAGTCTCCGGTAGCCGCGAGAAACGCGAGCGACTCGCCCGCACCGACGATCGTTCCCCCAGCCGCCGGCGCAAACTTGAAGGGACGCTCATAGTCCTCCGGGCACGCATAAGCGAACGCCGATGCCGAAGTGAGAGCGACCATCAGAACTGCCGAGCAGGATAGGATCCACCGCATGTCTCATTGGACGCGCGATGCACCGAAACGACCAACGCCCGCTGGTGTCCGGAGCGTCATTTGCGCGCGTTCGAATCGTCTCGCCGAACACGATGCGTCATCGGCGCAGAATCAAACCCAGGCCCCTCGAAAGATGGGGGACTACGTCCGCCGAAGCACGACCGTCCCGGCGGAGTAGCCCGCACCAAAGGAACAAAGGAGACCGACATCACCCGCCGTGAAATCTTCGTGATGCAGGTGGAGCGCGATCACCGAACCCGCGCTCGACGTATTGGCGTAGCGGTCGAGGATCACGGGACTCTCGGCCGGCTGAGGCTCGCGGCCAAGGACTCGCGTCGCGATGAGACGGTTCATGTTGAGGTTGGCCTGGTGGAGCCAGAGTCGCTTGAGATCGCTCGACGCAAGTTCAAGGTCCGCGAGATGTTCCGAAATCATCCGCGCCACCATGGGGACCACTTCCTTGAACACCTTTCGTCCCTCCTGTCGAAAGAGAAGGTCGGTGTTGGGCGCAGCCAGCCGTTCGGAGAACTCTTCAGCGGTTCCCTCGCTCCGACTGAGGAAACCGAAGTTGTTCCGAATGTTGTTCGAAAACACGGTCTTAAGTCGCGTGCCCAACACCTCGAAGGCGCCGCGACCCGCGTGGGGACGGTCGGCGCGTTCGACAAGCAAGGCGGTCGCGACATCCCCGAAGATGAAGTGGCTGTCCCGGTCGCGGAAGTTCAAATGCGCGGTGCAGATTTCAGGGTTCACGACGAGCACGGAGGCTGCGCTTCCCGCAGAGATCATGTCGGCGGCTGCCTGGACGCCAAACGTCGCCGAGGAGCACGCGACATTCATGTCGAAGCCAAACCCTTCGATGCCGAGGGCGTGTTGAATCTCGACGGCGATCGCCGGATACGCCCGCTGAAGGTTGGAACAGGCGACGATGACCGCATCGACATCGTTCGCGCTGCGCCCCGCTCGCTGAAGTGCGTCTTCGGCGGCCCGAACTCCCATCTCGGCGAGAATCGAAAGTTCGTCGTCACCGCGACGGGTGAACCGCGGAGCCATTCGGTCCGTGTCAAGGATTCCTGCTTTGTCCATCACAAAGCGCGACCGGATGCCGCTCGCTTTTTCGATGAACGAGCTATCAGAGCTCGGTTTCGGCTCGACTTCGCCTCGCGCGATCTCGGCTGCGTGCGCCTCGTTCCATCGGGTCGACCAACCATTGAAGCAAGCCACGAGCTCGTCGTTGCTAATCGCATGTTCCGGCGTGAATAGGCCGGTCGCGGCGAGGACGGCAGAAGTCTTGGGCATGGACATTCTCGAGTCGAAAGAACGGCGGGGCATACGGCAATTGACCCGCCGGGGCCATGGGCGAAATGCGCCCGGGATCGGACGTGGAACGACAGTCCCTGAGGAGAAAGGTCGCAAGGGATCCCTGGCTTCAAACCGGGATGCCTCTCAAGTTTTCAATTTCATTTTACTTTTCACCAAAGCAAACGATTTGCATTTGCAATATGCCGCCCGCTAGCCTCGGTGGATGCCCTCTCCACCTTCTAGCCCGCATCGGTCACCAGAGGTGACGGATCGCGTTCGAAAGTGCTGGATTCCCGCGGACCTCGGACGGGAAGACGCCGCAGCGGTACTCGACGTACCGCGAGGACGGCTGGAGGGAGAAGGCCG
>JBCCZL010000158.1:0-17356 GCA_039187775.1 Myxococcota bacterium
GCCCATCGGCCCACGGGCCAAACTGCTGCGTCACCCACGCCGCTGGCGCGACGACCGCCAGCATGCCGGCAAGCGCCGTCAGCGGCTTCACCCACCGCGGTGACCGCTTGTCAGCTTCGGCGGCAAAGAGCGCTTCGGTGGGCGAGTTCGTCGAACAGGTCGCGGGCGACCTCTCCCAGGGGGGCTTGTTCATTCTCTCCGATGATCCGAGCACGGTGGGGACCCTGCTCCGCATCGAGTTCGACCTCGGCGAGACCAAGGGCATCAGCGGGGTCGGCCGCGTCGTGTGGATCCGGAAGGCCGACGAAGCGGACGGAGGACGCCGCGCGGGCATGGCGGTCAAGTTTGTCAAAATCGGTGGCGACGGGAAAGCAGCCATCGAAGCCTGGGTCGAGGAGCACGGGGCCGAGGAGTTTCAGGAAACCCGACCGTCCGAACCAGCAGCGTCGGAGCCCGAGAAGGCCAGTGCACCGACCGAGGTCGCCGCGGAGGCATCCACCACCGAAGCGACCGCGCCCGAGCCCGAACCGAGCACCGCCGAACCAACCGAAGTCCAGGAAAGCGCTCCTCAAGACAGCGCTCCCGAAGACAGCGCTCCCAAAGACAGCGCTCCCGAAGACAGCGCCTCCGAAGACAGCGCCGTGGAAGCGACACCCGAGGCAAGCAACGAACCCGAAGCGTCGGGCGAGCCTTCGTCGGGAGTCTCAGCTCCCGAAACCACGGCCGCTGAAGAAGCACCCGAGCCCGCTGCGTCGGAACCCGCAACGACCGCCGAACGTGCGGACACACCGGCCGCATTGGAGTCCGCGCGACCGGTCCGGCGGACCGCGAAAGCCACGATGATCGGCATGCCCCTCGCGGCACCGCCCGACGAGCCCTCCCGGCCGGAACCAGCCGCATCCGCGGAGCCAGCCGACGCGCCTGCCGAGGAGCCCAAAGAGCAGCCGGCGAGCGAACCCGCGCCCGCGAGTCGACCACCGCGGAGCGCGAAGGGAACGATTCTCGGCATGCCGTCGGTCGCTCCCGAGACCAGCCGCGACGAGGACGCGTCCGAACCCGCGGCGCCGGTCGCCGAGGCCGTTCCCGAACCTCGAAAGCCGCGACCCAAGAAGCCGCCCCGCAACAAGAAGGGCAAAAGCAAAAAGCAGCGCAAGCAGGAAGCGCGCGCTCAAAAGCAAGAGAAGGCGCGGGAGCGGCGCGGCGCGGTGGAGTCTACCGAAGACGAGTCGTCAGACCCGAAGCCGCAGTCCCGACCGAAGGCGCAGTCCCGGCCGAAGGCGCAGTCCCGACCGCAGGAGCTTCCAAAGGTCCAGGGCCAGCAAAGCTCCGGAATGGGCATGGTCGCGCTCGTCGCGATCCTGGTCGTCGGTGCGGTCGCCGGGGGCATCTATCTCTTCCAGTCGCTCGGAAGCGACTCGCCCGATGTCGACGAAACCGAAGAAACGACAGAAGAGTCCGAAGAGTCGACCGACTGACATGGGCGCGCCTCACCCTCCAAATTATCGGCGCCAGCCTTCACCCGACCCCGAAGCCGTGCCCCAGACCACGGCTCGAGGCGAGCCAACCCCCATCGGTCACCAGTCGGCGTGGCTCGCGCCCGAGAGCACTGCATTCCCCGGGCCTTCTCCCGGGCCTTCTCCACGGCCTTCTCCCTCCAGCCGTCCTCGCGGTACGTCGAGTACCGCTGCGGCGTCTTAAGTCCGAGGTCCGCGGGAATCCAGCCCTTTCGAACGCGATTCATCACCTCTGGTGACCGAGGCGGGCTAAAACGCGAGACCGAGGCCGAGGGTTCCGCGGAGGTAGAACCCCCGGAGGCCCCCTTCCACCTCTCCGTCGACCTGAGCATCGATGCCCAAGGCGGCTCCTCCCGCTTCGAGGGACACGACGACCAGAAACGGATCCGCCGCCGACACGAATCCTTCGACCCGCCCTCCGATGAGCACGGTGAGGTGACCACCGCCGAGTTCGCGGAGGGATGTTTCATCATCCGAACTGCCCTCGGCCCGGCCGTATCCCACCGTTGCGACCGCAGAAAGCACGAGGGTGAGTGGATGGATCGAGAGCGACCCACCCACCGCCACCGAACCCGCAAAGAGCGACAGATCGATGTTCCCTTCGGGCCGCCCCACTCGACCGGTGCTGGCCAACGCACCGACGCCGAGCCGAACATGCCGATGAAGAGGCAGTGATCCGCTGAGCTCGCCACCCACCTGCACGACGTTGCCCGCGGGAAACCCGTTGGCCACGACCGCGAGGGCCGCGACCGCGCCGAGCGTGCGCGGCTCGCGACGCATCGGCGCTTCAGCGGTCTCCACGACCACCGGGCGAGGGCGAGGCGTGGGATCGAGGCGGAGCACCACCGCCTCCCTCACCGGCAAGGGAGCCTGGTGTTCGATCGCCGTGGGAAACGCAAGTTCCGCCCAGCTCGCTCGGAGAAGCTCCGCCACCGCCAGCGCGAGCGCGCGGGGCCGTGCCGCCGACCCCACCGCTGCAAGGGACACCGACCGGCGCACGACCTTCTGCGTCGTGGTGTCATCGATCGTGATGACGAACACGTCGTTGTCTTCCGTGCACTCGTCGGGGGTCACTCGGATGAGCGCGAGCGCCTGACCCTCCGCCGCACCGGCCACCCGCACCTCCTCGACCCCGTCGGACCGAAGCTCTACCCGGAGGAGACTTCGGAGCCGCCGACCGGTCGGAAGATCGCAGGGCCCCACGACGAGGTCGACGGTGGAAGGAAGCTCGCCCTGAGCCGCCGCGGCGTTCGCGGTAGCCACGATCGCCAGCGAGCTCAGAAAGCGGAGAATCATGGAGAGGAGCGAGAGTCGATGAGCGCCTGGAGGGCGGCGCCACGCGGACCATTAGGATACTCCGCGAGATAGCGTTCTGCCGCGCGGACCGCTCCGGCATGGTCGCCGCTCCGGTCGCGCGCCGTCGCCAGATACGCAAGAGACGCCGCCGCAAGCCGGCCCGGAAGGGGAAGGGACCGAGCCTGTTCAAAGAGCTCGACTGCTTCCGCGGCCTGACCCTGATCGAGCCGGATCCGCGCGAGCGTAAACACCGCGAGCGGCGTGCGAGAGTCCTGGGGATGGAGCGCCACGAGTCGCTCGAGCGGGGTCACCGCCTCGTTCGGGTGACCGCTCAGTCGAGCGATGTCCGCGAGGGCAAACAGCTGGGCGGGCCGGCGCTCGCTCCGGCTCGCTCGGGCAAGCCCGCGACGGCCGAGGACCTCGTAGGCCTGCTCATGTTCTCCCTCGTGAACGAGCCGCTCCCACGCCGCAGGGCCCGAACTGCGCCGCTGGGGACGGCGCGCCTCGCGTCCCTCCATCTCCACCGTCGCCTCCGCAAGCTCCGGGTTGTCCGACTCTGCCGTCCGTTCGCTGGGGTCGACATCGCCCTCGGGAACCTCGTCCAAGCGGCCGTCCTCGGTGAAGCGGTCCTCGGTAAAGCGGTCCTCTGTGAGGTCATCTTCCAGGGAACCCTCGCCCAACGGCTCTTCGCGGATCTGTGCAACCACCGTGGCCCCAACCCGGAGCTCCTCGCCCGCGCCAAGCCGACGCACGTGATCTTCGACGTGCTCCCCTCGGACCAACACCGCTCCGCGATCGACCGCGACCACCACTTCGTCGTCCGTTCGATCGATCGAGAACACGGTGCCCACCACTTCGACCGACGCCAGCCCGCACTCGATCGTCCAGCGGCGCGGTCCTCCCGGAGTGACCGAGAACTCGCCGCGTCCGTGCTGGAGATGAAGCACGATCGCACGATCGCTGGCTTCGAGAGTCGACAGCTCGGTGTCCTCTCCGACGCGAATCGAGGAGCCATCGGCGAGGGTGGTCGTGGTTCCCGGCTCGAACGCGAGCGGCACTTCGCGTTCCTCGAGGGAACCGCGCTGACTTATACCGAACGCGAGCGCTACGGCGAGCGAAGCCACGGCCAGCGAAGTTACGACCGTGCCTCCCGCAAACCAGCCCGCGACGGGCCGGCGACTCCGGCGCGCGCGAACGCCGCTCGCAATCCGATGCAGCGTTGGGGCGTCGATCTCGGTATCGAGGACATCCCCGATCCGGCTCGGGAGGCGTTTCGACGGACGGTCACTCATGTCTCATCCTCCACGTCGATATCGACGTGCTTCGAAATCCTTGAATCCGCCGCGGCAACCCGTCGCTTCGCGGTAGCGAGAGAACAGCCACAAAGCTCCGCCACATCGCTCAGTCCGAGCCCCTCGACGCGGCGGAGCACCCAGGCGATGCGATCCCGGGGGCGGAGCTTTCGAACCTGCCGATCGAGAAGGAGGAGCTCCATCCGAATCTCCGGCCCCGCCGCGGGCGTCGCGAGGGATGTGTAGTCCGGCCCCGGTCGTTCCGAAAGAAACCGGTGGAGAATCCGCTCCCGTCGAAACAGCCGGTGCACCCGTCGCACCGCGATTTGCAGCAGCCAAGCCTTGAGCGCCGCGGGATTCTCGAGGTTATCGATCTTCTGCAGGGCTGCCACAAATGTATCCTGTGTTACATCTTCCGCATCGGCCCGGTTCCCTACCAGCCGCAGCACCGTCGACATGACCTTCGGCCCATGCCGGCGAATCAGTGCGTCTTCGGCCCACCGGTCGCCTTCACGCACCCGCGCCACCAGCTCGGCGTCGGAAATCCCGGGCTCCGGTCCGGCGACCACCGGCGCACCCTCGGGCGAAGCGGGGCTAGGCATACCCATTTGTGTATAGAACCCTAGCGAGCGCGAGATGGCTCATAGAAAAGATTTCTGAGCCACTTTGGACGGGCTAGGGTTCTACAAAGAATGACTCGCTCCGTCCGAGCGACCATGTTTCGGATATTGTTCACTTTTCTCCTCTTTGGGGTGACCGTCGGCTGCAACGAGGCGATCCCGGTGCTGGAGAGCGCCGCCGGCGCCGACCCCAATGGCGATGATGACCAAGACACGCTGCGCAATCGCCACGAAGACGCGGACTTTCGCGTCGATTTCGACCAAGACGGCATTCCGGACTTTCTCGACTCGGACACCGATGACGACGGCCTCTCCGATGCGTTCGAGGCGGGCGATGACGACCTCGCCACCCCACCGCCGGATAGCGACGATGATGGTCTCCCAGATTTCCGCGATCTCGACTCGGACAATAACGGGATCGCCGATGCAGAGGAGCGAACCGGTGACACCGACAACGACGGGGTGTTCGATCCGGCGGACCTCGACGACGACGGCGACCGGATTCTCGACGTGGACGAGCTCGGAGATTCGCTGCCCCTCCGACTCGACTCCGACGATGACCAGATTCCCGACTACCTCGACCGAGACTCGGACGGGGACACCATCGACGACCTGCACGAAGCCCTCCGGGACTCGAACGGGGACGGGACGCCCGACCGACTCGACTTGGACTCGGACGCGGACGGATTCCCCGATCGAATCGAGGCCGGCGATGACGATCTGTCCACGCCGCCCATCGACACAGACGGCGACGGAAGCCCCGACTTTCGCGACCCCGACAGCGACAACGATGGACTCTCCGACGCGCTCGAGTTCGAGCAGGGAACCAATCCACAAATCACAGACAGCGACGCCGACGGGGTGAGCGACTTGGTAGAGTTCACCGCCGAAACGGACCCCAACGACCCGCTCTCGAATCCAGGACAGCGGGGCGACTTCTTTTTCGTGGTGCCGTTTGAAGAACGACCCTCACCTACCCGGTCGACGCTGGCCTTCAAGAGCAGCATCAATCAGGCCGACCTCTATTTCCTGTGGGACACCACGGTGTCGATGACCGAGATCGGCGTGCTGCGACCGCAAATGGTATCGCTCATCGACTCGCTGACCTGCGAGGAGTTTGCGACCCCGTGCGTCAGCGATGCGGCCTGTGAGTCCGGCCAGGTCTGCCGCCCTGCCGACCAGGAAGCTCCGGGCGTCTCCCGGCAGTGCATCGCCGACCCGCAGGTCACCGGCTGCATTCCGAACTTGTGGACCGGGGTGGGCACATTTGAAGGCCGAAGCGACAGCTACCGCAATCTCCTCTCGGTCCAGCCGGATCCCGCGCTGACCCAGCTCGCCACCCCCAGCGCTCCGTCCGGCGCTGGCTCGAGCGAGGCGCTCTTCGAAAGCGTCGCCTGCGTGGCTGACCCGACCGCGTGCAGCGGCGCCGGATGCGCAGCGGGAGCCGGTGGAGTGGGTTGCCCTGGGTATCGCGAGACCGCGATCAAGATTCTTATCGCGCTCACCGACGAGATGAACGAGTGCACACTCTGCACTCCAAACTCGGCGGTGGAAGCAGGCGCCGCGCTTCGAAGCCGAAACATTACGTTCGTAGGGGTGGACGCCGACGTCGCGAGCGAGCCCCGAGCTGACCTTCAGTCGATCGCTACGTTTTCCGATTCGCAAACCGCAGGCGGCAGCCCGCTCTACTTCAGCGGAGACCAGACCGCGGTGCGAAGCGCAGTCAGCGACGCGATTCGAGCGATCGCCCGCGACGTCCCCCTCTTCGTCACCGCTGCGGCAGTGGACCTTCCTGACGACGACGGCGATGCGACCCAGTTCATCGACCGGCTCGAAGTCAATCTGCGGGGCGGCGAATGCACCGCGGTCGAGTCGAGGGCCGATCTTAATGGAGACAGCTTCGACGACTCGTTTCCCTCGCTCGTCCCCGGAACCCCGGTGTGCTGGGATCTCATTCCTCGCTCCAACACTCGAGTGCGGCCAACCACCGAGGAGCCGCTGCTGTACCGGGCGCGAGTGACCGTATTTGGCGACGATGCACCCCTCGACTCTCGTTATGTGTTTTTTCTCGTGCCTGGGCGAATCGCTCTACCGATCGAATAGGCGCGGGTGACGGATCAGCTTGGATGGACAGGGTATGAACAGAAGGACCGGAACGATGGCACGTACACTTTGTTTGATATGCGCATTCTTCCTCGCCGGAGGATGCGGTGACGATTCGGGGAACACGAGTCCCGAAGGAGGCATGGGCGACGCCGACGTCGCGCCGATCGCCGACACCGATGGGGACACGATCAGGAATCGCGACGAGAGCTCTGACTTTTCCGTCGACACCGATGGGGACGGTACGCCGGACTTCGAGGACCTCGACTCGGACAACGACGGCTTCCCCGACTCCGTAGAAGCCGGCGATACGGACCCCGCCACACCGCCGCGGGACACCGACAGCGACGGGGTACCGGACTTCGTCGACGACGACTCCGATGGCAATGGCATCCTCGACGCGCTTGAAGGCCAGAACGACTTCGACGGGGACGGCCTCCTCGACGCATTCGACCTCGACGACGATGGCGACCGCATCCCCGACTTCGATCCGAACAACGAAGCGAACAGCGAGATCGGCCCTGACGCCGCGTTCCCCCGCGACTTCGACATGGACGGGATGCCCGATTTCCGAGACATCGACTCCGACGACGACCTCATCGGCGATATCCACGAGGCGATCCGCGACACCGACGGCGACGGAACCCTCGATCGCTTCGACCTCGACGCCGACGACGACACGTTCATCGACCAGCTCGAGGCGGGAGACGCGGATGTGGCCACGCCTCCGGTGGACAGCGACGGCGACCGGATTCCCGATTTTCGGGATCCGGACAGCGACAACGATGGCCTCGCGGACCTCCAGGAAGCCGAGGCGATGACCGACCGACTGGTCGGAGACAGCGATGGTGATGGGATCAGCGATCTCGTGGAGGTGGCGGCGGAGTCCGACCCGCTCGACCCGCTCGATAACCCACGGGCTCGGGGAGACTTCTTCTTCCTCGTGCCGTTTAACGAAAACCCCGATCCGCGCCGCGACACCCTCGCATTCAAGACGAGCATTCAGTTCGCGGACGTCTATTTCCTCTTCGACACGACCGGTTCGATGTCGGAGATCGGCGAGTTCATTCGACCCGCCTTCGTCAACATCATCTCAAACCTGACCTGCGAGCGGTTCGCCACCACGTGCGTCACCGATGGCGAGTGCGAGTTCAATCAGATCTGCGAGCCGGAGACCCCGGCCACGCTCGGCATGCCGCGGAACTGCATCGCGGACCCCGAGATCACCGGCTGCATCGCCAACCTGTGGACCGGCGTCGGCACCTACTGGGACGACCAGGAGTACCGAAACCTCGTGTCGGTCCAGCCCGACCCGACGGTCACCCAGGCGAGCGTTCCCGCGAGCACCGGCCCCGGTGGCTCCGAGGCGCTCTTCGAGAGCGTCGCCTGCGTCGCGGAACCGGCGCTCTGCCCGCCGGCCGGTTGTTCGATGACCGGCATCGGCTGCCCGGGCTATCGCTCCGACGCCGTAAGGATCCTCGTCACGGTGACGGACGAAGATGATCAGTGCAGCTCGGGCTGCGCAGTCACTGACGCAGCTAGCGCAGGAAGTCGGCTCCGCGCTCAGGGAATTACGTTCGTAGGAGTCGATGCGGAGGCCGGCACCAGCATCGCCGAAACAGACCTCACGAACATCGCCATCGCGGCCGACTCTTACGACGGCTCGGGCCGGCCCCTTTACTTCCGCGGCGACGGCCCGGCGGTGACGGGCGCCATGACGATGGCGATTCAGGAGATCGTGAGTGGAGTGCCGCTGTTCGTGAACGCCGAGGCGGTGGACCTCCCGGGCGATGCGGGCGACGCGCTCCAGTTCATCGATCGGCTTCAGGTGAACCTCTCGGGAGGGACCTGCACCGCGGTGGAATCGCGCGCCGATCTCAACGGCGACGGCTTCGACGACGCCTTCCCGTTCCTGCTTCCCGGCACTCCCGTGTGCTGGGACGTGCTCGCCCGACGCAACACCCGCGTTCGACCGACTCCAGAACCGCAGATCTTCCGAGCCCGGGTGACGGTGACCGGCGATAACTCCCCCCTCGACTCTCGGCAGGTGTTTTTCCTCGTCCCGCCGGAAATCCCCGACGTACCGATCGACTGACGTCGGTCAGTCACTCCAACGCGTAGCGGCGGGCCAGATGGCCCGCCGTTTTTATTTGCGTCGGGAAGCGGCGGGTCACGCCTCGACGAACGCTCGGACGCGCTCCTTAAACGAAGCCGCGAAGCGTCGGCTCACTCGCAGCGTTCCCTCGACGGTAGCCAAGCGAACGTGGGTCGTGCCGCCTAGAGAATCTAGCGCCTCGAGGTAGTCGAGATTGACGAGGGTCGAACGGTGGCACTGAACGAAGGCACCCGGGAGTTCCTCCACCCACGCACGGAGCCGCCGGTGGATCAGCGCCACCGAACCATTCGTCAGCTGGACTTCGGTGTAGTCACCGGCAGCTCGGATCAATACGATCTCGGAGACGCGACAACGACGAAGGTGCTGCGCCTCTCGAAGGTAGACGAGGTCGTCCATGCGAAGGCGCGGCGTCGCACCTGGCTTCGGCGCCGCTCGACCGCGCAGAACCCGGTCGAGGGCACGATCGAGGTCCTCGGGTTGAGTGGGCTTGAGCAAGTAATCGACCGCGTCGACCTCGAAAGCCCTCACTGCATGGGCCTCAGAGGCAGTGAGGAAGACGACCTGTGCGTCGATAGACCGTCGCGCAAACAGCTCGAAAGCCTCACCGTCCGCCAGCGTGACGTCCAGGAACACCACGTCGGGCTCGCAGCGGGTGATCGCACGGGCCGCCCCGGAAACGGTATCGGCCTCACCAACCACCTCCACGTCGGTCCGGAGCGCGAACAAATCCATCAGCGCGAGCCGCGCCAGCTCCTCGTCGTCGACAATGAGCACCCGGAGCTTCATCCCACAAGCCTCAGCCGAGTCTCGTGACGTGGGTCCGGCGCGCTGACGCACTCGTCGGGATTGTAGTGGACCCGCGCACAGACCCAACCCGCCTCTTCGAGGAGGGCAAAACGACCCGATCGCGGGTAGCGGGCGGCGAGACGCTCGCGCACCAGTCGGAGGCCAGTTCCTCCGGCCCCGGTCTCGGAACCCGACCGCGATCTCGGAATCAGGGCTCCAGTGTTGCGGACCTCCAGCTCCAAGAGCCCGTCGCGAAGCTCCCCGGCGACCTCGATGCGCAGCGGCATCCGTCCGACCATGCCATGTTTGATTGCGTTCTCGACAAGCGGCTGTAGGAGCATGCTTGGCACCGGATGCCCGTCCAAGCCACGCGGAACACTCACTTGGACCTGCAACCGCGATGCAAAGCGGGTCGCTTCGCATCGCAGATAGCTCTCCACAAAATCTAGCTCGTCACGGAGCGTGACGCCTTCGCTACGAAGCGAAGCGAGCGAGCGTCGAAGCAGACTCGATACGTCACGGAGCATCTGGCGCGCACGATCTGGGTCTCGACCGACCAGTCCGATCACGGAGTTCAGTGAGTTAAACAGGAAGTGCGGGTGGATACGCGCGCGGAGGGCTCGAAGCTGCGCTTCATGGGCAAGCCGTTCTGTCTCGAGCATCTGCTCGCGCGTACGGCGGAGCCCATCGTTTAGCACGGCCAGCACGAAGAGCGTGGTCCACCCGAGCATGAGCGCCGCGTAGTCGATGGTCAGGACCACCGGCATGTTCGGGCCGTACTCCGCCGGAAACCCGACCGCAGCAAAACCGACATGCATCGAAATCGAACACGGCAGCGAACAGAGCACGGCCAACCCCATCGCGCGCACGACGGGGAACCGCTGGCCTGACGCGACCGCGTCAGCGTGGAGCCGAGCGAGAAGCGCGGCGAGCACGGTCGAAGCCACCAGCGTGGTCGACAGACTGATGGCGAGGATGATGGCCAGGGACCCGAGGGGGGCGCCCAACCCGTAGGAGATCATCAACCGGTCCCCAAAAGAGAGATAGTGCACCGCCAACCAGCCCCCGGTTTGCGCCAACCAGAAGCGACCGTCGCGCAGCGGGGACCAGCTGACCGCCGATGCCAGCTTCGGCCGCTTCGGAGGTGCGGTGGACGATGGAGACGTCGAGTCTTGGGCAGCGTTCGGAGCGGTCGTTCTCACCTGGCTATCCTCGCCCGATCTCGGCCGGGCCCCCGACCGTTCGCCGAACAGGAGCTACCGCTGGCCGAAACCGGTATGAAAGTGAAACTCAAATTCACTAATACTTTTCGCCGTACGCGTCGAGGCGCAACTGACGGCACCCGACGTGCAAGAGGAGATTTCCGGCATGAGCACAGTGGTTCTTCGGTGGGTTTGCTTGGGGGCGGTCCTCGCGATGGGCGGTTGCGGCGACGACAGCGCCGATGACGGCACCGCCGATGCCACGGTCGACCTGGACGCCAATGCGACCGACGCGGATGCCACCACTCCGATGATGGACGCGAGTCTGGTGGACGGCGATGCCGACATCCCGGATGCCGCTCCGCCTCCGGACCCGGTGTATGTGGCCTGCGGCGGCACCTTCGCTCCCGGTGGCGCTTCCGGTTTCGTGATCGGGTTTACGTCGCTCGCGGCAGCGTCGCTAGACCTGGGCGCATCGATCGAAGTTCCGGGTGGAGCGAACTGCGTGGTTGGGGACGGCGTCGTCTACGTAGGTCAAGCCGAGTCCCCCACCCTCACCCGCTACGAGGTAGGCGAGGACGGAACTCTGACCGAAGGGCTCAGCGTGAGCTTCGCCGGTCTTGGCATTGCCAACCTAGGTGGTTTTCCGAATCAGTTCCTCCTGATCTCGCCGACCAAAGCCTGTTTTCTCGATGTTCAGACCGCGTCGGTTGTGATCTGGAATCCGTCCACGATGGAGATCGTCGACGATTTCCCCCTCGACGGACTCGGCTCCTTCATTCGAGTGGAAGGTTTCGCTGCGTCCGATCGCTTCATCGTCTACACCCGCAATGCGACCGGCACGGGCCTTACCGAGCAGCGCACTGGAATCGCGTTCGTGGATACCACGACCGACACCGCGGTGTTTGACGAGTCGACAACGTGCGGGGGCATCTCGAGCGCCGTAGAGCTTCCTAGCGGCGAGGTGTTTCTCGCAAGCAATAACATCAGCGCGGCGGAGCACCGCCTCGGCACCCCCGGCTCGTTTCCCCCTTGCTACATTCGAATTCCCCCGGGTGCCCAGGCCATCGACGATGCGTTCTCGCTCAACGCGAACGACCTCACCGGGGGCCCAACCGGGGGCCTCGTTCCCGGCCCCGGCACCAGCGGCTTCGTGCAGGGCTATGATGAAACGATCGTGCCGATCGACCCGATGGGTTCAGGGCGCGACGTGCAAGCTTCACCGGCGTGGCGGCTCTATCGGATCCCGGAGGTCGGAACCACGATGCCGGGGGTGGTCGTCGATGCAGTGCCACCCGCCGCAGGAGGCATCTTTCACTTCGTGATCGATGATCGGATCTACTTGAGCCGACTCGCGGCGGACTTCAGCAGAGCGACGCTCTTTGACATTACCGACGCGCCCGCCACGATCACCGAAAGCGTCTCCGCCGGAGGCTTCCTTCTGCTCGTCGACCGCGTTCGCTAGGTTTAGCGCCTCATCGATGGAAGCCCCGACGCGGGCCTTCTCGGAGAGCTTCAGGCGCGGCGGATCCCATCCGGAGAGACACCTCCGCAAGATTGGATCCCGATCGAGGTCCGCTCGATATCCCACTCGGCCGAGCGCGGCCTTCCAAGAAAACTGCCGAGCGCTGGCTGACTTGGCGGCGAAGAGGACCAAGGCTCGAGCCCGATCTCGCGCGGCCTCTTGCAGTTCAACGTCGTTTTCGTTTGAAGAATCCTCCGCGGCGACCGAGGCTATCGAGAGTCGGACGCCTTCATGCTCATCAAGCGCAAAGTGCTCGAAGGGATCGCGTCGGGCGACGTCACACTGGCGTTCCGCCGCTGGAAGCGGGCAACCGTGAAGCCCGGCGGCACGCTTATGACGGCGGTTGGAGTGCTCGCCGTCGAATCCGTTGAAACCGTCACGCTGAAGAGCATCACGCTCTCCGAAGCGAAGCGCGCAGGGTTCGCGTCGCGCTCCGCACTGATCGACGAGCTCAAAGGGCGCGAAGGGAAGGTCCACAAGATCGGGCTGACCCTCGCCCACGAGGATCCTCGGATTGCCTTGCGCAAAGAGAAGATCAGCCCCGGGGAGGCGGCAAAGCTCGTCGCGCGAATCGCATGGGCACGTCGATACCTCGAGTTGATTCGCGATCGACCTGGCGTCCGTGCCATCGAACTCGCTTCGCAGCTCGGCATCGAGAAGAAGCCGTTCAAACAGCGCGTGCGCAAGCTGAAGACCCTGGGGCTAACGGAGTCACTGAAGGTCGGCTACCGATTGTCGCCGCGAGGATCTTCGCTCCTCGACCTCACGTCCTGAAGCTTGGAAGAGTCCTTCGAGGCACACGTCGAGCCGACGATTTGGCCTTCGCTGTCCGACGCAGAACATTCTTCGCGTATCACCGCTTCGCTCTTGGGGGGCGGTCCACGCTCGCTACGAGGTAGGCGTTGTAACACGGGTCGCTGTGGACCTTGCGGGCACGCCGGTAGACGCCGTTGCCGTGTCCGTGGTGGTCCTCCCCTTCCCACAGCACTTCGACGTACCCAAAGCCGGCCTCGGCCAGGAGCTCCCGGAGCTCCGGCATCGTCCACAAGCGCCAGTCGTAGGTGAACGCTTTGTTCAAGCGGCTTCCGTCGCGAAACCGAAAGTGAATGTGCGCCAGGAGGTCCGCGGTGATCGGGTTGAACGTCGCCTGCTCCCAGACGTAGCGAAACGACCCGACTTTTCGACTCTCTTTCAGTTCCTGTTGGGCCTCCCAGCCCCCGAACAGATCCAGAAAGAAGAGGCCGTCCGGCGCGAGATGCGACCGTGCTGCCACAAAATACTCCGACAGTTCGGGACGCGTCTTGAAGCAGAAATAGGAGTAGTTCAGCGCCATCACGACATCGTGGGGCGCACCGCCCCCCTGCCGAACATCCTGCTCGAGAAGGGTCACGCGATCCGCCGCCTTCCTCAGGGGATCGACGTTGCGCACTCGCCCCCAATCGAGCACCTCCGCGTCGATGTCCACGCCCGTGGCGGTGCGGGCCTTGTGGCTCGCCACCCATTTCGAGCAGAGCAGCGCGGTACCGCAGAAGTCTTCGCGAAGCGACAAGGCCTTCCGGCCGACCCGTTTGCGAAAGACGCGGGTCGCGAGGTCGACCTCGAACTGCGGCGTCTGAACCGCATCCTGATAGAGCGCATGCCGGTCGGCCTGCTTCGCCGCGGATCCCTTCTTTCGAGACTTGCCCATGGAAGCGGGCCTTACCACTAGAGCGCCAAGGCCCCAAGCTCAATCGCCGCAATGTTCGGTCGCTCCGGTTCCGCACAAGGGGGCAACCGCGAAACGCCCGATCAAAAAACGGCGAACCTCTCGGCCCGCCGTTTCCGTTCCTTGAGAGCTATCCTGGCTAGGCGCCGCCAGCGGAAGCCGAACCGCTCACGCTCACCGAGACCTCGACGCTGACGGTGACCGTCGCCGCGGCGGTAACCGCCCCTTCGACGGCAGCCGCGAGACGACCTCCCACCTGGGCCAAGCACAGCGGAATGTCCGCGACCTCGGCGGTCACCCGAGCGCTCGCGTCCGCGAGCTCGGCGCTGTTGCTGACGAACTCAGAGAACCCGTCGGTCACCGCGAGGAGCGCCGGGAGGTTGTTTTCGAGCGTGGTCGCGAGCATCGCATTGTTCCCGCCATCCACATCGACGGCGATTCGGCCCGGCGTGCACGTCGCATTAAACTCGGCCTGCGACTCGCAGCCCGCGCGGCAGTCGGCATCGATGTCGCACATCGGGGGCATCAGCTCCGCCCGGCACTCCGGGGCGGTTGCGGTACCCATGCAGCCTCCACGGCAGCGCGCATTGGCTCCGCAGTTGACGCCACCGTCGGCGGTCACCCGGCAGGTGCCTTCGCACATCCCCATGCAGGTGCCGTCACATTCACCGGCCGCGTTGCTGCTGCCCATGCACATGCCATCGCAGCGGCCCTGGCACACGCCCTCGCACATCACCGACACGTTGGCATCGGCTTCGCAAAACGCATCCACCTCGCACATGCCTTCGCAGCGCACGCTGAGCTCGCCGGGCTCGCAGCGCGCCTCGATGCTTCCTGGATCGCAGCCTCCGGAAACATCGCAGCTCGCCTCGCACTGAATCTGAGCCTGCGCGTCGATGCGGCAGACCGGGGGCTGCGCGGCGATGGTGATCGTGGCCCCGGCGGTCACCTCGGCTTCGATCGCGGTGCCCGCGGCGGTGCACACCGCCCGAAGTTGCTCGTCATCGGTCATCGTTCCCTGCGGAGGGACCTCCTCACCCAGGTCGGTGAGGATCGAAGTGCACGCGGCGAGCACGTCGGCTTCGATTCGATCGGCGGTCGCGGCGAGGTTTATGGCCGCGGTCTCGACCGAGGTCACCTTGGCAGCGAGATCCGCCCCGCAGGACGCTTCTCCGTCATCGCTTTCACACCCGGTGAGGGCGAGCGCGAGCGCAGCGCCTGCCGCGACTGTCAACATGTAATGTCGTTTCACAAGATCCTCCCTGGGCAGAAATGCCCTTGTTGGACTTCGGCGCGAAGGCAGCAAGATACATTCCCCCGAGCTTTGAAAGATAGTTCGAGGGAAAGGGACCGAGACAACTCGGCACACTGACACCTGCGTCACACCGTGAATCCTCGGCTACGGTTACCAACTGCGGGTCTTGCCGCCGAAACCCGACCGATCTTTTCCTTCTTCGTCGAGATCGATCGGCTCCGAATCACTTTCGTCCCCGTCCGTAGAATCGGTGTCTGCGCCGTCGGAGTCGGACTCCAAGTCTCCGTCTTGATCCGCGAGGTCGTCGTCGGAGCCATCCTCATCATCTTCACTGTCATCGGCATCGCGGTCATCGGCATCGCGGTCATCGGCATCCCGGTCATCGTCGTCTTCGTCGTCGTCAGGATCCGGTTCGAGCTCGACTTCGCTCTCGTCGTCGTCGAGCTCACCATTGTCGAGGTGAGCACTGTCGAGATGGGCATCGTCGAGGTCGGCATCTTCGTCGACCTGAATCGTCTCGTCGGCGACCTCGGGGGTCTGCGCCATCGCGGTCCCCGCCCCCATCATCACCGTGACCAGCGTGGCGCCGAATAGCACTTTCCGCAGCGCGGCCAGCGGCGAGCGCGGTTCCAGCATCGCCGCCAACGGATCGAGGAGCGCCTCGAGGCACGCCCGGCGCAGCACCTCCCGGGGGTCTTTGGGCGGGGTGCGGAGCGCCTCGGTCAACGCGTCGAGCAGCGCGTCGAGGCCGGGACGACCCACCCCGGGATGCACTTTCGAGAGCCCCGCCGCGGCGGCATCACGTCGCCCTCGGAGGAGCTCCGCGAGCACCTCCACCATCGTGGCCGCCGAGCGATACGCGCCACCGGAAACCGGAGCGACGGTGGCGAGAGCCAGCTCTGCAGCCTCCCTCCCCTCTTCGCTGGAACCCTGGGCGGCAACTCGCAGGTACTCGACGGCCCGCACCAGCCGCGCCTGCCACAGCTTCGGAACCAGCGCGTCGAGCTCATTCGTGGCCGAGGCATCCGACCGCAGCCGAGCGATCGTCTCTCGAAGCGATCGCTCTCCTCCGGTGGCCTGAGCCAACGCCACTGCCTCGGGATCCGGCTGACCCGGCAGCCGCCACTCCGAAGGCGAGAGGGCCCACGCCACCAGCGGGTCATGGCCCATCGCGATCGCCCAGGCCCGCGCCGCCTCCGCGTCGTCCCCGGTCTGCTCCGCGATCCGAGCGAGCCGGATCGCCACCGGAACCGCCTGCGTTCCGGTAAGATGCGTCAGCGCCTCACGGCAGAGTACGACCGCCGCTTCCTGCACCGCGTCTTCGACCTCGATCGCTTCTGGCTCGGTCGACGAAAGAAGCACCGCGGAAAGCGACCACAGCGCAGGGCGCGGTGGACCCGCCAACATCGCGGCGACGGTCGCCGACAGCGACGCAGTGGTTCCCAAGTTCGCGGTCAGACGGGCGCGGAGCGCGTGGGGGGAAAGCTCCTGGCCATTTCGAATGGTGTGGAGGACTCCGGCGACCGAACCGATCCACGGCGCAGAATCCACCGCGCTCGGCGGCACCGGCGGCTGGCTGGGGTCGTAGCTCGCAATCCAGGCCGCGGCTTCTTCGTACGCGTTCATTCCGGTCATCATACCTGCAGGGAAGGAAAGTTCTGACGGTCTTCGATCCTCAGCATTCACCCGGCCAGGGCGAGTTTAACGACCGACGAGCACGTAGGCCGGCCACACCGGCGCCCAGCGAGCGTTGGTGCTCACTGCGCTCCGCGCCCGATGAATCGCGCCAAGCGGACCGTTGCCTCGGCTGATTTCTTGATAGAAGGTTCGAACGAACAAGCCGTCAGACGGCGGGTTGATGTCCCAGAGCGTCCCGATGAGGGCCGGCACTGGCGACCGAAGAAGCGGCTCCAAGAGCCCAAATTTTACGAAACCTTCGTCC
>JBCCZL010000159.1:0-17201 GCA_039187775.1 Myxococcota bacterium
CCCCCCCCCCCGGCCTGGTGGGGTGGGGTTGTGTGGCCTGGTGTTGCCCTCTGGGGCCCCCCCGCCCGGCGCGGGGGGCCATGGCGGTGGGTTTTCCTTAAATTTGTTGGGGCCCGCTTCTCTACCTGACCCCAGGGGCTTCGTGGCCGGACTCTTCGACGTATTCGGTGTAGCCCCCGCCGTATTGGCGGGCTTCGCTCCCCTCGAGTTCGAGCACCCGGTTCGAGAGCGCACTCAGGAACTGCCGGTCGTGGGACACAAAAAGCATCGTCCCTTCAAAGTCGGCGAGGGCCTTCATCAGCATTTCTTTGGTGCCGAGGTCCAGATGGTTCGTCGGCTCGTCGAGCACGAGAAAGTTCGGCGGGTCGTAGAGCATGTTCGCGAGCACGACCCGGGCCTTTTCGCCTCCGGACAAGATCCGGCAGGGCTTGTCGACGTCATCTCCGGGAAAGCCAAACACCCCGGCGATGGTGTGCAGCGCGCCTCGACTGGCCATCGGATGCGCCGCCTGCAGCGTCTCGAACACCGTGGCCTTCGGATCCAGTAGCTCCATCGCGTGCTGGGCGAAGTAACCGAGCTTCACGCTGGCTCCCACCGTGACCTCACCGTCGTCGGGAGCGAGCGCCTCGGCCACCAGCTTCAGAAGCGTCGACTTGCCGGCGCCGTTCTTTCCCATGACGCACCACCGCTCCTTGCGCCGAATCAAGAAGTCGAAGCGCTCGTAGATCGTCAGTTCGCCATACGCCTTCGAGACCTGCGCGAGCTTCACGACGTCTTCTCCGGAGCGTGGGGGCTTTCGAAAGTCGAACTCGATGACCTTTCGCTTCTTCGGCGGTTCCACCTTCTCAATCTTCTCGATCTTCTTTA
Source organism: Myxococcota bacterium (assembly GCA_039187775.1). Taxonomy (GTDB): domain Bacteria; phylum Myxococcota_A; class Polyangia; order Polyangiales; family JBCCZL01; genus JBCCZL01. Next base: position 868 of record JBCCZL010000159.1, read on the forward strand.
CCCGCGACTGGACCTGCGCGGCATGGCTCGCCCGAGCCTTGAACTTCGCAATGAACGCCTCTTCCTTCTTAAGCATCGCTTGCTGGCGGGCGTACTGAGCTTCCGCCTGCTGGGCGAGGACCTCACGCTGCCGCTCGTAGAAGTCGTAGTTCCCCGCGAAGGTTGTCAGCTCTCCGCCGTCGATCTCCACGATCTTGGTGACCAGTCGGTTCATGAACTCCCGGTCGTGGCTCGTGATGACGAGGCCTCCTTCGAAGGACCGGAGAAACTGCTCGAGCCAGATGATCGACTCGATGTCGAGGTGGTTGGTGGGCTCGTCGAGGAGCAGCGCATCGGGTCGCATGAGAAGAATGCGCGCGAGGGCAACCCGCATCTTCCAGCCGCCCGAGAGCTTGCCGACGTCCTCCTGGACCCGGGTCGCGGTAAAGCCGAGGCCCGCGAGAATCTCCTGGGCCCGTGCTTCCAGGCCGTAGCCGTCGAGCTCGTCGAAGCGCGCCTGCACTTCGCCGAAGCGTTCGACGTTCTTATCGAGCTCGGCCATCCGCTCGGGATCGGCCATCGCTTCTTCGAGTTCCCGGAGCGTTCCACGGAGCTCGGAGACTTCGCCGGCACCCGCGAGGGTCTCCTCCAGCACCGAACGACCGCTCATTTCGCCGACGTCTTGGCTGAAGTAGCCGACCGTCACGTGGCGTTCCACCACCACTGCGCCCATGTCCGGCTCTTCCTCTTTGACGATCATTCGGAAGATCGTCGACTTTCCCGAACCGTTGGGCCCCACGAGTCCGACTTTATCGCCCCGAAAGACGCCCATCGACGCTTCGAGAAAAAGGATCTGCTTGCCGTGCTGTTTCGAAACCGAATCCAGGCGAATCACGCGGGGAAAGTATCGGTCGGTCGACGCGAACTCAAACCGTTGACATCACCGCGAGCTGAATCTGGAGCCGCCGGTCGTTGCTGATCGGTTCACCGGTCAATTCGCGGATGTGGAACTGGTCGAGGACACGCTTTCCGCGGGTGCGAACCAAAGACGACACGATCTGCACGTCTTGTTTGTAGAGCGCGGTGGCAAGGGCACGGAGGAGGCCCGGTCGGTCGCTCGCCTCGACCTCCAGGGTTGTGAGCACTCCGTGCTTGTCTTCGAGAAACCGGACGGTCGTTTCGCTCTCTTCCGGGACGGCTTCCGTTTCTCCGGATTCCGGCGTCCGCTCGCCCGCGATGAGATCGCGAAGGGTCGCTTCGACCGCCTGCGCCTGCTGTGGGCCGACCGGCTTTCGGTAGGCCGCAGGGTCGCGCTGCCGGACCACAAAGAGATCGACCGCTTCGTCGGGGCGGCCGGGCATCTCGCGGGTGTGCGCTTCGCCCTCGACCACGTCGAGCTGGTTCATCAGAAGCGCGGCTCCCACGAGAGCGAGGAGGCCCGGCCGGTCGTCGGCGACTACGCAGAGGAGGCTGCCGCTCTCGACGGTCCCGAGCGATTCCACGTGGACCAGACGGCCATCTCGACGAAATACCACCGCGGCGTGCTGCGCAACTGCGTCGGCGTCGTAGCGCTCGAGATAGGCCCAGCCCATGCTGAGTCCGAACCGTCGCACTTCGTCGCTCGACACGGAGCATACTTACCCTCTTCGTCGCTCCCTTCCAACCAACATCGCGCGTTCGACGCCCCAAAGCGCCAGTTGCCCGAAAAGCCTGTCCGGCTCGGAGACAGACGCGCTTCAGATGCGAACTCCATTCTTCATCGGCGAGAACCAAGCGATGCTTCTGTCTCGCTCTACGGGCGTCGAGTGGAGCCGCGTTTCCGGTCCGACACCATCACATCGCGCCACGCTTTGCCGCAAGCGGAGCCTCGTCATCCGTTCCTCACGACGATTCAGCCTTGCGTACAAACCCCTGTCTCGCCGCTCTTCGTGAGATCGGCGAACGCCATGGTTTTGGGCCGCCGCGAAATCGTTCCGCAGTTCCGGAATCGTCGGTCCGAGGCTCTCTACCCTCGATGAAGTGTCTGGAGCCTCTTGCATCGTTGCTCCGCGCCGCGAGGCCGGCCGACCGTTCGCGGTCACGTGTTCCCTCCGTGCACATCACCAGAGACTCCATGTCCACCCCATGCCTCTGCTCGTCCGCTCACTAGCTCAACCCTCACACCTTCTGGCGTGGCACGATCGATGCGTCAGAATCGGCAGGTCATGTGGCCCTGCAAGAACGAACCGTCTCGCCGGTGAGGCGCGCGTTGCCTCCGCAATGCGTTTGACCGGCCACGTCCGGAAAGGCATCCGTGAACTCACCCTTTCTTATTTTTCCAAGCCTGCGCTCCCTGCGTTCGCTCGGCCTTTGCGCGCTGATCGCGATCGCGGGCTGCTCGGGCGTTGAGCAAACGCTGCCTGGGGAGTTCTTGGGCGCGCTGACGCGTACCGATGGCGCGACCCACCGGGTCCCGAACGGACCCGATACGGCGACGGTGACGCGCACGTCCGGGTCGACGACGTTCGCGTCGCAGCGAGTAAGCGTGGCACACACGGGAGAAGCTGGGGGCAAGCCCAGGTTCAGGGTGAGTTTCGGCGAAGGGTGTCAGGCTACCGTGGTTGCCAATCCACCGAACCTGGTGATGGAAACCGACGACGACGACCGTTGTGTATGCCCCGTGGATGGGGAGGCGGTGGAGGGTCCGGTGACGCTCACCGGTTCGTTCGACGCGGACGAGCGTGACCTCGAGTTCAGCGCCAGCGTCCGTTTGGGCGGGCCGCGGTACGGCGGCGGCTGCACGTACACGTTTCTCGGGACTCAGTCATCGAACCCGTGAGCCCACCGCGATGGCGTTCGCTCATTGGGCTCTTCATGCACCGATGCGTTGGATCGACGGCCTCCGCCAGTACCACGGATGCCCCTCCTTCGAAAGGACATGCGAATATCGAGAAGTGACAGTGTGTGGGGCCTGCTCGTTCGGCTGGTGAGCATGAAACGTCGTCAGGTCTCGTTCGCGGCGCTGGTGGGCCTATCCACTCTATCCACTATCTGCCTGTGGACAGGGACCTGCGGTCAAGAACGGAGCGCACCCATGAAATGGACGACCGGGCCTCCGATCGCAGCGCCGAGGATCTGCGCCCAGGATCGCACCTGGGTTGTGAGCTTCGCGACGTCGGAAGACGCGGAGATGACCCGGGGCGCCATGCGGATGGCGCGTTTGACATTGGATGGCGAGGTCAGCGCAACCTCGAATCTCGGAGCGTTCGACACGCGCTTCGAGGGCTTGAGTTCGAGCTGTGACCCACGCGAACGCGAGTTCGCGACGCTGGTTGCCCGCACACGGAGCAATCACGCGGCCTCGGAATGGGCGCTGGAGCTCTTTACGGCGGACGGGGAGACCCTGGCTCCACTCTCCCGAGAGTGGCTGCATTCTGGCGGCGAACGCGGGATGGCGGATCCGCGCCTCGCGCGCCTTCCCGACGGGGAGCTGCACGCGAGCTGGCTATCGATGGGCGCTGCATCGGGTCCGGAGCTGCTGGCGGTCGTTCGGGGCCGGCGAGTGTCTCTGGACCGCCCGGGCCGACGGTGGCTGTTCCGACGATCCGAGGCGAAGGTATCAAACGGGGGAAGCGTGGGCCTTGCCTGGGTGCGCTCGCTGCGTGACGAGGACGGCGACCTGGTCGCCACGCAGGTGGTCGCGTCGCGGATCGGGACGTCGGGTGCGTTGGACACGCGCGTCCTCGAGTCGGGTACGCCAGCCTCAGGCTACTCAAGGGCGCCGGTTGTCGCATGGCGCGGAGAAGAACTCGTGGTCGCCTGGGGGCGACCCTCCCACCCAAGGGGCCAGGTGCGCTTGGCGCGCTGGGCGGCCGGGCGCGACCCGACCACTCCACGCAGCCTCGACGAGGTGGGCGCTCCGCTAGCGATGATCGCGAGCCCTCGGGGCAACTTGCTCCTCGTCGTGAGCGCCGCCGGGGGAGCGAGCCTTTGGAACGTCGACCGAAGCCTCCGAGCCCACCAAACCTATCGTTCGTCCGTTCGCGGGCTTGGCGATCAGATGCACGGCGCATGGGGTTCCGATCGGTGGGGGTTGACGTGGCGCGAGTCCAATGGCGCCTTGTTTTGGGCTGTCGGCGCGCACGGCCGGCCCCTCGCGGAGCCGAGAGTCATCGCCTTCGCCGACGGGCACTAACCCGCATCGGTCTAAGCTCCCGTGACAGTCACCCGAACGAGCCGCCTCGCGATTCGAGGCGAGGCGAGGCTCGTGAGAGATGATGCTCTTATCCGTGTCGTATCGCTCGAGATAGGCCCACCCCATCCTGAGCTCAAACTGTCGTACTGCGTCTCGCCTCTCCGTCCCAATCAACGACGCGCGTTCGGTCAATCAAACGTGCCCGTTGCAGAAGTTCCACGCTTTCGATCGAGGTCGTCGGCCGCGAATTCGTTCGGTTCTACTCTGAGTGCGGGCTGCTCGGCGCCAGGTCGACTTCCACTCGTTCCCCATCGCGCTCGACGACAAGGGTCCTTGGAGGAGTTACCGTACGGATGAGCTCGCAGTACCCCTCGAAATGCTCGAGCGTGTAGTCGTCGGCCCGCAAGAGAACATCCCCCTCCCGGAGCCCGGCGGCCGCGCCGTCGGGCCGGGCGACCGCCACGACTGCGTTTCCATCCGCCCAGCGCGGCGCGAAGGGCCAGGGAGCGATGACGGAGCTTTCTTGCGTTCCGTCCTTTAGGTAAAACCGACTCGAGCTGTGCTCCCAGGCAAAGCCCCCTAGCGCCGACAGGGCGCGAATTCCGATCAGCGAGTTGCTTCCGTCTCGTTCGACTTCGACTGTTAGCGGAATCCCATCCGGAGCGCCGACGTGAATCGGACGCACAACGGTGCGATCCGTCGCTATCTGCTCGCCCGCGTTCGCCACCACGACGAGCGATCGTCGCTCCTCCGCCTCGCCGAAAAGCGCGTCAAAATCTGCATTTGTCAGGGCGATGTCCCCAAAGTAGCCGGTGTCGACGGTGACCGAGAGTTCTCGCCCTTCAATATCCACACGGAGCCACATCAGACCGTCATCCGTCACCTCAAGCGGAAACTCGCGATAGCCTTCAAGTGGAAGCTCCTCCGCCCGTTCGGCAATGCGAAGCCGTTGCGCCACTGGATCGAGCTGCCAGGCTCCTTTGCCGGTCACGGTATAGCCCAAGATGCCCGAGTCGCTGACGCAGAGCGCGTTGCTGGGCTCTTCGAACCAGCCTTCGTAGGCGATGGCGCCCTTGAAGAGCGCACTTCGACCAAGCAACAGGCCTGCGAGCATATGAACAGGGCGCGCCGCCACCGCACCAACCGCGTCGACGGTGGGAAGGCTTCCCAGGGCAACAGCGGACTCATCTCTTGGGATGAGACGCGTGGCGAGCAGCACCGGACCAGCAGTGTCCAGGAGTAGGGCTCCTGCATCCGCTCCGACTGCGCCCGCGGGGACCACCCAACCGGACCGTCTTTGAACGATAGGAATCTCTGCCACCGTCCCCTCGCGCAACTCCAGCTCTACCTGTGCGTAGAGTTGTTGAAGGGAGACCTCTTCGTCGGCGTCTTGGCTCGGGTCGTTAACCTCCGCACCGGCCGGCGAAGTTGGCGGTGAAACCGAAGAGCCACAAGCCACCCCGAAAGCAAGCGAGACCATTGCCGCGTACGAGAGTCGAACGAAGGAGAGCGACACAGGAGACACCGTAGCACGCACTGCATGTCCGTTGCTGGGAGCGAAACGTCTTCCCGTCCAACCAACAGCGTAACGATGGCTCGCCGAGAGCGGCGTTCCCGCAGCCGCTTCGCGAGGCGTTTCGATGGTCGATGGCGAGGCACGAGTCACGCAGATCAGCGGCGACCCGAGGGAGGTTCCGCGCCGCGTGGCTCAGTGTCGATGGTGAGATCCTCTTCCCAGTCCGACTCCATCGCATGCCGCAACGCTTCGGCATAGCGAGCTTCGCTCATCCGGGGAAGAAGCTCGACCTCCGACGGGAACTCTTCGGGCAGCGGCTGGGCGAGCGAACCTCCAAAGTGCCGAGCCGAGAGCCGGGTCGCCAAGGGCTGAAGGAGCGAAGGGTTTGGCGCACGACATACATCGGGGTCGGCGTCGGCGATCCGTCGCGCCGCGACCCCATGCGGTCCCGTGCCGGAGCGAAGGCCGCAGAGTTGAAACAGCGCGATCGACGAGGTGGGCGCTTCGAGGCTCGCCACGAAGGCAGCGTACTCTCCGCGCGCGCCGAGGCTCATGCCACCGCAGTCCTGGCAGCGTTGCGCTGCTTCGCGATCCGCGGCGTGGCTCAGCTCATGGGAGATGACGGCTTGCGCCACGAGCAGCGCAAGGCCCTCGAGCGCCTCTTCGATGCCGCGGGCGGTGCTGAGCCGCTCGGAGGCGCCGATCATCTGCGCCGCTTCGATCCGAGTGATCTCCGGGCAGTCGTCCTCTTCGTCGCTGGCCTCGAGCGCGCCCACGAGGGCAAGCTGATCCTGTGGGGAGAGCCCGTTATAGGGAAGACCCCAGACCCGAAACTCGCTCCCGCACTCGTGCCGAGCGTGGATCGAGTCGGTAACCTCGAGCAGGGTGAGCTGATCCTCAGCGGTTTCCTTCAACAGCGCGTACTGTTCCTGAGGCAGGGCGTCCCGAACGGTGGCGCGAAGCAGTGGGGCGAACGCGCGCTGATGCTCGCTCAGCCGCGGTTCGAGATCCTCTTCCATGAGCGGCCAGAGTTCGTGGGTCGAAAACCGGAGCACTCGATCGAAGAACACGAGAACCCCATCTTCGGGTCGGCCGACGTGGCCGAGGAAGCCTTCCACGACGTTGGTTGGGTCGAGCCGGGCGAGGATCCGCACTCGCTGCCCATCACGGTTGGTAAGATCGGAAAGGACCCGATAACTTCGAGTGGAGAGTACCGCCCCTCGAGTCTCGGAGACTCGGAGCGTGGCCTCGACCCGGAAGGGAAGGTCGCGGCTGTCGAGGTAGTCGTTGTAGGCCCAGAGCAGATAGTCGATGCGGCGGTGGTGCTGGAGCGGGTCGTCGGCGAGAAGCGCGTCGACTTCCTGAAGGAGCTCGGCCGCGTTGGGATCGCGGCGGAGCGCGGCTTGAAGCGCTTCGAACGCGGGCGCGTGCGAGCCATCGCGGCGCCCGAGGGCCACCGTCCAACGGGGAATGAGTTGGCCGTGGACTCGGAGCCAGTCGATCTCGCGGAGCGCCTCGTCGGACACGGTATGCCGAGGCGCGAAGGTTGGGGCTCCAAAGATGTCCGTTTCGCCGTTGAGCACCGAGATCATTCGGGGCTGGGCTTTCACCAGCACGATGAACAGGCCGAGCACGCCGAAGGCGATGAGCACCGAGTAGACGAGCCGTCGCCGTGCGTCGATTCGAAAGCTTCGAAGTTCTTCGTCCACGCCCAGACGGACTTCGACAACCTGAGGTCGGAAAGGTTCCTCAGCACGATTCACCCGGTCGAGGGCTCGATGTTTATGCGCGCCGATCGGTCAACCGCCCTTCACAGCTTAGAGGGGAACCCACATCGCGAAAGACCTTGGGGCCATTTTGAACCGTGCCCGAACTTCGCGTCGCGAGCCCTTTGGGTAAGGCTGCATAAGTACGCGTTTATTCGGGCCGGCCTTCAACGTCCGCGCCCAAGATGCCACCCATTCCCGCGTAGAACACGCTTAGGCGGCCTCGTTGGAGGTCCCTCGTGTGCACCAACGGGCCACGCTCGGTCGGGAGCACGCGAACCTCCTCTAGGTTCTCGGCGGCAAACCACACGACTTCCTCGGAGATCGCGTGCGGAGGAAAGGAGGGATGAGCGAAACCATCAAGATGGTAGTCGTTCGGGTTGGCGTGAAACACCGCGAAGAGGTGCTCCGGGTCGATCGTTCGATCGGCGTCGACCCCCCAAATCGAGGTCGCTCCGAGGCTCACCAAAAGAGAGACCTCTGCGATGGACTCTTCGACGCAAGGCCAGTCGCCGCGTCCGCCCGCGGTGGTTCGCCGCGAATCGCCAATGTCCCATACGACGTCGATGGGCCGACCGGCGCGCGGATCCCATCGATGATCCGGCGGATGCGCGGTAACCGTCACACCGCCGCTGGTGGTCTTCTCCTGACGGCAACCCAACACCCGCCAAGTCGCGCGGATCCTCACGTCGCTTGATTCGTGTTCGATCAGCAGTTCGTTGGCCCGTTCCCACGTGGCGGGTCCGCTCGCTCCTGGTCGCCATCCGAGCTCAATCAGCGCGCGAAAGGGGTCCGCGACATCCAGAATCTGAAAGGATTCCAATTCGCTCCCACCAGGCCGTCCCTCGAGGCGCTTGCCGATCTGACGAAACCGCGCCGCTGCCGGCTCGGGTGTAGGAAACTCGGCAAGAAACACAATGTCCCAGCCCATCGATGCAGTCTGCACAAGCGGAGAGGGCGTGGCCACGGGGGTGCCAGCCAATGACCAAGATATCGATGATCTAGAACTTCGACAGGCCGGTCCCCCGTGGATTGCGCCGATAGTGTTCTCACTTCGCTACACGCGGGTTCCTCGTCGAACGCGGGGGTCGTACCCAAAAAACGGCAGCTCGTTCGCCCCAATGATCGCCAGGACCGGTCGTGGTCCGTATGTCATGGTGAGGTGCACGATGCGGACCCGTCGGTGGCCCAACTCGAGGTGTCGACCGTCAGCGGGGACGCACACGCGTAGTACGCGACCTCGCCGTTCGAGCCCTGAGTGATGAACGCACGAGTCCATTCACCCTGGGACAGGTTGGGCAGCTCGGGGGCGTCGGGGGTCGGCCTTCCATCCGTCACGGAAAACGCAACATTGATGTCGCACGCGCAGGTGTTGGTCAGTCGCTTAACGTCGAAGGATCCCATCACCGCCTGATCCGGATCTGTTGCCACGCTGATGCACGCTTGCGCTTGAGGCTGAGTCAAGCCGCACTCGTCGTCATCTTTGTTGGGTTCCTCGCCGGTCGCGATCGGGCAACCCATCGCCGTAAGAGCGCAAAGCGTCAAAAGAAGTGAAGTACGTAGTGTATTGGTCATTGTTCGTCTCCTCGATTTGGGGAGTGAGCCCCGTACTCATCGTCGTTGTGCAACGCGAGTGCCACGGCGAAGCGAGGTGAAAGGTGGTGCTCTTTCGGGAGATCGCCCGGAGGTGTGTGGCAAAGCCTGCGGCCTCCACACCCGAACTCGGGTGTAGAGCGAGCAAAACGATGCGGCGCGCAATGCAGGCAGGTTTGGCGTCCGCGCCCCGCATGGCGGCGTGTGGCGCGGCCTGTCTTTCGATGCTCCGCTCGACGTCGTAACGCTCGTTCTTCACGGGGACAAGTTGAGGCGCTCTTCGGTCACGTGGGCGCTGCCCAGAGCACGCCTTCGGCGACAGCGCTCGGCGTGTATTGGTGATGTCGCCCGCAGCAGAAGCGAGGTCGGGCTTGATCTGCGAGTAAAGTAGAATATATATTCTAGAACGGTTGATGAAAATGACGCTAGCCCGTATCGGTCACCAGAGGAGAACGCCCCATGAAGTTCACCAACGTTCACGAACGCTTCGTCGAAGGCTCGCCCCAGCAGGCGAAGGCGCTGCTCGACACTCTGGCCACCGGTGAGGACGCGCTCTGGCCGCGTGGGTGGCCTCCGATCCGCCTCGACCGCGAGCTCGGCGTCGGCGCCGCGGGGGGCCACGGGCCGATCCGCTACTCGGTGGAGGGGTATCAGCCCGGACGCTCGGTGACCTTTCGCTTCGAGCCTTCGACCGGCTTCGAGGGAAACCACTGGATCGAGATTGCACCGGGGGTCGGCGGCGTGTTCTTTCGGCACGTCATTCACGCCGAGAGCGGGTTTTGGGGCCGCCTCTACTGGTCGCTCATCGTCCGGCCGCTCCACGACGCGCTCATCGAAGACGCGTTCGACAACGCCGAGCGGGCCATCACCGGCGCAGTCGCTCGCCCCGCCCGCTGGAGCCTTCGTGTGCGCGCGTTACGCTCTATCCTCTCGCGGGTCGTGGCCTGAGACGTGGCGGTCGCGACGAAGAAGCGAAAGCACGGACGAATCCTAATGTTCCTCGGCCTGAGCCACGCGCTCTTGGGTGGCTCGCCTTGGGCCTTTGGTGAGCAGTTCAGTGGCTTTATCGACGAGTGGTTCTTCGCCATCAGCGACGGGCTGTTCGAGTTTCCATTGCTCGGCGGGCAGATGCACTACCCGAACTTCGCCGCGTTCTGGTTCGTCTACTTCGGCCTCTTGCTGATCGTGCTCGGCGTATCAGTCGATGCGCTCGAGGAAGCCGCCCAGCGGATCCCCAAGCGCTTGACCTGGTGCTACCTCGTCACCGTGTTGGTCGGGGTGTTCATGATCCCATTCTCCGGGATGACCTTCCTGATGCTGCCCCACGCGGGATTCATGCTGCTCGAGCGTGAGTAGGGGCCCACGCAGCAACCAAGCCACGTTCGTTGGCAACACCTGCTGTACCTGTCGATTGCGAGCGGTCGTTCGGTTGTGAACCGTTTCGGACTACTGTTCCGGTGCATGGGTCGAAAACGGCAGTACACGGATGAAGAGCTCGTGTCCGCGGCTCGTTCGATCGTCGTCGAGCACGGCCCCGAGGCCGCGACCGTGTCGGCGATCGCCAAGCGCGTCGGTGCGCCAGTCGGCTCGGTCTACCATCGCTTTCGCTCGCGCGACGTCATCCTGGCGACGGTGCTCCTCGACGAAGTCGCCGTTTTTCAGGCCGCCTTCATCGAAGCGTCGAGCGACGCCACCCCGGGCGAACTCGCCACCCGCATGACCGCGTGGATACGCGCGAACCCGTCGGGCGCTCGCCTGCTCGGGCTCTACCGTCCCGCGGAGTTGATGGCCAACGGCATGCCCGAGGAGCTCGCCGCGCGCGCACTGACACTACGCCATGAGCTCGACGCGGGCATCCGGGTGCTCTCCAAGCGGTGGCTCGGCACCGCGCGGGCCGAGGCGCGACGCGCGGTGCGCCTAGCGATCATGGAGGTGCCCCTCGGAGCCTTGCGTCCTCTACTGCGCGGTGACGACCCCGTGCCGCGCAGCTATGACGCGCTCATCGCCGCGGCGGCCGATGCCGTGATCGAAAAGGCGCGCACTCAGAGGTTCTAGCCCGGAAAGATCATCAGTGGGCACGCCTATCGCCCGAAAGCACCGAAATCTCCCCTGTGGGCACAGCTCCAAGCTCAGGTACCAGAGCAATTAGGGGAGCAAGCGTCACTTCTCTACCTCAAAGCATCACTTCTCTCATACCTGAGCACGCGGGGGAGCACGCGGGGGATAGAGCACGCGGGGAGCAATGCACCGCTCGCAATAGGGGAGCAAAGCATCACTTCTCTGATATCTGAGTACGCGAAGCGGATGGTGAAGACGCGACGGGCATGGTTCATCGAGGCGAACCAATGGATGTTGAGACATTCGTCGCGCAAGCCGTTGAAGCGCACCGCGAATCCCTACCGGGCTTTGCCCACTTCTGCCCGGGACCTGGCGTCGATGATCGGCCGCGCAAGCACCACAACGTCGACCCCGACGAGCCCCGCGTGCACCTCCTGCCCTCGGACGACCCGCGAACGTCTAAGGGCCTCGCCGGAGGCGACCCGGCCGATAGCCCCATCGGCCCGCACCTCCGCGCCGCAGGCTTCGCCCCGACCAGCCGCCGCTGCGGTCTAGCGCCTGCCACTATGCAAATTGAGGATGAGGTCAGTAGAGGTGCGAAGGAAACGAGTCGCGGGATATCATCTCACTCACATACCGCCCGAGATTTGGCCGTGACGTCACAAAGGGCTCCGCCGCCTTCCAGGTCAGCAGATGCGCGGTGAGGATGTCTGCAATCGAAAACGCGTCGCCGAAGACGAACCCGGATTCGACGCGTTGCTCGATGTGATCGAGGCACAGGCTCAACGCCGCTTCGAGATGGGGCGCCTCGTCGTTTTCCTCGTTTCGACGAAACCGCATGCGGTGCAGTCGCCAAAGCGGCGCTTCAACCTCGGTGACGACCATGAACAGCACCTGATCGTGCAGAGCGCGCTCTGCTGTCCCGCCGAGGGGTGCGAGCTGTCCGGGAGCGTAGCGATCCGCGAGGTACACCACGATCGCCATCGACTCGACCAGCGTGAGGTCTCCATCCACGAGGATGGGCGCTTTGCCTAGCGGGCTGAGTTCACTCAGCGGGGGTTGCTTCAACGCGTGGCGCGTGATCTCAATGGCCTCACATTCCAGCTTCAGTTCGCGCAGCGTCCACAGAGGGCGTACCCAACGCGAACGCTCGAACCCGTAGAGCTTAATCACGACGTGGGGACCACGATCCAGATCGAAATTGAGAGAGAGCTCGCGGCTATGCTGAGGTGGGTGAAGCGTCTTTTCGGCGGGGGTGAGGCGCGCACGTAGTCGATGGAAGCCCCCGAGACCGAATGCCGCAGTACGGTTCTGAGCGGGACCGGTTTCGCCGAGGCCGTCGGAGCGCGCGGCATGGCGAGACGTATGTTCATGGCGCCAGCGGTCGACGAGCCTGGGTTCAGACCAACGCGGGTCATACTGCATCGAACCACGCCAAGGACAACGCGACAACCGCGGGCCGATCTTTCTGGACCCTGGTCTCAATCCGCCGAAACGAGAGACCCGACGGTCAATCAAGCGATATGCCGGCAGGCCTCGTGGCGCGGAACGCCAGGTGAACGCCGGGCGGACGCTACGGATCAGGCGATGAGCCTCGGTAGAAAGCTGGGACTGGCGAAGGGACGGGGTCACCTCCTTCGACGGCGAAAGGTTCAGGTTTCAGGTATCCCGATCCCGGCGGTGTGCGATGCCGACAAGGAGGCATGGGTAACGCTCCGCCGGGTAGCTTCGGACAATGGACCAGATGGGTCGCCGCGGGCTCGAGAGACTAAGAGTAGCGTTCCAAGTCGGCCAGCTCGCGATCGATTTGTCGGTCGAGCTCGCGAAACATGCAACGCCTTACCGCCCAATGAGCGAACGTGTGAGTGAGCGAACGTGTGACGTGTGAAGCGCTCCGTTCGGCTCCTCGATAGCGTCCTGGATCCATAGCGCACACTCTGGTCTCCCGAGGCTCAGTCGTAGCGGCTCTGGATCTCGACCGCGACCTCGCCCAGGAAGACGCTCGACGAACCACGGTTCTCGACCGCGAGGAACCACTGCCCGTTTGCATCCTCGTCTCCGGGAATGCCCACGGCGGGCTGGTTGAAGTGGGTGAACCCGCTCACGCTGCCGTCGAGCACGGTCCCGGCGGTGCCGAGATCGTTGGTCAGCCGGATGCTTACTTCGCTGCCTCCACTGATGAACCCCGAGACTCGTGAGTCCATCGACACCGTGGTCATGCCGTAAAACGTGAAGGGCACCTCCAGCGTCTCGCCGCCAGCAACCTCGACCGACTGGTCGAAGCTCTCGAGGTAGGCCTCGCGGCTCCGCTGCCAAACGGGAAAGCAGAGACCGTCGCCGCCGTCGAAAACGCCCGAGCAGATCAAGCCTGAGCCACTGGGACAGGAGTCGGTAATGTCGCGGCGGTCGGCGCTCTCGAAGCGGGCGCAGTCCGCGGTCTCCGCGGGGTGACTGAAGCTGGTGTCGAAGCAGCGCCCGAGGCCGTCGACAGTCCCCTCGCAGCTGAGTCCGTTCTCGCAGTCGGCGTTGGATCGGCAGTCAGCCCCCTGCGGGCCGCGCGGCACCGCACAGTCGTAAATGTCGCCGTCGACGATATTGGCGGCGATGGTCGCCTGGCCGATGTCGAAGAAGCTTCCAAAGCTGTTGTCGCCCAGCCCGAACTCGTACACCTCGAAGGCGCGCGCGTTGCTGGTGTCCCAGAGCTCGAGTGCGTTCACCGCACCCGCGTCCACGTTCTCCAGCGCCTCCTCGGCGGAGCGGACAGGGTTGGCGTGGAACGACACGGCGGCAACGAGCTGCTCCCGCTCTACGGCGGTCAACCCGTCGGTCGAACGGATTTCGCGGCGGCGCACGACGAACACGTGCTCCGACTGCTCGAGCTGCCAGAACGCGTCACCGAACGTGCAGGGCCCTTCGGGCGCGCATTCGCCGTTCTCGCACTTCAGCGCGAGCCGGTAGCGGCCGAAGCCCGACCCCAAGTAAGTGGTGATCGCGACGAGGTACTCCCCACCCTCGGTCAGCTCGAGGTCGCGGATCCGCGCGTGCGCGCCCCACCCGGAGTCGTCGTCGCGACTGAGGCTTCGCGTCCCGAAGCCCGCCTCGGTGCGTGGACCGAACACGTAGAGCAGGGAGTCGAGGTTGCGCGAAGTGCCGAGGTTGGAGTTATCGAGCGTGACGACAGCGCCCGGTCGCACCGTGAACGTGTACGCGAAGGTCTGCAGCTCCTCGGTGAACTCCCCACGGACCTCGCCTCCGAGCTCGAGGGGGCCGAGGAGCTGGACGCTGTCCGAGATATCGGCCTTGCCGGGCGCGAGCTCGAGCTCTGGAGGCGGCGCCTTTCCGCAGCCCACGAGGAGAACACCGGCGAGGAAGAGTCGTGCGGTACGTCCCATGCCACCACCCCGTGCATGCTCGATGCCAGTCCGCATCCTCGGACCACGCGGCGTTTTCGGCGTTCGATCGGCGCCTGGGGCTGGTTGGCTGGCGACTCGAATGGCCAGTCGAGAACACGGAGAGCGGTACGACCACTCTCAGCCTGCGTTCGGTGGAGGCCGTGGGGGTGGAGGAACGCTCTGCTGCCCAGGGGCAAAGCATCACTTCTCTGATACCTGAGGACCCCAAGCGGCCGCGCAGCCGAAGCGCGCGTTTTTTCGCGACTGCGCGGACCAGGCCTCCGCCGCTTCGCGGGCTCGGTGTCAAAGCAGTGATGCCAGGGGCCAGCGACACGGCACAAACGGAAGCGGTCGCCCGCGAGAATGCCGCTTGGCGATGGGTCGCTGGGCCCATGCGCCGTCCGCTTCGTGACGAGTTTCGAGCGACGGGCGAACGTTCGCGTCGTCGCAAGCTGGCACGCTGGCAACGAGGCGGGAGTTGGGGCGCGTGCTGTTCGCCTAGGCAGCGCGGGCGTCGAGGATTGGAGGCGGGTGGGTGCCTTCCGGGAACTTGACCGTTCGGTCGCCATCGCGACAGCGTGCGCTAGACCTCATGTGGCCACATCGGACGTTTCGGTAGTCCTGGATGTACTTCGCGCGTAGCTTGCGGCAGCTGCTGTGGCACGGCGGGCGCGGAGAACGCTTCGGGTTGTTGGGCCTGGCGAAAGGGTCGGTCGCTTTGAGCTTGTCGAGTGGTAGCACGCTCTTGCCCGCGTCTTTGCGCGCTCGTGCGTGGCCTTGCTCGCGTTCCGCGATGAGCCTTCGAACGAAGTCGGCGTACTCGGTTTCGGTCAACTGTTCGCAACCGGGAAGCCTGTCGACTCTGAGCTCGACGACTTCGAGGTACTTGTTGAGGACTTTAGGCTTGTGGTTGCGGTGCCACCGTGTCCGATTGAAGAACACAAACTTCTGGACTCGCGTGCCTTCAAGGTTGTGGTGGCTCGACACGCCGGGCCAGTCGGAGGCTCTGTCGATCAAGTTGGCGGCGCATGCGTTGGTCTCGGTGTAGCCGAGCCGATCCACGGCCGCGCCATGATCCAGCACGGGCTCCGCACTGTAGCGGCGGGCCCACAACTGGTGGTTTCGGCCAAGCAGACGATTGAGCGCCCGTGCCATCTGGCCGTTGAGGTAGCGCATGAATCTCGACAGCAGGCCCTTGGGGACCGACAGCAGATAGTGGAGGTGATTGTCCATCGCCTTGACGGCGTGGAGGCGAACACCTTTGTGCCAGGCCAGCGCCTTGGCGATCCACACCCCAACAACGTTGTAGGCATTTTCGGTGTAGTCCGCGGCAACAATCGCCGTCCTCCGTTTCAACTTACCAAGGACTTTGTCGACCATCTTGCGTGGCTGCGCACACCGTTGGGGAGCCTTGCCGTGATGCCTTGGCTTGCCTTTTCTATCGTCCGTGCGCCGGTTCTTCGGTTTCCAAACCGCGTTCCGGGTCGAGTAGGGGGTGAGGAAGAAGCGCTCCTGATGGCACCGAACGGTGACAAACACGAGCTCATGACTAGCCCAGCGAATCGGATATCCCATGCCCCCTTATCGGCACCACAGCTCGCCAGTTGCGTCAGACGAAACCCTCATTCCTCTGACACCTTCGGGGAGACACCGTCGACGAAACCCTCAGCAAAGCATCACTTCTCTGCTGCCCAGGGGCAAAGCATCACTTCTCTGCTGCCCAGGGGCAAAGCATCACTTCTCTGCTGCCCAGGGGCAAAGCATCACTTCTCTGATACCTGAGGACCCCAAGCGGCCGCGCAGCCGAAGCGCGCGTTTTTTCGCGACTGCGCGGACCAGGCCTCCGCCGCTTCGCG
>JBCCZL010000160.1:0-17176 GCA_039187775.1 Myxococcota bacterium
GTTCCGGGTTGTTGCCGGCCCTCGGGCCCGATCTCGGCAGCCCGGATCGCGCTGCTCTCCTCGAATGGCCTTTGGGCCGTCCGCCGCCAGGCCCACCCACCTCGAACCCGATTCCTCGACAGAACCCGGAACGAACTTCGGGACGGGGGTACTGGCGAAGAGTGGTTGGTGAAAGCAGTCCTTTCGGTACGAATGCGGCCGTCGCAAAAGAACCGCGACGACCCGAGCTGTGTTCGGCCAAATGAGCGACCGGCTGATTGCGTCACCTCGGTCCGATGAGGAGACGCTCCACGGTAGGCAGGGAAGGAGTTGCACCTTCGTCTGCCGCTTATAAGACGGCTGCTCTGACTGTTGAGCTACCTGCCCTCGGTCCGGCCCGAGCGAAGCGGTTCGCCTGGGTGGAGTTGCACCACCGTTTCCCGCGTATCAGACGGGTGCCCTGACTGTTGGACGACAGGCGAGTGATCGATGGCCCCATCGAGCGGGGCAGGCCGCCGAGGAATCGAACCCCGCCGAGTCGGTTTTGGAGACCAACCTGCGCCCAGCGCGCGGCCTAAGACCCGAGATTCATTGCGCTCTTTGCTGCAGTCGGTCGCGTTGCCCGGAACCGGCTGCGGGCCTGGGAAGCGGAGCGACTGCGCATCAATACGCATTGAAGTTGAATCATGAACTGAAATTGATTTGAGAATCAATTGTCTTTGTAAACCTGCCTCCAACCTCGACCGTTCGGACGTAGCCGACGCGCAACCTGGGGAGGAGGGTTCGACTGGAGACGGGCCTGGGCCCCCGGCGAATGAGTGCCCGATCGCGCTCACGAGAACACGCCGCGCTTACGAGAACACGTCACGCTCACGAGAACACGCCGCGCTTATGAGAACACGCCACGCTCACGAGAACACGCCGCGCTTATGAGAACACGCCACGCTCACGAGAACACGCCACGCTTATGAGAACACGCCGCGCTCACGAGAACACAGCGCGGGCACAACCCAAAAAACCGCCCGAGCCAACGGCGGGGCGGTCTACGTACGCATCACATGCGTAGAAAACCGCCCTAGGTCCAGCTGCCTCCAACAATGGACCCGCCGGCAATGGAGGAGGACGATGCATTCGATATGCATCGGAGGACTGACTCCGAAGAGCCTTCCGAGCCATCGGATGACCCGGGGGACCGCGCATTGTCGGTGAGCTCTGCCATAAGTTGCATCGCGAGGGGTTGCTGTGCCAGGGGCTGCATGGGACATCGAGTTGAAGAAGAACTGCCTCTTTTCAGACGTCTGTTCTACCCCTGAAAACGAGGGAGTCAAGGCGCTCATTCAAACAAAGTTAATTTCCACGTTCCGCTTCCCACATGAGCCCAGACGGTGGACTCGGTGCTCTCTAGCAAAAAGCCCGCAAAAACCGCGCTATCGCTCTCTTGAGC
Organism: Myxococcota bacterium; assembly: GCA_039187775.1. Taxonomy (GTDB): domain Bacteria; phylum Myxococcota_A; class Polyangia; order Polyangiales; family JBCCZL01; genus JBCCZL01. Next base: position 1,424 of record JBCCZL010000160.1, read on the forward strand.
GCGAGGCCGCAGGAGAACTGGCGACCGCGAACGTACGTTCGGAGGCAATGCCCGATGGAACAGTTGAACTTGGGGACCCTGGGCGGGTTTCGAGCGCTGACCGGTCGCCCACTCCCGCCCGGTTCGCCGATGCCTCAACCGTCGGGCCGTTCGTGGGTCGGGAACGCGAACTGAACGCTGCCCTTCGGGGGCTCGCGGATCGAATGGTGGTGAGCATCGTGGGACCTTCGGGCGCCGGAAAGACACGCCTTGCCCATGAGATCGCCGGACGAATCACCGTTCCGTCGCGCACGGTGATGCTTCCGCTCCGGAGCGTCGAGACCGCCGACGAGTTTCTTCGATGCCTTGCACTTCATCTGAGTCTTCCGCCGCTCGACCAGAACCCGGAGCGACAGCTCGACGCGTTGATCGAGTGGCTTGGAGGTCAGTCGGTGGAGCTCCTCGTTGCCGACGGAGTGGATCAGATGAGCCTCGAGGCGGTTACCGCGCTCGGCGAGATCGCGCAGCGAACCGGATGCCCAACGATCTATACCTCCCAGTCTCCCCGTCGCCTCGAGGAAGTCATGGTGAGCCTCGGTCCCCTCGATGCGAAGGCGGCCCGCACGCTCCTCGCTCAGCGAATGTCCATCGCTCGCGGCGGACCGATGCCCACCCCCACGGAGGAACGCCAGCTCGATGCGCTGGCGGAGAAGCTCGATCGCCTTCCGCTCCTCCTCGAGCTCGCCGGCGCACGGCTCTCGGTCCTGTCGGTCGATCAACTTCGGCGACGCCTTTCGGCGAACTTGGAGGCCCTCGGCGCCCCGGAGCGAATGTCGGCGACGGTGCGGATGGCGGTGTCGCTTCTCGAGCCCGACGAGCGCCGCGGTCTGTCGCAGCTCGCGGTATTCCTTGGAAGTTTCGAGGCCGATGCGGCGGAAGCGGTGATCGATCGCGGCATCGACGGGCTCAGTCTCCTCACCGTGTTGGTCGACCGGTCTCTTCTTCGAATCGAACGAACCGCAAGCGGGAGCGCCCGGTTTTCACTCTATGAGCCGGTTCGCCAGTACGTGCTCGCCCACCATGCCGCGAGCACCGAAGCCGCGCGCCAGCGCCATGCGCGCTTCTTTGCGGAGAGCCTGGTGCAGTGGAGGCGTGCGTCCCCCCGACGAATCATGGTGGAGCGTGATGATATCGCGGCCGCAATCGCGCGGGTCGACGATCCCGGGGTTCGCATCGATCTGATCCTCCGCCAAGAGCGGTGGCGCTACGGGGGGCGAAGCTATGAAGAGGACTACGCGCTTATCGAGGAGCTGGTCGCGGCGTCGGAACGCTTGTCCGATCCCTTGCGTCGGGCCGAGGCGCTCCTCGCGGCAGGGAGGTTTCACCGTCTACGAGGTCGGTGGGATCGTGCCCTCGGGCGGCTGAAAGAGGCGGAAGCCGAGGCGCGCCGCGCGGGGCTTAGCGATGAGGTGCTGGGGGAAGTGTTGGTCGAACAGGGCCGGTGGGAGTGTTGCCAAGGGAACTATTCCCAGGCCGAGAAGCGGTTCGAGGAGGGCAGCCGGCTGGTTCGGGATCCGGTGATCCTCGGCGATGTTCAAACGTCTTTGGGGACGATGGCCTTTCACCGCGGCGACTTCAATGAGTCCGCGCGGCACGTCGCGACCGCCCGTGATCTGTACCGGCAGGGCGGGGACCGATCCGGGGAAGCGGTGGCCTCTATGAATCACTGCATGGCCGTCGAGAAACTCGAGCCCACGGAGAACTGCATTGGACGGCTTCGGGAAGCGATCGAGAGGCTTCGCGAGGTGGGCAATCTTCGGAGCGAGGGCATTGGACTGGGAAACCTCGCCAACTGGGAACGTCGAGCGGGTAACTACTCGGCGGCCCGGCCCATTTTCAAGGAAGCGCTTCGGATTCACGGGTATGTGGGCAATCGTCGATCGGAAGCGCTGAATCGTGGGTATCTCGCCCAGCTTCATATCGCCGAAGGCGAGCTCGCGCTTGCGGCGGAGGAACTCCGTGAAGCGCGCCGACTGGGCGCGGCGATTCGTTCGCCGGGAGACCTTGCCCAAATCGTAGAAGCGGAAATCGAGCTTCACCGGGCGCGAGGCGACTCAGAAGCGCTCGCGCGAGCGGAGCGGGAACGTGCTTCGTTGCTAGGAGTGGGATACTTGGAGATCGACGCGGAGGGGCGTTGGTTTCGCCTTCCGGGAGAGACCCAGCGGTGCGAGCTCGGCCGCCGCCAGTCGGCCCGCCTTCTTCTTCGCGAGCTCTGCCGTCACCGCGAGGGCCCGCTTGCGCTGGAGGAGATCGTGGCTGCCTGCTGGCCGGGCGAGCGCATCCGGGAGCGGTCGGCGCGTCAGCGGGTGTATGTCCTCATCAACTCGCTTCGACGCCTCGGATTGTCTGCCCTCAAAACCGTGGAGGGCGGCTACCTCCTCGATGCTTCGATCCCGCTTAAGGTCGTGCCCGCCACCGAACCTTAAGCCAACATTTAGTTGAGGCTGAGCACCCTGAGCGATAGCGCTACTCGGTGCGGGATACGCGGTCTCATCGCTTCGGTTCTCATCGCTTCGGTTCTCATCGCTTCGGCGCTCATCGCTTCGGTTCTCGTCCGATCGCCCGCGGCGCGTGGCTGGCGGCGCTGGTCATGAGCATCGGTGCGCTCACCGCCGGGTGCGAGTCCCGTCGTCCGGTGTCCGGCAGCCCCATGACCCCCGCTCCATCCGGCGCGGTGTGTGAGCCAGGGGTCTGCTGTGCCGATGAGGACTGTGGCCCCGGCACTTGCTGCGGCCCCGACCGACGCTGCACGCCGTGCTGTCGGAGCGACGCCGACTGCACCGCGGGCCAATGCTGCGGCGAAGACCGGCAGTGCGGCGCTTGCGGGTGCCAAACCGAGGCGGATTGCCAGGCGGGATCGTGTTGCAGCTCGGAGGGCGTCTGCGGAGTGTGCACCTGCCGGTCGTCCCGAGACTGCAACGCCGGCGAGTGCTGCAACGCGGATGGATCTTGCGGAAGCTGCGGTTGCGCGACCGCAGCGGACTGTGTCGCGGGTGAGTGCTGTACCGATGGGGCCTGCGGGCCGTGCGCGTGCCGCGACGCCGTCGACTGCCGGGCGGGCGAGTGCTGCGCGGGCGGAACGTGCGGTCCCTGTGGATGCAACACGGTGGCCGACTGCATGGCCGGGCAGTGCTGCGACGGGGGCATCTGCGGGGCTTGCGGCTGCGCGAACGACAGCGACTGCCGCGCGGGCGCGTGCTGCACCGGCGGAACCTGCGCCACCTGCGAGTGCCGGGTGGATGGGGATTGCCAGGCCGGGCAGTGCTGCGACGAGGGCGCCTGTGGGCTTTGCGATTGCCGCGTCGACACCGACTGCCAAGCCGGCGAGTGCTGCAGCGAAGGAAGCTGCGGCGCCTGTTCGTGCCGGGTCGACGGCGACTGCCAGGCTGGTGAGTGCTGCGGACCGATGGGCTGCGGTGACTGCGGGTGTAGCACCGACGCGGACTGCCGTGCGGGCGAGTGTTGCGCTCCGGGTGGCCTCTGTGCTCCGTGCGGATGCGGTTCTGACGGGGACTGTGCGGAGGGGCTTTGCTGCGGCGCCGACGGCACCTGCGGACCGTGCGGCTGCACCACGGTTCAGGACTGCCGGCTCGGGTCTGTGTGCTGTTCGCCGTGATTGGGAAGGATTATGAAGCAAACAATTGGGTGGATTTCTTTTGTGGGTATCGCGTCGATCGTCGTCATGGCCGGCTGCGGGGACAATTCGGGGCGCCGCGCCACACCGCCGCCGATGGACGCGACCGCGACGCCGGACGCTTCCCCGGATTCCGGAACGCCCGACGCGATGACGATGCCCAATCCCGGGGAAGTCGGGGGTCGCTGCGCCCGAAACGCGGATTGCACGACTGGCCTCTGCCTAGAGATCGGCCGATGCACGGAGGAGTGCACCGATTCTAGGATGTGTCCGAACGGATGGGAGTGCGATGCCCTCGCCGGTGCGGGACTGGTGTGCCTCTGCGAGCCGAACGCTCCGGAGGAGCTCTGCAACGGAGTGGACGACAACTGCGACGGCATCGTGGACGTCGGCGCGAGCTGCGAGCCCGGGCTCGTGTGTGACGGAGGAAGTTGCCGCTGCCCGCCCGCAGAACGCTGCAACGACGAGTGCGTCGACCGGATGACCGACGCGCGCCACTGCGGAACCTGCGGCAACGCGTGCCCCGGAGGCCAGGCCTGCGAAGCGGGGGCGTGCGTGCTGAACTGCTCTGGCGACGCGACCCGCTGTGGCAACAGCTGCGTGGACACCGGGAGCGACGCGAGCCATTGCGGCGGCTGCAACAACGCGTGCGGAGCCGGCGGCGTATGCACGGACGGCGCATGCGCCTGCACGTTGGGGCTCGAGCCCTGCAGTGGAGGCTGCGCGGACTTTCAGACCGATCGCCAAAACTGCGGAGCATGCGGCCGGCGCTGCAATGCGGTGGAAGTGTGCTCTGCGGGGAGCTGCGAATGCGGCATGGGGACGACTCGCTGCGGGAGCGACTGCGTCGATACCCAGACCGACAGCGCCAACTGCGGAAGCTGTGGCAACGCGTGTCCGATGGGCCAGGTATGCGAGCTCGGAACCTGCCAGGTTGCGTGTCGGCCCACCGAGATCCGGTGTGGCGGCGCGTGCGCCGACGTGCAGACCGATCCGATGAACTGCGGGGCCTGCGGCACGGTGTGTCCCGCGGGACAGCTCTGCCAGATGGGGAGCTGCCGCGTCGACTGCGGAGCGCTGATGATGTGTGGAATGGCGTGCGCCGACACGACCATCGATCCACTGAACTGCGGCGCGTGCGGCGTGACCTGCAGTGTCGACCAGGTCTGCACGGGAGGAAGTTGCCGCTGCGGTACGGGTCAGATGCTGTGCGGCGGCTCGTGCGTGGACGTGAGCCGGGACGCGTTCAACTGCGGAACCTGCGGCAACACCTGTCCCGCGGGCTCCAGCTGCCGCTTCGGCGGGTGCACCGTGCCGGTGGGGGCGTCCTGCGCATCGGATGTGGACTGCGTTTCGACGAGCGGAGGGATTTGCGCGACCACCGCGGAAGGCTGGCCGGGAGGGTACTGTTATTCCGACTGCGCGATCTCGAGCTGCCCGAGCGGAGCGAGCTGCGTTGATATCGGCGGTGCGTTTGCTTGCCTGGACGCGTGTGTGTTTCCGAGCGACTGCCGGTCCGGCTACGTCTGCGAGCCACTCACCGGAGGCGGGTCGGTCTGCCTTCCTCCGGCGTAGCTCCGGAGCGAATCGGCGTCGCGGGTGGGAAGCACCCTCGAGATCATCGACGCGGGACTCGAGCTCGTCGAGCACGCCCGCGCGATGGGGACGGCGGCCAACCGGGTGTCGCTCGCCGCGATGGGCCAGGCGGATGGGATCGACGGTACAGTGGGCATCACCGCGAGTGAACTGCTCGGCGACTGTCTAGACGACTGGTCTCGCCCGACCCATACTTTCCACCTGGTGACGTGACAGTCGATACCTCAGCCTACGCCGCGGTGCTCGCCAACCCGGACGACGATGCGGCCCGGGCTGCGTTTGCCGAAGCGGTGGGCGGGGCACGGGGGGAGTATATCTCGTTGGCCCTTGGGAGAAGACTATCGAAGGCGGACAAGGCACGCTTGAAGACGCTTCTGACGGAACATCGCGACGCGTGGGCGGCTCCACTTGGGGCGATCCGGACCAAGCAGCGGTGGGGACGGGGCTTCTTGGTTCAGGCGCTGGCCGGGGACCACGCGACCGCGCAGACCCTTGCGCATCCGGAATGGGGACTCGTCGAAGCGATCCCTGGGAACATGCGCCTGCCTCCCGCGGACCATATGGAGGCGCTTCAGGTGTTGGCCACGTTCAACACATCGAACTGGCTCCGCACGCGTGCTCGACCTTGGTCTCGCCTGACCACGCTGACCGCGCGCCGGGCGGAAGTTGACTTGCTGTTCGACGAACCTGAACGGCTTCCGGTGGTGCGCACGGTGGAGCTTTACTGCGACGATGACGTCAGCGACGACGAGATCGTCCGACTCGCCGACCGCTTGGATCGCTTCGACTTCATAGGTCGTGCGTCCGACGCCACACGCCTCGCCGTGCTGCTCGAACTCCTGGAAGAAACGAAGCTGTCGACGCTTGTGTGGGCGCCGGACCACGCTATCTGCGGCCATGCCACGCTGACTCGTGGTGACGACGGCCGGTTTCGCTCGTTCCGTGTCCGCCGGGGGGCAGAGAACGTGGTAGTGCTCGCGTGGCTTCGCGCGCTGGGCCCGCGGCGCTTCGACACGATTGAAGTTCCGGGGGTCGACCCCGGACAGTGGGCAGAGTCGCTCCGCAGCTAGCGAACCGGTCCCGTTTCGCCGGATGATGCATCGAGTCTGCGGACGTTTGGTTTTGCGGCGCACCGCGGCTCAAGTCACGACGGTGACAACTTTGGGGAGTGAGCCTGCAGTGGAGTACGCTGAAGGGGTGCGGATTCCCGTCACCGTCCTGACCGGCTTCCTCGGGGCGGGGAAGTCGACGCTGTTGGAGCGGTGGCTCTCCGAGCTCCCGAAGGACGAGACGGCAGTCATCATCAATGAGCAAGGGGAGGTCGGGATCGATGGCTTGTTGCTCTCGGAACGTGCCTCTCGGCTTCGAGAGATCAGCGGTGGGTGCGTCTGTTGTGCGACCCAGGCAGAGCTCGCGACGGTGCTCGGCGAGCTCGCGGAAGAGCCGGTGCCGCCTCGCCGAGTCTTGGTGGAGACCTCGGGAGCGGCTTCACCCGCGGGGGTCATCCGGGTCTTGACGTGGGGCCGCGCGAAAGACCGGCTCGCGCTCGACGGGGTCATCACGGTGGTCGATGCCACGCGGACCGAGCGGGCGCTCGAGTTCGATCTCGGGATCGAGCAGCTCGCGTTTGCTGACGTGGTCGTGCTTTCACACGCCGACCAGCTTTCCGCCGATGCTCTTCTCGCCGTGGAGGAAGGGCTTGCCCCGTACGCACCCGCGGCGGTGTTTGCGCGGGCCGCGGAGGGCCAGGTGAAGAGTCTGCCCAGCTCGGAGACCGTCGCGGAAGCACCTTCAGCGTTGTCCTCGCTGCTCGCAGAGCGAGGACGCGCGCTTCGGGTCCCGACGGAGACGCCGAGCCATACGTCCATCGAAGCCGTGGCGTGTGTGGTGGATGGCGAACTCGATGAGGAGAGCTTCGGCACGTTCATGGAGCAGACTCTCGCACCGGTCGAGGCGAGGATTCTGAGGATCAAAGGCATTCTCGCCATGGCTGGCGTGCCCGAACGAGTGATCGTGCAGGGGGTGGGTGAGGTGGTCGAGGTGACCTTCGGGGCGCGTTGGACCTCGGAGCGTAGCAGCCGTCTAGTGGTGCTGGGGTTGGGGCTCGATGCGACGCAAATCGAAGCCTCGTTTCACGCGTGCGTTAGCCCTTCAGGTTGAGGTCCGCGGCAGGGAGACGAGCCTGCTAGTCCGAGTTTTCCCACAGTAGAAAGAGCGCGGGTTTGTCGGTGACCCCAAGCACGTCCGAGGCGAGGGCTTCGAGCGTGGCGACGTCGCTTCCCGTCATTGGAGGGCCATCGAACCACTGGGGCCCTTCGGAGAGCCAGTCTTCACCGACGCCTTTCGAGCTACCGCTCGGAACCACATAGTGCCAGCCGAGGACCGACCGGAACGCGGTGGGCGACGGCTCCAGTCGGACAAACGCTTCGAGCCCGCCGGTGCATCGCGGTACCTCAAAATAGTCCCGCATCGCGTCGCTGATCTGGGCGAGCACTTCCGTCGAGTAGTCCGAACCCCACGTGCCACAGGCTTCGAAAAGCCGCGGCTCCAGTTTCTTCACAAGCTTCGGCTCCGGATCCTCCGCCATCGCGTGAAATGCCTGGATGAGCGTCTCGGGAGGCTTGACGGCCCGCGGAGCGTTCGTGTGGAGACGAAAGAGAATCCCCAGCGCCGTCGGATAAGACATGCAGTAGCCGCCGGCCTGCTGCTCCACGAAGAAGAGCCAGGGTTTGGCATCCTTGCGCCGGGTCCAACGCGGGCTCTCCGGACCGATATCCGACTCATACCCAAGAAGCAACGCCGGCATCAGCACGTCGGTGCCGAGCGGCAGGACCGGGGTGGGAGCGGGCATGGTCGGAAGCTTAGTCCTGCGCCGGCATGCCTTCTACGAGAGTGCGGAAGTCGTTCGGTTCCTTCCAAGGATCTCGCTGTGCTGAGAGGAAGATCGAACCGTTGTTGCCGTAGATGGATCGATGACCTTGCCTGCTCGATTCCTTGTTCTTTCGGCGCTCGTCCTCGTTTTGGGAGGTGGGTTGGCGACGGCGAGCGGGCAGGATGCGACGGGTCGGGCGCTTCTTCGCCTGATGCCGGAAACCCTCGCGGAGTACGCTCGAATCCAACCTCAGGGTTATTCTAACTTTGCGACGTCGGCCTATCGGATCGACGAACGCCAAATCGCGACGCTGCAGATTCACGACGTTCGCGGGGCTGGTGCGCTCGCGCATCAACGGCGGACGTGCAGCCGATGGGAGCGGGTCGGGGGTCACCGGGCGTGCGTGGTCCAACGGGAAAACAACACGGCTTTGATCTGGGTCTTTTCCGACACGGTTCAGGTCATGCTGGGCGCACACGACGAGGAGACGGCAAAGCGGATGGCGGCGGATCTGGAGTTGGCGCCGATGGTTGCGCTCGCTCGGTCGATGGCCCGCCCGGCTCGTTGAGCCGGCAGCCTGCAAGAATATCAGCGACGTTTCGGACGCTTGCGGTCGTGTTGGCGGGCCGTCGCGGCCCTTGCCTCAAGCTCCTTTCCGCCGCCGCGGGTCCGGCGCCGGTCGCCTCGGTGTCCGCTCGACATGCGCCTTGTTGCGCCGTCGGAAGGCGGCGAAGAGCTCGCCCAGGGTGAGCTGCTCGTTCTCGAGGTCGATGGTCATGCCGTATTCCTTCTGGAGAACCATGTCGAGCTCCTCGAATTGGAGTAGGTCAGTCATCTGCCCCGCTTGCTCCGTCCCATAGATCTCCCATAGCCGGTCGTCGGGACGGAAGAAGAGCGCGCGTTTTCTGGGGAACCCGAAGATATCGACGAAGAGATGCAGGAAGGCTCGGATCTCGTGGGGCGGCGTCTCTCGAAAGGTCTGATGCCAGACGTGGCCTGCGCATGGACGACTCCAGTACTTTGATTCGAGCGCGCGGGCTCGGAGTCTCGACTACCTCACTGCCGACGCGATGCTAAACATCACGACAGCCACCAGCAGGATCCCGATCCCGTCCATGGAGAAAGGGTACATGCCCAGAGGGCAATGGACGGAGATGACGAGCGCCGGCGCCAGCGGCCCACGGCTTTGTCGCGTGTATACTCCGGGTCGTGGGGCGCTCGGCGCTTCCCGAGGAGGCCTCATGGAGTTCGACTTTCTCATTGTTGGCGCGGGTTCGGCGGGTGCGGTGGTGGCGAGCCGTTTGTCGGAGGATCCCAACGTCCGAGTGGGCCTCCTCGAGGCCGGCACCGCCCCGCCACCCCATGGGGACATGCCGGCGGCCGTCGCCAGCATGCAGAACGTGGCAGAGACCGACTGGATGTTCCTCGGCGATCCCGGCAACGCGGGCAAAGGCCTCGTCGACCAGAAGATGATGGTGCCGCGGGGGAAGATGCTCGGAGGAAGCTCGGGCCTGAACTACATGGCGTACGTCCGCGGGCATCCGGGGGACTTCGACGCCTGGGCCGAGGGCGGAGCGACGGGCTGGAGCTATGCCGAGGTGCTTCCGTATTTCAAGAAGTCGGAAGGCCTCCAGCCCCACGAGGACATCGTGGTCGATGGCGAAGCCCACGGTACCGAAGGCCCGCTGGGGGTTTCGGTCCGAACGCCGGTCCTCAAAGGTGCGCGCCAGTTCGTCGAGGCGGCCGGCGCGGCAGGCATTCCCAAGGGCGACTACAACGGACGGGAGCGCGGCGGCCCCAAGGGCGTTGCATCGCTCTTTCAGACCACCACAAAGGACGGTCGTCGCTGTTCCACGTATCACGCGTTCCTGAAGCACGCGATGGAACGGGAGAACCTCTCCGTGATCACCGGGGCGCACGCCCAGCGAGTTCTCTTCGACGGCACGCGAGCGACCGGGGTGACATTCGTCGCGGACGGCAAAGAGCAGACGGCCCACGCCAAGAAGGAGGTTGTGCTCTGCGCCGGGGCGATCGGTTCGCCACACCTCCTCCAGCTCTCCGGCGTAGGACCGTCGGCCGCACTCAAGGCCGCCAACATCGCCGTGGTGCTCGATCAGCCCGACGTCGGCCAGAACCTAAAAGATCATCTCCATGTACCGCTGTTCTTCGAAGCGCCGGGGGTCGGGGAAACGATGCTCGATATCGCGGTGTCGTTGGGCCCCGATGCACTCCGGGCGCCGGCCGGCCCCTTGCCCGCAGATCCAGCGGAAGACGGGAACCTTCCGGAAGAGCTCCAAGGCCTAAAGGCCGAAGCGGAGCGTCAACTTGCGGCCTGGGCAACCACCGGCGAGGGCATTCCCTCGTCTTCGCTCTACGATGCGACCGCGTTCTACTCGACCGGGCTCGGCGACGACCACACCCACGACGCGCAGATCGCGTTCCTTACCTGCGGCTACACGCCAGACATCTGGAAGCATGTCTTCCGCGTGAGAGCCGATCAGTACTTTCGCGATCCGGCAACCACCCTCGACCCGACCAAGGGCCTCGTGGTGATCCTTCCCAACCTCGTTCAGCCACGGAGTTCGGGTTCGGTCACCACCATGAGCGCCGATCCAAACGATGCGCCAAACATCGCTCTCAACTACTACGATGACCCCCACGACCTGGCCGTCATGGTCGCGGCGATGCGACGCAGCCTCGAGATTGCGGCAGCGTGGCCGGGAGATGGCCTGGGGGCGTGGATCGTGCCCCCGGAACTCGCCGAAAAACACGGCTATTCGATCGACAAGCCCCCCAGCGACGCACTTCTTGAAGACATCGCACGCCACTACTCGCTGACCGTGTACCACGAAACCACGACTTGTCGGATCGGGAGCGTAGTGGACCCTCGACTTCGGGTGCAGGGGCTCGAGGGCCTCCGGGTGGCGGACGCGAGCATCATGCCGATGGTGGTCAGTGGAAACACCAACGCTGCGTGCATCATGATCGGTGAAAAGGCCGCCGAGCTTATCGCAGCCGACCACGATGTGAAGCTCGAGCAGTTCGTCGGCGCCAGCTGAAGAGCCGCCATGATATGGCGCTGGCCAGGGACGCGAGGGCTCATGACGGCTGATGGCTCCAGCCGCGGACCGGCCCGGGAGAGTGTCGGGATGAGCTCGAACTCCTCCGAGTTGCCGCTCCCGCAACTCCCGAGTCCTCCACGGTTGCGGGCGACGCAACGGCGCCTCCTCGGATCATGCGACCGGTGCTGGCACGCCGATGGCATCGGGGAGGGGCGTGCCTACCACTACCCTGTCTCGATCCCCCGCAACCCAAAAGAAGCCCTTCACCACTCGCATCGGCATCACCCGCGCGTCGGAAGGCGACCTTGCGATCGTCTGCATTCGGACGAAGCGTCTCACCAGCGACGAAAAGCGTCTCAAACGACAGCTCCACCACAACCGTGAGTACGTTGGTGAAGTGGAGGACCAATGCCTGTGTTGGCGGTATCGGGGGGCGTGGCACCGCATCACGGACTTCCGCTGGAGCCTGGTCAACGCCTGGTTCTATGACGGCGAGCTCCACTATGCCGAGAACTGCGAGGCCCGGCGACCGAACGGACGGGTCCGACGGTTCGCACGCATCGTGACCCTGTCGGCTCCGGACCAGGTGGTCGACGAACAGGAGCTTCCAGAACCGATTGCCGGGTTTCGCATTGGCAAAGAGGGGATGCTCGTCGTGGATCGAACCCGGGAGCCCGCCGCGCGGGTGCGGCGCTGGGGCGAAGACTGGCAGGCGCTGCCCCGTCCCGACGATGCGTCAAAGTTCTCCCGGTGGGTGGCTGGCGCGGCCGACGAAGGATTCTGGGTCAGTATGGGCCCCCAACTTCGACGTTGGTCCAACGGACGGTGGCACAAGGTGACGACCCGCGGCACGGTGGGCCAAGCACCGTTCGTCAGCCTGAGTCCGCATCGGGGGCGCCTTGCCGCCGTTCAGTCGGGTGAGATTTGGGCCGGTGACTTTGACACGCTGAAGCCGGTCGACCTGTCGCCGGATCCATCCATGGTTTGGTATGAGGAGGACACGCTCGTGGTGGCGGACGCGAGGCAGGGGCTGATTCGTTTTGCTCCGGAAACCGACGGCGGCGAACCTATGGTCGCGCTCCCGAAGCCCCGTCCTTCGGCGAAGAAGCCGGCGCGGGTGGGGCATCGAGGACCGGACACCATTGCGAAAACCGCCGACAAGCTCTGGGTGCGACGAGGAGCGACCTTCGAGCCGGTGGCCCTGTCACCGATGTGGAAGGCGGTGGGCGACGACCAACTCCGGTGGCAGACCCATCCGGAGGACACTTGGCTGCCCTCGCGCGGTCAAAAGCGCAGTCGCGCTCCGGAGCCCAAGCCCGAACCCACCCTTTCGGAGCGCTTGAGGGCGATCGCCGCGGGCTCGGCCGATCTCGCGAGCCTCACCGAGGCGATCGTTCGAGGTCCGGACGTCGTGGTTTCCACCACCCCCATCGTTAAGCACACCCCGCTCGGCGTCGCCGCTCGGTATGTGGACAGTCCTGCGATCCTGGCTCGGATGGTGGCGCTTGGGGCGGACATCAACGGGGTCTCGTCGACCGGCCACCCGCCGCTGGTTGGTGCTCTCGAACGGGACCGACGCAAGAACATCGAGTGGCTCCTGCGAAAGGGCGCCGCCCCGAGTCTTCCCGGAACGGTCGAGGCCAACGGCCACTCGATCGCCATTACGTCGCCGCTCGCGTTTGCCGCATCGCGCGGCCGGGCAAAGGCGATACGGAAGATGTTGGATTACGACAGCGATCTTTCAGGAACCTACATCGGACAGACCGCGCTGTGCTGGGCGGGTCTGCGCAAACACCGCGATATCTTCGCGCTCCTCCGGGAGCGAGGCGTCCCTATTCGCGCCCGTCACTCGGGGGCGAGCTCGCCGCTTTGGATGCTTCTCAAGGACGCGCCTCAGCTCGTCGATGAGTTCTTCGATGACCTCCGCCACGACTTTGCCGGCGCCGGCGGGACCGAGGCGCTCATCGATCCGCTCGCTGGGCAGTCGTTGGGTCAAGACCGCCAGGACGAGATCGACTACCTCGTTCGCCACGGCGCGGGCGCGCGCAGCGAACGCACCGTACTCCTCTGCATCGACACGAACCAGCTCGAGTGCCTCGAGGTTGGCCTCCGCAGTGGGACGCCGGTGTCCGAGTTCGCGATGTGGAGAGCGGTCACTCGGGAGCCCATCAACCCTGAGGTTCTGCGTCTCCTTCTAAAACATGGAGGCGACCCGGAGATGGAAGACGCGGGCGCCCTGTTCTACGTCGCGGTCGCCAACGACGTGGCGAGTGCGAGCGTTTTGGTCGCGGCGGGAGCAGATGTCGACCGGTTGCACTACGATCCTCAGCACCCTCGGGCCGATCCTCAGACCGCGTACGATCACGCCCTCCGCGTTGGTGCCGAGGAAGTGACCGAAGTGCTTGCCCCGACCACCGCGTAAGAAGTGCAAGGGCCGGTCGGTAGCGACGCCGATGCCGACTGGCTACCATAGAGTTGAGTGAGTCCCAGGTTCCGAGTTCTTGTCATGGCAGCGGGGATTTGGGGTGGTTCGGCGGGGCTTGCGTGCACCGAGGTGCCGGCCACGCAGACCCTTGTGTTTCTTTATGCGCAGCCGGATACCGCCCCGAACGCGGACGAGCTCCGTATCACGGTGAGCGTGGACGGGGAAGCGGTGGCGGGACCGCGTGTCGATCCGGTGGCGCGCTCCACGGCGCTAGTCGCGACCCTGCCGATCGTGCCCCGCGGCGACGACCCCTCTCGAAGCTTTGAAGTGCTCGCCGAACTCCTTGAAGGCGGCAATTCCGTGGCGAGCCTCCGCGTGATGGGGGGCTATCGGGAAAACGAACTCCGTCAAATTCATGCGCGGTTCGACGTCGACTGCGTGGGGGTGCCCGACTGTGGTCCCGGGCGGACCTGCCGGGCGGGCGTATGCGTCGCTTCCTGTTACGACTCGGTGTCGGAGCGGGTCGACGACGCGTTCTCGCTGCCTCGGTGTGGCGAGTGCCGGGTCTGTGCGAGCCACCGCTGCGAAGCCCGAGGTGACGGGGAGGCTTGCGGCTGCCCGGGCGATGCCTGTAGCGGAGGGTCCTGTGTGGTGGGCGAGCCATTGGTCGATGTCGACATCAACCGAGGCCACGGGTGCATGCTCGTTGCGCGCCAAGTCCTCTGCTGGGGAGACGCGAGGGCGCTCGGCGCGCTTCAGACCTCGTCGGCGCCCATCGGTCTGGCCGTGGACTTCAACGAACCGATCGCAGTCGCGGCTGGTGGTGCCGGAACTTGCGTTCTCCACCGCGCTTCCGGACCCGTGGATTTTCGTTCCTGCTGGGGCTTCAACCGCGACAGCCGGCTCGGAGTCGGAAGCGACCAAGACCCACTGCCGCCAACCCTAGCCCCCGAGGGCGATCCTGCATTCACCTCGATCGCCGGGGGCCTGAACCACTACTGCGCAATCAGCCGGAGCCGGGAAGTCTATTGTTGGGGGGAAGACGGTGGATTCGTTGGAGCGCCCGACGTGTGGACCGAGCCGATGCGGATGAACGCGGACAACGACGCCGGCTGGATCAAGGTGGCGTCGAACTGGCAACACTCGTGCGCGCTTCACGAAGACGGGCGAGTTCGTTGCTGGGGGCCGAATGAACCATTTCCGCTTGGGCGAAGTGACCCCTTCTCGACACACCCCGACTGCGTGCGGGACTCCGCCGGCACGTGCATGCGGGGCTTTACCGATGTGTCGGTGCATATCGAATACACCCTTGCGGTTCGGAATGGCGAGCTTTGGGGTTGGGGCAACAACACATTGCCCGGTCGCCTGTTTTCGTCCGACGGGTGGACGGGGGTGGCCCGGGGCGGGGAGCACAGCTGTGCGCTTCGCGCGGACGGTGAGCTCTTTTGTTGGGGGAGCAACGACCAAGGGCAGCTTGGACTGGCCGATGTGCTTCCTCGGACGGAACCGACGCCGGTCGGGCTGTTCGAGCAACAGCGGTTTGAGCGCGTGTTTTCGGCCCGCTACACCACCTGTGCAATCGACTCGGAAGGGGGGCTGTTCTGCTGGGGCTCGAACCTCGCCGATGTGTTTGGCGGGCCGCGAGCGCCCGGGCTTCTTGGCACCAACCGAGCTTCAGACGTCGACTTCGACCCCCAGCCTCGACGGGTGTGCCTCGGCTTGTGAAGGTCCGGTGAGCTAGGCGGGAGTGAGGGTGCCTTGCCAGGTCGGCGCAGAAAACGTGCTGTCTTCAATGCTGTAGCGCGCGTTTCGGCCTTCTGTGGTTTGGGTGCAAAGACCGTCCTGGGCGAGCTCGGCGAGCATCAGCTGGGCGACGCGCATTGAGACGCCTACCGTTTCGGCAACCTCCTTGGGCGTCGCATTGGATCGCTCCGCGACCACTCGGAGCAGGCGATCCTGCATCGGCTTTTGAATGCGCGGGTCCGGGACCAGCACCGACCGATGAAGCTCAAGCGAGATCGTCCCGCTTCGGGTCTCAAGGGTGGCGTTCGGGCCCAGGTAGGCGCGGGCCCGGCTCAAGAGGGCACCGAACGCGCTCTGGTGTTTCCGAGGGCTGAACGCGAAC
>JBCCZL010000161.1:0-17149 GCA_039187775.1 Myxococcota bacterium
CGTCGATCAAGACCCCGAGTTCAACGATACCCTGAACCGCGCGTTGGCTCTCCACCGCTTCCCAGACGTCTTCGAGGAACGGACCGTCCGCCAACTTCGTGGTGACAAGTCTGTCGTTCCCGGTCTGCATCGACCGGAGCGTCATCAGAGGCTCGGCTTCGTCCGATGATGACTCCTCCGAGGCCCATACATCCTTACCGGCGGGGGAGCGACTTAAGATGAGTTTTCCCCTATCGCTACTCGCCCTTACCACTCTGGCACGCACGTCCGCACGCTTGATGTACGGCGGGAAGTAGATGAAGTCGTGGTGGATCTTCATCAGCTTGAACACGCCAGAGCGAGTCGCGATGAGGCGTTCTTCGTCCTTCTCGTTGAATTCGAGACCGCTCGCTGAAAGGTCATCTCCCTTGACCGGCGTGAGCTTTGCCGGCTCGTTCTCGCTGCCCTTCGTAGCGCGTAGCCCAAAGTCTCGTTGCTTTTCTTGAATGAACTTGTCGAGAGCGCTCTTCAGCGCAAAGAGATGCTGTTCTCGGGCGGCGATCCAGCCTTCTCGGGCGCCCTTTTTTTGGTCGACGACTGCGCGCAGCTCCGCGCGTTTCGTCTTGAGCATCGGCTCACTCGTCTGGATCAAGGTCCGATATAGGCCTGGGCCCATCACGTGCTTGCCGTCCTGCAAGCTCGCCAGCATGTGTTCTGCGGAATCGAGCATGAGGATGATAAAGTGAAGGCGCTCGTCCCTCTCCGGCAACACCGAGACTTCAAAGTCGATCATCGCTTCAAACGCATCTTGGGGGGTGTTGTCACGGAGGCGGCCCGCTTCGGACTTGTCGGCGAATCGCTTCCAGTTGGCTCGCAGCCCAGCGGCGACACTTCGCCTCTCGACAATGGTGGCGGCTCGTTGCGCGTCCTCGAGATCGGACACCGCTTTGTCTAAGCGATCTTGTCTGTCCTTGTCGAACGCTGGAACCTTCAAATCCTTCTTCCTCTCGAACGCCCTAGCCAGGAGGAAGTGCCATAGCCACCAGTCGGAGGACTTCACACGCTGAACTCCCTGAGCTCGACGGGCGTCCGACTTCTTTTGCGCATTGATGGCCCGAAGCTCCTCCAGCTCCCGCTCTGCGGTCGCTCGGAGTCCTTCAGCCTCCTGCTTTCCAATGGACTCGACTTCCGCGATCGTATCCGCTGGGCTGAGAATGGGCGTCTTCGTTTGCCCCGCAAAGAGCGTGTCCCAGATGATCTCGCTCAAGACATCTACTGCCTGCATCTCGGCGAATAGCTCGGGCAGGTGATGGACCTGCCAAATGGGAATGGAATGGCCAGAACCCGGTCGGGAGGCAGGAGGTATCCATCGCGCGAAGGGCACCGCCTCCCGCTTCGTAAACTCGTTGGTCTTTTCGTGTGCCCAAAGAGCAGCTCCGAACTTCGTTTCGGAAGTCGCGGAGCGTTCCCCAGTGGCCGCAGCAGTCGGTCCCTCGATTCTCCACGTCGAGACTGTCGCGCGCTTCGGCATCGGAACCAAGCCTTGCTTCACTGTAGCGGTGAGACGCGTCGATGCCCGCTTCAGGATTCCGGTGCCTCCTGAAAGCTCCTTCTTGATGGCCGCAGTCAGCGTGTTGAGTCGTTGAATCTCGTAGAACTGCTGAAGCTGAAGAACCGTGAGTGGACGGAAGTCCGGAATCCTTGCTTTGTCTGTAAAATCCTGCGTCAGCTGCGACAGCGGAGGGTCGTCATCGATCGACCAGTCTGAAAGCAGCGCAATCCGCACTGGTTGGGTTCCGTCGGTGCCTGCAGTCACCGCGATTCCGAGCGCCTTGACGCTGTCCCATCCCAACGCCGCGCCGTTGTTGGCCGCCCACGCACCCAGTTCCAGACGCTCAACAATCTGTTGGTCCTCCGCTCTGGCGGTCGGGTGTTCGGTCGTCGCTTTCGTCTCGAGCGTTGTCTCAAGGCTGTGAAGTCGAAGCAGGTAGCGCCCGATCATGAGCAGCTCTCGAACAAGATTCTCGTCTTCCCGCACGTCCTTGAGGGTGCGCTTTGGCTGTTCAACCCGCTGTAGAACGCGAAGCGACAACCGGGCTTGCATCGCGCGCCGATGGGTTTTCGTCTCCGCGAGCAACATGTTGCGCGCGCTTTGGTGCGCGTTGTTTGGCGGCAGTTTGCCACCGACCCACTGACCTAGCGCGTTTCGCCCATGGGCGCTGAACTTTGCGGCGAAGATTCGCGACTCTCGCAGTTGCCCAGCCTCGAGCAGCAAATCGGCTTCCGTGAACTTCGTCTTCGACGTCGTCGCGGCGTCCCCGAAGTCAAATGCCGCTAGGTCGACAAGGCCACCGCTACCTGCCCGAAACGTGGCCTTCCAAAACGCAAACGCGAACTGGGCCACCCGTTGCCAATCCCCCGACTGCAAACGAAACGCGTCAATTGCATCGGGGCTAAGTTCTGGCCGCGCATTCAGAAGCTCCGGGAGGGCCAACCAGTTCGCAAAGTCGAGAGCCACAAACCTCTTGGTGCGGTCCCCACGGTCCTCGTGCCGACGCTCCAACGCCTTGAGGATTCGAATGCGGAGGGCATCCGCCTCGTAGACCGCCTGAGCGGTCGCCCAGAACCACTCGTTGTGGCGGAGCGTTCCCTGCGCGGGAAACTTGTTATCACGCATCTCGAGCAGCGTCTTCTTCGTTGCCGTTAGGCTGCCGAGTGGACTTCCCGCCTTTCTGTCCAGGAACAACAGGTATTCCCGGAGCGATGATCGGATGTTCGCCTGACGGAATCCGGCAAACCCGGGGTGAGTGTTCCAGAGAAGGCCGGTTCGCGCTTCCGGCGTGTTGGCAGCGGCGTCGACCTCCGTCCAAATTCGGCGGTCGAGGAACATCGTTTGGATGCCCGGTTGCACCACAAGCATCCCTGCGGCTTCCTTGAACTGCCCGCGGACCTTGCGGAGATCGTAGTGAAAGGACTTTACCGAGTCATTCCCCGGCGCGCTCAGCAATGTCTCCTCCGCAGCCACGGAGCTCGCTTTCGAAAAGGCAGAAATCGCGGCAGCGGCGGCAGAGTTTCCCGCCTTATGCATCGTGATGACGTCGGCCTCGGTGAGCGAGCTTGCCGGCGCGGAAAGATGCGGGATGAAGTCTCGACGTTTTCCTTTCGGTGGAACGTCCTCGAGTTCCTTCAGGATTTTCTCCCGCTTTGCTTTCTCTTTCTCGTCTTCCGGTTTCTCATTGGTTTCCTGGGAGAAGGCCGGCCCATTTCCCGCAGCACCATTTCCTTGTTGAAGAACATGAGCAACCTCGTGGGCAAGCAGGAAGCGGCCTCGAGCCGAGTAGGGGTCATACTCAGTAGCCCCAAAGACGATATGCACACCCGCCGCATAGGCATTTGCCTTCGCCTTCCAAGCAAGCGAGGCGGCCCGAACGTCGCGATGGATTCTCACGTGTCCAACCGGCTCACCAAACCGGCTCTCGAGCCAAACCCGGGTCGCCGTCTCGAGCGCCTCGCCTCCCGCCGGCACGGTGGACAACCCCGCTCGTGGGGCGCGAAGCACCCTTGAACCAAGCCCCGTTTCGCCGGCAACCGCTCGGCGGGCGACATCATTCGCATTCGCTTCCGCGGCCGACCGGTTCACGAGAGTGTGGTTCGATGGTCGACGTGTTCGGGTAGCGCGGACCGAACCTTTCGAGCGACGGCGCCCAGCAGGAACGGTTTGACGTCTCGCATGCTTTGCAACCGTCATCGCCGGAACGAAAGGTAGCTACCCAACCTACGTTTGGAAATCGCAGGTTGTGCGTGTCTCTCTCCCATGGTCATGGGTCCGTGGGTTTGGCTGATCTTGTGTGATGCGTCTGTGTGACGATCGTGTGCTGGGTCACGACCCTGTCTTGCGATCGAATGAGCGTTGGTGTTACTCGCGAGATGGGAGCGGAGAGTTGGTCATGGGGTTTCGGCCAACGAGATGTTGTTGCGTCCGCTCCTCGCTTTACGACGTCAGCTGAGAGGAGACCGCTCGATGCCTGTGAATCCGACCTATCCCGGCGTGTATGTGCAGGAGGTTCCGAGTGGGGTTCGGACCATTGTCGGCGTAGGAACTTCTACGACGCTCTTTGTCGGCCGAACCAAGCAAGGCCCTTTGGATACGCCACTTCGGCTCACCAACTATTCGGATTTCGTTCGGAACTTCGGCGAGGACAACACCGTCAGTGATATGAGCCGGTACGTCCGCCTGTTTTTCCTGAACGGCGGAACCGACTGTTACGTCATTCGCGTCGCGAAGGACGCGGCGACCTCGACGGTAACGCTGCTGAATGAGGCGGGGACGCCATCGCTTGAAGTCCGCGCCAAGCAGGCGGGGGTGCTGGGCAACAGCATTCGGATCGGCGTCGATTACAACACGGCGTTTCCCGAGGCGACGTTCAATCTCGAGGTATTTCGCTGGGAAGTGGGCCCCACCGGCCAACGCTCAAAAGTTGAGACGGAGAAATGGAGTAATCTCTCCATGGACCCGGCTTCGTCGACCTTCGCACCCACGTTTCTGACTCAAAAGTCGAAGCTGATTGAGGTCTCGGCGCCATTCTCGGGTCCGAGCGGCCGATCGCGCTCTGGGCGCCCTGTCCTCAACAACCCCGCGGGCGACACCGAGTTTCTGAACGTCTGGCCGGCGCTCATCCCGGCGAACAGCGAGTTTCGAATCAGCGTCGACGGGAGCCCCGTCGTGACCGCCACCCTCAATGTGAACTGGGCGACGGTGGCAGATGCAGCGCAGAGCATTGTGGAGGCGATCGACGACGCCCTGGCCGCGGCGGGAGCTCAAATTGTGGCGCCGGCAACCACCGTATCCTTCGTGCAGGGCCCTGCACCGACGGCGGGCGAAACCCGGATTCTTTCGATCGCATCGGCCTCGGGAGGCGACGTCCGTATTCAAACGGCGTTGGATCCGAATCGCGACGTGGCCCGCTCGCTTCTGCTCGGGACCGAGAACGGCGGCATCGAGGTCGGCGCCTACGCGGACGCGCGACCGGCGCCGACGGGGGTCTCGTTCCTGGCAAGCGATCTGTCGTCCTGGAACACCTTTGCGGGGACCGATCAGGGCGACATCGTCCACGTGATTCTCGACGAACTCGACGCGAACGGGAACCTGGTCCCGACTCCTCCGATCACCTTCAACTTGAACACGACGGCCAATCTGACCGACCCGATGTGGAACGAGCTCGGGGGAGGCAGCGACGGCGTCCGCGAAAAGCTCCGGCTGATTCGCGACGCGGTCAACAACTATCAGTCGAACAACGCGAGCAAATTCTTTTGGCGAGCCGAACTTTGGGGTTCTCGCCTCGCCTTCATCCGAACCCGGGGCGACGACAATGCTCTCGCGCCATTTGCAACGGGTACGACCGACATCAGCACTCAGTTCCTTGGCAATGTCCGCTACTACAGCGTGGGCCTCGGCGGATCGCAGGGGCAGCAGACGCCGGGCTTATCCGGCTCCGACGGGCAGAGCCCAGAGCCTGTGCACTATCGGGATGCTTACGAGATTGCGGCGTCCGATATCGATCTCTTCAACATCTTGGTCCTCCCACCGGACAACGGAGCGGGCGCCACTCCGCTGACGAGCCTCTGGAACGACGCAAGCGTCTTCTGCGAGCAGCAGCGCGCATTCCTCATCATGGACGATCCGGGCTGGAGCTCGTCGCAGGAAGCCAGCACCGGAGTCGACGCGCTTCGCATCGGTCTCGCCAAAGGCCACAGCGCGGTGTACTTCCCGCGGCTCCAGATGCTTGAGGACGGCCTGGTCGTCAATGTGGGTGCGGCCGGCGCAATGGCCGGCCTGTACGCGCGCACGGATGCAAACCGGGGCGTGTGGAAGGCGCCCGCGGGAACCGAAGCGGACATCCGTGGCGTAGTGGGCGTCGATGTGCAGCTCTCCGACGGGGAGAACGGCCAGTTCAACCCGGTTGCCGTCAATGGGATTCGCGTGTTCCCCAACGGCGTGGTGAGCTGGGGCGCGCGAACCATGGACGGCGCGGATTCGTTCGCCAGCGAGTACAAGTACATCCCGATCCGAAGGCTTGCCGAGTTCATCAAGGAAAGCCTTTACCGTGGACTCTCCTGGGTCGTGTTCGAGCCGAACGATGAAGGGTTGTGGTCGCAGATTCGGCTCAACGCCGGGGCGTTTATGCAGAACCTCTACCGGCAGGGTGCCTTTCAGGGTCAGAGCCCAAGAGAAGCGTACTTCGTCAAGTGCGACGCAGAGACGACGACCCAGAACGACCGGAACCTCGGCATCGTCAACATCTGGATCGGTTTCGCGCCGCTCAAGCCGGCGGAGTTCGTGGTGCTAAACCTCCAGCAGATCGCTGGGCAGATCGAAGCGTAGGAGCAACTCATGGCACAGTTCAGCGTCAACTCGCACCGCTCCGATCCCTACAAGAACTACCGCTTTCGCGTGAAGTGGGACGGCCGCTACGTCGCGGGCGTCAGCAAGGTCAGCGCCCTCAAGCGCACCACTGAAGTGGTGAAGCACCGCGAAGGCAACGACCCGAGCACTCCCCGGCAGATGCCGAGCACCACTTCGTTCGAGGGCATCACCCTCGAGCGTGGGGTCACCCACGACGTGGAGTTCGAGAAGTGGGCCAACCTTCTTTACGACGTCGGAGGCGGCGGCGCGCTTTCGCTTAAGGATTTCCGCAAGGACATCATCATCGAACTCTTGAACGAAGACGGTCAGATCGCTAAGGCGTACAAGGTGTTCGACTGCTGGGTCTCCGAATATCAGGCGATCCCCGAACTCGATGCCAACGCGAACGCTGTCGCGATCGAAATGATGAAGCTCGAGACCCAGGGCTGGGAACGGGACATCGACGTGCCCGAACCCACGGAGCGCTAGCTCGCGACTGCGAGGCATTCAGTGCGAACACGGGCGGTTCCTCTCCACTACTGGCCAGGCGGCGGGATGGTCTCGCTGCGGGAGCTCTCCGGCCACGACGAAGAATGCGTGGGGGGCACGAGCACCGATGTGGCGATCGACCTCCTCGATCGTCTTCTTGTGAACGCCCCCCACAGCGTTCTCGGGCCGGGAGCGGCGGCTCGGCTTCCCGCGCCGGATCGAGACCGCCTGCTGGCGATGGTCTATCGAGACAATCTCGGCAAGCGGGTGGAGAGCACGCTCAGCTGCGCCGGCTGCGACGCATCCTTCGACATCGATTTTCAGCTCGAGGAGTTCGTCGAAAGCCGCACCGCCGAGGTTCCTGCCATCGACGCGGATGGCTATCTGCCCGTGGAGAACGGTGGTCGGATTCGTCCGCCGACCGGCGAGGAGGAGCTGGCGGTGGTCCATCTTTCTCCAGAAGCCCGGGAGCCGGCCCTCCTGCGCCAGTGCTACGAACCGAACGGCGAAGATCACTCGGAAAAGGCACTGGAGACCCTCGAGCGAGACGCCCCTCTTCTCGAACTCGACGTCGACACGCGGTGTCCGGAGTGTGGGCTTCAGCAGCGCGCACGCTTCTCTCTCCAGTCCTATCTGCTGGAGCGAATCGCGAACGAGCGAAGACAGCGGGCGGGCGAGATTCATCGGCTCGCGCGCGCGTACGGCTGGTCTCTTCATGAGATCCTGGGATTGTCGCGAACTCAGCGTCGTGTGTTCGTGAGCCTCATCGATCGAGAGAGTCACTAGATGAGCTATCTCTCGAATCTGATCGCGCGAGCCACCGGAGAGACATCGGCGCCAGTGCTCTCCCCAAGCCCGGGACGAGCGCCCAGCGACGGGATTGACCCGTTCGAAACGGCACCTGCCGGAGAGTTCGCCGCCGTCCACTCGCCCGCGCCATCGACCTCGCAAGACCCAACACCATTGTCGCCTACCTCCCTCGAGGGTCCGGTGCGGACCCGCGAAGTGGTGACCGCCGTTCCGTCAGAGCCGCTGTCGGTCGACTCCTCACACACGGTCGAGCGAACGCTTCACACGGTGGAGCGCGCGGTGGAACCGCCGCCTCCGTCGTTTGCGCCCCCCGAAACCTCACCACCGCCGGAGCCGAGTGGGGTCGAAACGGCACCGTCGCCCGACGTCGCGCCGCCCACGCTTCGGTCGCCCCTAGAGTTTCCTCCTCTTCGACCGGTGCCCGAGTCGCGTTCCGACGCACCCGCGGAACCAAAGATCGAACCCACGACACGTGACAACCCACCCGCGCTCGCCGCTCCTCCGCCGGCTCCCCCACCCGCTGCTTCTCCACTCCCCGCGCCACCGCCCGCGCCGGTGCTTCGTGCGCCAAAGCCTCCCGTCATTCCACTCCCGAAAGTGCCGGAGGCGCCTCGCCTGATGATCGGAAACCTGCGGATCGAAGTCGTTGAGCCTGCGCCGCCGCCGCCTTCTCCGCGACCGTCACCACGAACCCCCGTCGCCCCATCGCGCCCCGCGCCGATCGGTCGACGCCGGCGCCCGTTCGGGCTGGGGCAAGTATGACGCTCCTCAACTTGTCGCTGGTGACTCGGACGCTTGTGCGGCTGGTCGCGGAAAGCATCAAGGCATCGCCGATCTGGCCGCCGGCCCAGCTTCCCAACGTGAGTGGCCTTCCTCCCGATCAGCTCACGGGAGACGACGCGGTCGGAATCTACCTCTACCACCTCGCCGAGGATCCGTCGTACCGGAACCAAGATTGGAGCGGCCGCCCGCTTTCCCCGGTTCGCTATTCGCCCCTCGCTCTGAACCTGCACTACGTGGTGAGCGCCCACAGCGAACAGCTCAACGATGAAGCGCCCGCCCGGGAGCAGCTCCTGATGGGCCTCGCGGTCAAAGCGCTCCGCGATCACGCGATCATCAACGACGGCACCTCGGTTGGCGGCGTACCCATTCTCGAGCCGGCGTTGCTCGGGAGCGACAATCTCCTTCGCATCTCCCCCCAGCCGGTGCAGCCGAACGAAGCCGTCAACTACTGGACCGCCGGAAGCAAGCCTCTCCGACTTTCCGCCTACTACGAAGTGCGCGTGGTACTCATGGAGCCCCAAGAGCCTCCGGCGGGCGGTGGACGCGTGTTTTCGTACGGTGTTCACACGTTTCTGTCCGGACCGCCGCATCTCGATACTTCGCGGAACCGGGTCACGTTTCAGCTCCCGTCGGAGACCACGCCGCGAAGCGTGGATCTTCAACCCGCGCAAGCCGCCCCGGGCGACGAAGTCACGTTCCTCGGGCGGGACCTCGGAGGAGGTCCGCTCGACCTCCTCGTTCGCGCGAGCACCTGGCCCGAACCTCTCATTGCGGACGCAAACTGGGGGGTGGTGGGTTCTGGCGATCGCGTCTTCGCCACGGTTCGGTCGACGCTCGATGGGACTGCGGTGTTGCCCGGCACGTACACCGCGGCCGCCGAGGTTCGAAAGACGCTCACCCTCCCCGACGGCTCGACCCGCGACATCCGGCAGCGCTCAAACATCACCCCCTTCGTGATCACCCCGGGGATCGACAGCATTGGGCCGATCGTGAACGACGTATTTGTCGTCACCGGCTCGACCTTTCAACACCCCGAACTTGGCCCCGGCACGGTCCGGGCTTATCTCGGAGCGGACGAGCTGCAGGCCGGAGTGCAAGGCTCCCTCAATCCGGGCGAGTTCGCGATCGTCGACGCGACCACGCTTGAACTCCGACTGCCGGGCAGCGCGGTGGTGGGGGTCCCCCTACTCCTTCGGATCCGAGTCAACGACAGCAACTCTCCACCCCGGTGGGTGGTCCCGTGACCGACATGGACACCGGGTTGGGCGATGCCGGGCGCCCGAGGACGGCGCAGGAGGTGGACTCGACTGAGACCAAACCGATCGACACAGCGCCGATCGACACAGCGCCGACCGGAGAATCGACCGATCGCACCGTCGATCAAGTCCTTGCCCGGGTTCGCGGTGCGGCGGGACTCCGCGCCACCTGGCTTCGCGAACTGTGGAGTCAGGAACCCCGGAGCGGAGGCGCGGAGACCATTACCCACGCGGAAGCGGACGCCGCCATCCTTGCTTTGGACCACGCGCCGGTCGAGCGAGAGTGGCTTCGCAAAAAAGGACTCTCTCAGAAGCCCGAGCCGCTCGATGACGCCGCCCGCCTCCTCCGGCTCGAACGACTCTTCGGACTCACCGCCGCCGAGTCTGATCTCCTTCAGGCCTGCCTCGCCTCAGACGTCGACCCGGCCATCGCTCGGCTGTTCGGCTATCTCCACGATGACGCGAGTCGGTGCTTCGTCACCGAAACGCTCGTCCAGCGGCTCTTTGGTCATGGCCGCAGTCGAATTTACGCGCCCGAGTCCGCGCTTGCGCGTTTCGCGTTGGTGCATCGCCACCCCGGAAGCCCCGGCGAGCCGGGTGCGTTCACGATCGACCCCCTCGTCCGCGACTGGCTCGACGGCGAGCATCGTCTCGACGGCGCGCTGGTTCGGATGGCCCAGCTCCAGCCGTCCCTGTCGCCGCTCCCGAGCTGGCCGGTGGAGTCGTTGGCCCGACGCGCTTCGGAAGCGCTCGACGGCACCGGAGTCCATCGCGCTCGCCTCGTCCTTACGGGATCGCCGGGAAGCGGACGCCGCACCCTGGCCGCCGCGGTTGCGGGAGAACTCGGCCTTCCGCTCCTCGTCGTAGAGCCGGGCCCCCTCGCGCCAGAGTCGTTCGAACCCGTGTTTCTCAGCGCGCAGCGGCAGGCGTTTCTCGATGAGTGCGCGGTCGCCTGGGTCGGCGATGGGCCCGCCGCGGCGTGCTGGCCGGATTACATTCCTCGCTTTCCGCTCCAGTTCCTTATCGTCGAAACCGGCGCCGAGGTGTCACCGGCACCCGGAGTCATCGACCACCACTACGCCCTGCCGCTGCCAAGCGTCGCCGAACGGCGTGTGCTTTGGCGCAGCGTTCCCGGAGCGTCGGATTGGGCCGACGCCGATGTCGAACGGCTCGCTCGGCGCGAGCGCACCCTGGTGGGCGACATTGCGAGCGTCGCCTCCCGCGGGACGTGCTCCGCGGAGGAGGCCGGGCAGCTTGTCCGGGCCGCATCGCGACAGCGGCTCGGGGACTTGGCTCGTCGCCTCGAGTGTCCCTTTCGAACCGACGATCTCATTGTGCCTCCGCCGGTGCACGCGGCGCTCGCGGACTTTGTCTTCGAAGCGCAGCACCGCACGGAGTTCTGGGAAGGAGACGCCGCGCGTCGTCTTTTCCCCGAAGGCCGCGGCCTCTTCGCGTTGTTCACCGGAACTCCGGGGACCGGAAAGACGATGGGAGCCCAGGTCATTGCTCAAGCGCTCGACCTCGACCTCTATCGCATCTCGCTCGCCGCGGTGGTGAGTAAATATGTTGGCGAGACCGCCAAGAACCTTCAGCGCGTTCTGCACCGAGCCGCCGAGATGGACTGCGTGCTCCTGTTCGATGAAGCCGACGCGCTCTTTAGTCGAAGGACCGAGATCAAAGACGCCCAGGACCGCTTCGCGAACACCAACACGAACTTCCTGCTTCAGGCGATCGAAGCCTATCGGGGCATTGCAGTGCTTTCGACGAACAAGAAAGCCAACATCGATCCCGCATTCATTCGTCGCCTACGGTACGTGGTCGACTTTCCACGGCCCGCTCCCGAACATCGCCGCACGCTCTGGACGCGCCTGATTCGCGAGCTCGCCGGCGAGGAGGCGAGCACGGCGCTTCGGCCCACGACCGACCGAATCGCCGAGACCCTCGAGTTCTCCGGGGCGCAGATCAAATACGCGGTGCTCGCCGCGATCTTTGCGAGCCGCCAGGAAAGACGGCCGCTTGCATCCGCGCACCTCTTTCGTGGCCTGGACCGTGAGCTTCTGAAGGAGGGACGGGCCCTCGACGCCCGAACCCGCGAGCGGCTCGGAGGTCGAGCATGACCATCGACATCAAAAACCTCACCGTCCGTATGCCCGGAACCTCGGCGGCGACCGCCGAACGGCTCGTGCATGCCGCCCTCGAACAGGTCGCGGGAAACCTTGGGCGTCCGAGGGCTTCCGGATCCGAGGAGCAGCTTTCGATCCGGGTGACGGTGCCGAGAGGTGCTTCCGAGGCTGAGCGAATCGCACAGATCGCGACCGCGCTTCGCGAAAAGCTAGCCCGCGGGGAGGCCTAAGCGGTGGCCGACGGTTACAGCCGAAGCCCAAAGCTCCTCAAAGGGGCGCTCGTTCAGTTCTCGGCGCCGCTGATCGTGCCGATCCCGAACATCATCATCTTTCAATACAACCCGGCATCGATCACGCGGTCGTTGGCACCATTCGACTTCCAGCTGGTCGGTGCACCAGAACCGAAGGCTCCAGGCACGAAGGACGATCCGAAAGACCCCGCAGACAAGCCGGTCACCGTTCAGCCGTACGACCCCACGGAGGAGTTCAATCTGTCGCTCCTCCTCGACGCCACGGATGCGCTCGAAGCCACCGATCCCATCGCCACGGTGACGGGGGTTGCAGATCGACTCGCCGCACTGGAAATGCTGCTCTACCCCTCCGGCGGCGGCCTCCTCGGCGGCCTCTCGATCAGCATCGACGTCTCGATCGGTGCCGGCGGTGCTTCGTTCGGCGCCGAGGCAGCCCTCGCGCCAGCGGATCCGTCTCCCCTCGTTCCGATCGTTCTCTTCGTGTGGGGGCCTGGTCGCATCGTGCCCGTCCGCGTCAAGAGCTTCTCGGTCGAAGAGACCCAGCACAATCATCTCCTCTATCCCCATCGGGCCACCGTGTCGCTGGGAATGCAGGTCCTGACTTCAAAAGACCTGGCCTACGACACCCGCACCGAAGCGGAACTCGCGAAGGTCGCTTACAAATTCACCCGCGCCCAAAAGGAAGGGCTCGCCCTTCTCAACGTCGCCAACACCGTCGAGTCCATCCTCGGCATGCTGCCGTTCTGACCGCTATGTTTGATCCCAAGAGTCGCTACGCCAAGCTCCCCCTCTACGAGACCGTCGACCGCCGAGGTCGCACCGTGCCGGTGGTCCCGCCAAGCCGCGGCCGAACCCAGGGGCTCGCCGGTTTCCATCTGCGGAAACAGGGCGAGCGGACCGACCACTACGCCGCGGCCTACCTCGACGATCCCGCGGGGTTCTGGCGCATCGCCGAAGCGAACGACGCCGTCTTGCCGGAACAGCTCACCGAAAAGCGTGAGCTCGCGATTCCAAAGAAGCGTGGCTAGTGGCGAACGGGGTCGCCATTCAGCTCTCCGGCGAATACGACGTCGACCTCGCGTCGGCGGCGACGTTTGTCGAAGTGCACGAAAAGGTTGGCGAACCCACCCGCTTTCGTTTTCAGCTCGCGGTCACCATCGAGGACGAAGACCTCCCCGCCCTCCTCGATGCGCGCCTCGGGCCGGGGGCAGAGGTCGCGGTGGTTGTCCCCGTGGACGGCGAAAACCACTTCCTCGCGAAGGGCCTTGTGCATCAGCAGAATATTCTCCTTCGTCACTCCGACACCGGCTCGACGCTCGACGTGGTGGGCTCCGACAGTTCGATCCTCATGGATCGGGAGCTCCGGGCTCAGGTTTGGCCGGACGTCTCCGCGAGCGAGGCCGTGGAGAGCATCGTCGAACAGTACGGGTTGACCGCCGACGTCGAGACGAGTCCGGACCGCTACCTCGAGTCCAAGCACGCCCTCGTTCAGCGGGACACGGACCTGCGGTTCATTCGTCAGCTCGCGCGCCGCTACGGCTATCTCTTTTGGCTGAGCGCCGACGAAGAAGGGGTCGAGACGGCGCACTTCCGCCGCCCTCCGCTGGACGGGGATCCCGCGGTGACCCTCCGGATGAACCGGCCCGAACCCACCATCGGGTCCTTGAACCTCGGGTGGGACGTGGAGCGCGCAACGAGTGCGGTATGCCAGCAGCTCGACCTCACCGACAAGTCCGACATCGAAGCCGATGTCCCGGTTTCGCCGCTGCCGCCGCTCGGAACCGACGGCCTCGGAGCGATCCATCCCGCGCCGTCGACGCTTCAGGTGATCGGCCCGAGCGATAGCGCGGCCGATCTTCGGACCCGCGGCGAAGCGGCGCTCATCGAATCGGGGTGGTTCGTTCGGGCAAGCACCGAGACCAGCCTGACGGCACTTGGCAACGTTGCCCGCGCCCACACCGTGGCCGCGGTGGAAGGCGCGGGTTCGCGTCACTCCGGACGCTACTTCATTCACGAAGTCCGGCACCTCATCGACGATACGTCGCACATCATGGAGCTTCAGATGGTTCGTAACGGTTGGGGGGTGTAGATGCAGCCCGACGCACTCGAGCAGATCCTCGACTGGATCCGAAGTCGCCATTTCGGCAAGTACCGCGGAGTCGTCGTCGACAACAGCGACCCGTCCCAGAAGGGTCGAATCCTCGTTCGGGTCCCCGCGGTGCTGGGTCCGTTGGAAGTGTGGGCCATGCCGTGCGTGCCATATGCGGGCGACGCGGTCGGGTTCTTCTGCCTTCCCGATCCGGGAGCCGGCGTGTGGGTCGAGTTCGAAGGCGGCGACCCGTCCTTCCCGATTTGGGCAGGCTGCTTCTGGGCGGACGGCGAAGCCCCGGAGTCGATCCCCACGACCAAGGCGTGGAAGACGGAAGCCCACACCGTCCGGTTGGACGATGGCGCGGGCGAGATGACCCTTCAAAACAAGCTCGAGGCGATCGTCACCCTCGGTCCCGAGGTCACGGCCGAGGCTGGCCTCTCGAAGCTTGCGGTCGGCGCCCTCGGAGTGGTCAGCGAGCAAGGGCCGAAGAAGGTCGAAGTCACCGCGGCATCGGTCCGGGTCAATAACGGCGTACTGGAGATACCGTAGTGGCCGCGGCGCTCATCACGACGAAGACCACGATGGTCTGTCCGCACGGAGGCACGGTCATCGCGACAAAGCTTGTCCCCGGCGCCAAGGTCATGGGCGGCGAGGTGCTCACGTTGGCCGACGCGTTTCAGATCACCGGCTGTCCCTTCATGCTCGGCAATACGCCCCATCCCTGCGTCACGATTCAGTGGCAGCCCAAAGGCACCGGCCCGCGCTCGCCCGAAGGGGAGCTCCTCACATCGGAGACGATCGGCATCTGCCAAGGTCCGAGTGGGGCACCCCAAGGCACCGTGTCCTTTGTGCCCGATCCGATCGCGGTGTCCACCACGCCGGGGGCGGGATGAAGCGGCCTCTCAAGAGCATTCGCTATCCCGTCGCAATCGATCGTGGGCTCGGTCAGCTGGCGGCGGAGAACAAGTACGAGGCTCACATCGAACAGATGATTCGCCAGGTGCTGCTCACCAACCCGGGCGATCGCATCAATCGCCCGGATTTCGGCTGTGGCCTCCGCCGAATGGTCTTCGCGCCGAACAGCGATGTGACCGCCAATCTCGTACAGGTCAGCGTGCTGCAGGCGCTCGAGAAGTGGCTCGGCACTGCGATCAACGTCGAGAAGATCGATGTCACGTCTGAAAACGAAACCCTCGAAGTCCTGATCCAGTACGTGCTCAAAGCAAAACGGAAGCGTCGCATTCTCAACGTGGAGGTCTCGATCTAATGGCCGGCCCGGATCGGCTCGAGGCGCTGCTCGCGCAGAACGATCTCACCGGGGTCGACTTTGTCT
This sequence comes from Myxococcota bacterium, assembly GCA_039187775.1. Classification (GTDB taxonomy): domain Bacteria; phylum Myxococcota_A; class Polyangia; order Polyangiales; family JBCCZL01; genus JBCCZL01. The sequence continues at coordinate 15,520 of JBCCZL010000161.1, forward strand.
ACGTCCATCCCGGACAGACCGAACTCGACGTCTATTTTCTCACGCCTCCTCTCGCCCTCACGCAGCCGCTCACCAACCTGACCCTAGAGCAGGTCCGAATCGAAGGCGACCAGCTCCCGGACGCCGAGGCGGTGGCGCTCGCTTGGCAGGTCGTCGACGGCCGCGATGTCCTGCGCGTTACCACGGCGGTCCCGGGGGGTTTTCGTCCCTATCGCTTTTATCTCGACGACGGTCGGATCGATCCGTTCTTCAACGGAGTCGCCTTTAGCTTCAAGGCGAACTGCCCAAGCGATCTCGATTGCGCGCCCCCGCCTCACGTGTGCCCGCCGGAGGAGCGCATCGATGTCTCGGTGGACACGACCGCGCGGGACTTTTGGAGTATTCGGCGGGCACTCCTGGAGTTTGCGTCGCTTCGGTTCCCGGACTGGGAAGACCGACTCGAAGCCGACGTCGGCATGATGATGCTCGAAGTGATGGCGGGGATCGCCGACGAAGACGCGTACTATCAGGATCGGACCGCCCGCGAGCTTTCCCTCGAAGACGCGACCGAACGGCGGTCGCTTCGCGCCCACGGTCGACTCGTCGACTACGTCGTGCACAACGGTCTTCATTCTCAAACGTTGCTGGACTTCCGCGTGAAGGACAGCGAGGTGGGGCCTCAAGTGCTTCCGGCGGGGCTCCGTGCGTATGCCCGAGGCGACCTCGGACAGGAGCAGGTGTTCGAGATCGGGAAGCACCTCACCGATGGCGCCTACACTGTCGACCGAGATCGAAACGAACTCGTGTCTCACATTTGGGACGAAGACTCCGCGTGCCTTCCCGTGGGCGCTACCACCCTCACGGTGAAAGGGCACCACGAAGCGACGCTTCCTCTCGTCGATCTCGCCGAAGGAAAGCCCCCAGGCCGCTTCGTCCTCCTTTCCACGAACCCGATCTCCCCCGAGCTTCCCGCACGGCGGCTCATCGTCCGCCTCGTGGAAGTCAACGACGAGGTCGACCCGCTTCTTACCGACGCGACCTTCGGCAACAATATTTCGCGTCTCCGCTGGGAGATCCCCACGCCCTACGAGCTCGACCTCGAGGCACTGACAGTTCACGGCAATCTCGTGCCGGCAAGTGCGGGTGCCCGACACCAAGTGGTGTTCTCCATCGGAACATCCCCCCTTCCGGTCTCCGAAGCGATCGAGCGGGTGGGCCCCAACGGAACGACGAGCTACCGCTTTACGCTTCCCGACCCCTCGGAGCTCGGTCTCTGTTGGACCGGCGACGACCCCAAGACCGCCGCCCCCGAGCTCCTCCTCGAAGAGGTCGACGCCGGGCCGCCGTTGACCGTCGTTGCGACCTGGCAGTGGCGCCGGAGCCTCGTCGGCACCGCGAGCTCCCTTCCCGACGACGATCACTTCACGCTCGAAGACGGAACCTGGGACCGGGTGGTGGGCTACCGGCGGCTTGGCGGCGAAGTGGTGCACCGGGACTACCAGTCCGGTTCGGGCATCACTATCCGCTTCGGCGACGGCGAGTTTGGTCGACTGCCCGCCACCGGGACGCTCTTCCGGGCCACTTTTCGCCTCGGCAACGGAAAGGCGGGGGACACCGCTCCGGACGTGATTCGCGAGCTGACCGATGGACA
>JBCCZL010000162.1:0-17077 GCA_039187775.1 Myxococcota bacterium
CCCTCTCGCCCGGGCCAAGCCCGGCCGATTCCCCCCAAGTCCGCCGACAGCAGCCCTTGTTGTTGTCTGCCGGAGACCCCTCTCGCCCGGGCCAAGCCCGGCCGATTCCCCCCAAGTCCGCCGACAGCAGCCCTTGTTGTTGTCTGCCGGAGACCCGTCTCGCCCGGGCCAAGCCCGGTCGATTCCCCCAAGTCCGCCGACCGGAGGGCAGTCGGTTACGGGTGGCAGACGTTGGCTCGGATGAGGTTGTCGTGGCGGAGCCCGAGTGCGGCGGAGATCTGGACCTCGCGTGCGCCTTCGCGAAACACCACTCGATTGCGGAGCGCGAAGGTGATTCCGATGCCGCAGCCAAGAATGTTGGGAAACTGCGTGCCCGCCGCGAGTTCGAGGATCGGTCCGTCGGGAACCCGCTCCGATGTGGTATTGAGGGCGGCGCTATAGCCTCCGCCGGCCTCGAAGAACACGGGAAACCAACGCGGGATCCGAACCGCCCCGAGCACGCTGAACACGGTGAGCGGGTCCCGCGGTGCGTTGGTGTCGGGCTCGCCCTGCGCGAGGTGACGGGCGTCTCCCCGGAGCTCGAACACGAAGAGCTTGCCCCAGGGAAGGCCAAACGAAAGGGCGCCGCCCCCGCCCGCAATGGTCGGTCCACCGGCCGCGAAGGTCATGAACGCTTCCCCACCGAATGAGTATTCGATCGGCGGCCGACGTCGACGGCCGGGGGGCGTGGGATCGAGGGGCGCGAACAGCTCGAGGGCGTAGCCGAGGGTCACCAGCAGCGCTCGATAGTCGGAGGCATCGGCGAGCCCGAACTGGGCGCGAAGCCCCAGCGTGAAGTTGTGGCCGAGGCCATGCTTGGGGATGCGGCCCGAGGGGACAAAGAGCGCTCCGGCTTGGCGTTCGAGACTCACTTCGAGAAACGGCCCGGACCCCGCCCCCGACGAGAGCACGCCGAGATACCCGCCGGCGACGCCGAGGCGAAACCCCTCGCGGCGGTTGGGCTCGGTGTAGACGCTGAGGGTGGGCCCGAGCGTCACGAAGAGCGCATGGTGGGTCGGCGTATCGATGTCGTCGACGCCGTCCCCGTCATCGTCCCGGTCTTCGTCGCCGACCGCCTGATATCCACCGGCGAGCGCGATCCCGAGCAGGGGCGTGAGTTCGACTTCAAGTCGACCCGCGATGCCCAGGGTGGCATGACCGAGGGCAAGATCTCGGTCGGTATAGCCGACGAGGCCCTCGAACCCGATTCGCGTGGGGAGGAACGGGGCGTCGGACTGATAGCAGGGAGGAGCCGGCTCGCCCTGAAACGCGAGATCCCCGGCGGCCCCCGCGCATTGAGCGTGCGCCGACGAGGCCGCGAGCCACGCAAGACACGCGAGGCCCGCCGCTCGACTCCAGCCATCTCCGAGTGCCATCGCGCCGTCTGTCAGTGGATCTCGATCGCGGCGATCGCGGCCGCGACCGATTCTTCGGCGTCTTGAAACACTTCTTCGCGGCCGCCGACCTCGACGAGATGAACGTGATCTTCGGTCACGAATACCGAAAGCCAGTAACGAAACGCGGTGCCTCGCTGGTCTCGCCCGAAGCGGAGCTGAAGCCCGGTGTGACCGCTTCCCACGCGCACCTCTCGCTCGTCCACGAGGGCGTAGCCTCCGTTCAGCCGGAGCCGGTTCTTGATCGCGGTCGCCCAGAACTCGAGGGTGCCGCCGCGTTCGTTTTCGACCTCTCGCACTGCGAACACGACTCCGTCTGCGGTGGACGCACGAAAGTCGTACTGGCTCGATTCGTCCTCGAGATGAACGAAGTTCCGGGGCGGTTCGACCGAGAAGTTTGAGCCACAGGCTCCCAGCGCCGGGATTGCCGCCACGAGTACGTAAATGCCGATGCGCTTCATGTCAGAGCCTCATCAGGTTCGAAAGGCCGATTTGATTGAGCCAGGGAAAGGGAAGGACAAACCCATCCGGCCCCTCGGCTTCGGTGTTGAGCGGTTGAAAGTGCACCGTGATCGTGGAAAACGCGATTCGGTCGGCGAGGAAGCGCTGCCGGCCCTTCATTGTCTCGAGCTCTTCTGTCAAGCGCTGGAGTTCACGTTCGATCGCCAGTGCGGCTTCGACATTCTCGGCGCGCGTAAGAAGGCGTTCGAGCCGGTCCCGCATCGCCTCCGCGTTCCTGATCCGAATGGCGAGGTCTCGAAACTCCTCGCTCACATCCTGGGCCTCCACGTTGCGTCGAAGCACGTCGCCCGCGCCCTCGATTCGCTGGAGCGCCTCTCGAAACCGGCGGGCGGGCACGCGTACGACAAGTTCGGTGTCGGTGCGTCGCGAAAGGAACCCGTCGAGTTCGCGCATCTCCTCGACGATCCGGTCCTGCGTGGCTTCAACCTCGTAGACGCCGAGATAGAGGTCCGCGAGATAAATGAGGATCGGACCGGAGGTATCTCGTGCATCGTTGGCGGTCGGCGGCGACGGGGGCGGTTGACCGCTCGGGGCGGGCTGGGGTGTCGGTACCGCTTGAGCAACCGGAGGCCTCGCCACGACGTCGGAGACGCTGGCCGGCTCGCTGCTCTCTTCGAAGTCCCAGTCTCCCCCGCCATAACCAACGTCGTCCGACTCGGCCACCTCGACGGTCGATCCGAGCGCCAGCCCTGCCGCGGCGCCCGATCGGTACACCGGCGCCGATGGTGGCGGTGCGATCTCTCCCGCCGGTGCGGCCTCCGTGGGGGTGTACGACGACCCGCAGGCCGAAACCCAACATAAAACGACCCAGCCAAACCTTCCCATCGTCCCTCCAGCTCTCCCCGGCCGAGAATCCCGCCTTGCGGGTCAGAGAGCAATGCGCAAACCGCCCTTGTGCGGTCTCGAAGGAGCGACGTTTCACCGGGCGGTTCGGTCTTCCTCCACAAACGGGACCGTGGGAACCCTCACGCTGAGCTCGCCCTACCGCGCTCCGGAAACGTTGAGCGGAATCGAGAACCGCACCGGTTCGCGGCGGGGGGGAAACCGCGTCGAGCCGGCAATTCCAAGAATGCATCGACCGAGGGCCGTCGACATCAGGCGAGATGGCGAGAGCGCCGCGGACGCCACCCGGCCCGAGCTCTCGACATTGAAGCTCACTCGAACGGTGTTCGCGCCTTCGTTCCCGTGCTGATTGAAGCACGCCACCACTTCGCTCGACCGACGGGTAAACGCGGCGGGGTAGTTCCGGTCTCGGTCGGCCCCCGACGTAGGCCGGGCGACATTCGCGTCGACTTCGGCGTCCGGAGTCGCCTCCGCTTCGGCATCCGCCGTGGTATCGGGCGTTTCTTGCGACGCGCTCGCGTCGATGCGGTCGACGACCACGAAGGTGGTTTGGCGCGCCTCGCTCGTGTTCGCGTTGACGAGCGCCCAGGCGGCGGTGCCCCCAATCGCGCCGACGACCACCAGCCCAAGCACCACGAACAGGACGCGGGGGGCGCGTTTCTTGGAGGGCCTTTCCACGACGGTAGGAGGAGAACTCGATACGCGGGGTGCCGGGGTCTGGAGAATTTCGGGCGGGGGGTTCCGCCACGCTTCGTCGCGTTCGGCGAGCGATGGGATGCGAAGTAGCGTCGCTATCTGTGGATCGAGAAAGTCCTGCTGCACGAGCGCCGCGAGCGTGGCTTGGGCTTCCTCTTCGGTCTCTTTCCGGACCTCTCGGAGCGCGGCGGCAAAGTCGGCGGCCTCGGTGAACCGTACCGTGGGGTTCTTATCGAGCGCCTTCTGGACGAGGTCGCCGAGTCCGTCCGGGAGGTCGTCGCGCACGGCATCGACCGGGGTAGGGGTGTGCTCGAGGACGCGCGATACCGTCGTCGCCATGTCCCCGCCCCGAAACTCGTTTCGTCCGACCAGGAGCTCGTGCATTACCACGGCGACCGCATACACATCCGTCGATGCGCTTGGTGCGGCGAGCCGAAAGAGCTCCGGGGCCAGGTACGGCATCTTCCCTTTGATGGTCGTCTCTTCTGTCTTCTCCGTGTGCTCCTGGGATCGCGCGACGCCAAAGTCTGCGAGCTTTACGTGCCCCTCGACGTCGAGCAGGATGTTGGACGGAGAAACATCGCGGTGGACCACCTGGAGCGGCCGGCCGTTCGAGTCCTTGAGGGTGTGGGCGTAATGGAGCGCGTCCAGCACCTTGGTCAGGGTGTGGAGCACGATGCCGGTTGGTGGCAGCCCGCGCGTGTGTTTGATGAACCGATTCCACTGTCCCAGATGAAAGCCATGGATGTATTCGAGGACCATGAGGTAGTCGCCGCCCTCTTCCCCGAAGTCGGTCACCATCACCAGCCCGGGATGGCGGAGGCGCGCCATGAGCCGCGCTTCGCGAACGAACATCTTGAGCATGTTGTCGTCCACGAGGATGTCCGAGGCCATCCGCTTGACGACGTAGGGCTTCGTGAACCCCGATGCGCCCTCTCCGCGGGCGAGGTACACGACCCCCATGCCCCCCTTAGCGAGGGCACGCACAATCCGGTATCGGCCGAGCACCAATCGGCCGATCATGGGGTCGCGAGCAGCCACGTTAGCGGTTTATCCGACGCAGATAGTAATGCACGCCGTGGCGGGGGTGCACCAATCGGATCGCCAGCGCGTCCACATCTGAGGGTGTCGACGCCGAACCTGAAAAACGATACGCGTTGTCGAGTGGCAGCTCGGCACCGCCGACGCTCACGCTCCACCCGTCGAGGGCCTGACCCGACACCTGCACCGTCCCCGGAGACACCGTCGAGCCCGACGGCTCGCGAAGAAACACCGCCGAGGCGGCGAGGTCATAGCGGACGGACAGGGTGGTGCGGGGAGAACGGGACGGTGACGCGCCAGGCGCCTCGAACCAAATCTGGTGCGTGCCTTCGCCGACCTGGCCACTCTCGAGCTGAAAGCGCGGAGAGCCAGACTGATTTCGAATCGCCGCACCGCGGGCCGGTTGGAAGTTGAAGATATAGCTCCCCGCCTCGGGCGCGTCCGGCCAGCGGATCATCACGATCGGCAGTCGGTTTTGGTAGAGCACGGTGTAGCGGCGGCCGTCGGTATCGATGGGAACGCGCGAGGGGCGCACTGGCAGGCGAGCCCGTCCGGAGTCGCGCTGCACGTTGATGCTTCCCTGGGCGACCGCGGCACCGGAGGGGGTGCCTTCGGTCACACACCGGACCCGATAGCTATTCGAGCCCGGAGCTACCAGAACATTTGCGCTCCCTGCGCCAAAGGACCGGGCGCTCGGCCGACGAAACGACCGTCCGCGAGAGAGCTCGACCACGCCTTCGCCGGGACATTGGCCACCAAATCGGATTCGGACCGCCACCGGCGCCGATGGGTCGTGAATGATCGCGGAGCTTCCCGCGGAGATCGCAACGTGGGCCCGTGCCGGCGCCGCGTTGCCTCCCGTATCGACCCGGCCTTCGGCGGTCAGCGTGGCGGTTTCCCCAAAGCGCAGAAGATGGGAGTTCTGCGTTCCCTGAAGCTGCGCAGAGCCGGTGCGCGCGTCCACGACCGCGTCCCCGCGCTGAAGCCGGATGTCGACGCGACTTCCGCTGCCGCCCGCCCGACTGATGATCGTGCCCCCGGGAACCGCGACGGTAATATCCGCACTCGTCGCGTTGGCGTTCACGGTTCCGCCGGTGACCCGAAGAAGGGCCGCGCCGGCCGCGACGGTGCCTTCGGCGGGACCGCGAAGGGTGGCTGCTTCGTTGCCTCGAGACACTTGGAGCCGACCCCCGCGCGGCACTCGCACTCGCGCGCCCGCGGGGATGGCGTCGGTTCCGCGGGCAAGCCGCTCCCATTCCCCATCGGCGTCCTGGATTTCGACCCGGCCGCGGAAGCTCACGGCGACTTCGGGGACTTCGACCTCTGCGTCGACTTCTGCGTCGGCATCGGGGGCGGCGTCCGCGCCCGCGTCGGTTTCCTCGGTCTCGAAGACCGCTTCTCCCATCTCGATGCTGAAGACGTGGAACTCACCGGTTTGAAGGGTGAGGATGTCTTCGCCGACCCGTTCGATCTGCGCCGATCCAAACTCCACCTGGAGCTGCACGCCGGTGTCTTCGGTGGTGACTCGAACGCGGCTTCCGCTGGCCACCCGGGCGAAGCCGGCCGCGCCCGCCACGACGCTGAGGCCACTTTCGCCCGCTTCGACGCGGGCCGCCCCCATCTCGACTTCGACCCGCCGGTTCGGATCGTCCGGCGCTTGATCGAGGAATCGAACAATCGTGTTTGCTTCGAGCCGAAGCCCGCCCCCCTCGCTCAGCGAGACCACCGCATCGCCATCGGCGGCCGTGCGGACCGCATCCCCGAGCTTGAACTCCGCGCCGACCGCCGCGGGCGTCCACTGGTTCTGCGAGGCGGAGAAGTCGCGCGTCACATCGCCGTGGGCGTCGCTGAGCCGGGCGAGGACGTCACTCCCACAGCCGGGGCACCCCTCGCACCCGCCGAACGTCAGGAATGCTGCGAAGAGCCATAGAGAGGTCCGCCGTGTTTGGGTAGAAGACACCAGAAACGCTTTGGAATCCGAGTGTATCCGAACCGCGATGGCGGATCCCAAAACATTAGTTGCATCCATGCGAATGGTCGCATATTCTATCTGCGTGGCCATCGCTGCCGTCGAACACGAGCGCTGGGAGCTCTATCGGGTGCTTTCTGAGCCGATGCGGTTGCGTCTGCTCGCGGTGAGCGCCGAGGAAGAACTCACGATCGGTGAGATCGCTGATGTTCTCGAAGAAACACAACCCAAGGTGTCGCGCCACGTCGCCCAGCTCAAGCGGGCGGGCCTCATTGTGACCCGGAAAGAGGGGACCCGTGCCCTGGTAAAGCTTCGGCCGGGAGCCGCCGATGACCCCGTGGTGGGGGATGCCCTTCGAGCTGGCCGCGCCCTTTGCGCGCAGGATGGCCACCTCGCTCGGATCGGCGAGGTCGTCGCCGCGCGAGACGCGGCGGTTCGCGCGTTCTTTGATGCGCCAAGAGATCCCGAGCTCGGGGCGGGACTGCCGGCGGAGATGCCGGCTTATCTCCGCGCGCTCTCCCTTCTTATTCCCCAGCGGCGTCTCGCGATCGATGCGGGGACCGGCGACGGCGCGCTCCTCGATATGCTCGCCCCGGTTTTCGACCGGGTGGTCGCGCTCGATCGTTCGCGCTCTCAGCTTGCCCAAGCGGAACAGCGGGTCGCCCTTCGTGGCTACCGAAACGTCGAGCTTCGCCACGCGGCGTTCGACGATGACACACTCCAGGACACCGTGCGATCGATGGGCGGCGCCGATGTGGTTTTTGCATCGCGGGTCCTTCACCACGCCCCCCGCCCGGCGGTCGCGCTCCGGTCCCTTGCGGCGCTTCTTCGGCCCGGCGGTGCGGTGATGATCATCGACTACCAAAGCCACGATGACGAGCGTCTCCGGGATGAGCAGGCCGACTTCTGGCTTGGGTTCTCGGAGGAAGATCTTCATCGATTCGTCGCCGATGCAGGGCTCGAAGAGGCGCGGACCACCCCGATTTCCAGTCGCTACTGCGGCGCCGGACCCGACGCCCATCTCGACTGGATGGTGCTGACCGCCCGAGCCGCCCAGGCATAAGGGCGAAGCCAGAGACACGGAGCTAGAGGCACGCAGCTAGACATAAGCAGTCAGAGTTACGCAGCCAAACACGACGATGTAGCGGCTCGATGCGGGCCGAGAGATTTCCCAATAGGAGAACGAAGAAGCTATGGAAACGACACAGACCGAGGCGGCCGGCACGAAGCCCGCGGCAAAGTACAAAGTGGCCGACATGTCCCTCGCCGACTGGGGCCGAAAAGAGATCCGGATCGCCGAGCACGAGATGCCTGGCCTGATGGCGCTTCGCGCCGAGTACGGCCCTCAGCAGCCGCTCAAGGGAGCTCGCGTGGCGGGCTGCCTCCACATGACGATCCAGACCGCGGTGCTTATCGAGACCCTTCGTGAGCTCGGCGCCGAGGTGACCTGGACGAGCTGCAATATCTACTCGACGCAGGACCATGCGGCGGCCGCGATCGCGAAGACGGGCGTTCCCGTGTTCGCGTGGAAGGGACAGACCGAAGAGGAATACTGGTGGTGCATCGAGCAGCAGCTCCAGTCCTTCGAGGGCGGCAAGGGACCGAACATCCTTCTCGACGACGGCGGGGACCTGACCGGGGTCGTGCACGAGAAGTACGCGCATTTCTTTGACGGCGAGGACGGCATCTGCGGCGTGTCCGAAGAGACCACGACCGGCGTGCATCGGCTCTACGAGATGAGCAAAGAAGGCTCGCTCAAGTGCCCGGCGATCAACGTGAACGACTCGGTCACCAAGTCCAAGTTCGACAATCTCTACGGCTGTCGCGAATCGCTCATCGATGGCATCAAGCGAGCCACCGACGTGATGGTCGCTGGCAAGGTCGCGGTCGTGGCGGGCTATGGGGATGTCGGCAAAGGCTCGGCCCAGTCGCTTCGCAGCCAGGGCGCCCGGGTCCTCGTGACCGAGGTCGATCCGATCTGTGCGCTTCAGGCGGCGATGGAGGGATACCAGGTCGTCGACATGGACGAGGCCGCGCCGATCGGCGACATCTTCGTGACCGCCACCGGGTGCTGCGACGTGATCACCGGCAAGCATCTCCAGGCGATGAAGAACGAGGCGATCGTCTGCAATATCGGCCACTTCGATTCGGAGATCGAGATCTCCTGGCTCACCGACCCGAAGAACAACGTCCAGGAAGAGGAGATCAAGCCGCAGGTCGACCACTTCATCTTCCCCGATGGCAAGCGCATCGTGGTGCTCGCCCGGGGCCGCCTGGTCAACCTGGGCTGCGCCACCGGTCACCCGAGCTTCGTGATGAGCAATAGCTTCACGAACCAGGTGCTCGCTCAGATCAGTCTCTTCACCGAGCGTTCGCGTTACGAGACCGGCAAGGTCTACGTGCTTCCGAAGGAGCTCGACGAAAAGGTGGCTCGGCTCCACCTCGATAAGCTCGGCGTCAAGCTCACCACGCTGACGGACAAGCAGGCGGAGTACCTTCGGGTTCCCGCAGCGGGGCCCTTCAAGCCCGAGTGGTATCGCTACTAGCGCGACCGATCGGTCTGACGGTCTAGGCCATTCGCGGGGCCGCCTCTTTCATGGAGGTGGCCCCGTTTTCGTGGCCCCGGGTGCGCTCTCGAGTTAGCCGAAGCGCCACCCGATCGAAAACTCTGCGAGCACCTGGATATTGAACGCAGACGATGACTCCATCATCGACGTGTCGTCGGAGGGTCGATCGGTCCCGAAGAGGAGGTCGAGCCGAAATCCTCCCCGGAGAAGCAGCCGGGCCGACGGCTGCACCATCAAGCCCAGCAACAGCTGGGCGAGGCCTCCGAGCTGAGTTCGCTCCTCGTTGAACCCCACCATGGTTTCCGACGGGACGTTGCGAAAGCCGTAGTATCCGCCGAGTCCAATGCCGGCGTAACCCGCGAGTCCGAGGACAAAGTCGCGTTGATAGAGCCCCTGCACCGCGGCCACTCCGGCGAAGGTCGTCTGGGACGTGTCCCCGTCGTTGACGCTACTCGCCAGGTATTGGAGCCCGAGGGACAGCCGCAGTTCGATGTGGTCGGTGAGCATGTAGCCCACGATCAACGCAGGGTTTGCGTAGGTGTTCTTTTGCGTCGAGCTCTCTCCACTCTCCTGCGAGATCGTGTTCTGCGAGTACGCCCCCGCGAAGTTCAGGGCGAGTTCGAAGCGGCCTTGCCGAAGCAGTGTGTCGTCGACCACGGTCTGTTGGCGAAACTGTCCACCGACGACCCGGGTGTTCTGCGCTTCGGCCGGGTTCGATTGCGCGACCGTAAGGCCGAGCACCAATATGATTCCGTACTTCCACATCCGATCCACCTCCAAGTTCAAGCCTATGGAAAAAGGCTCTTCCCGCTGCTCGCATCCCAATGCCGCGGTTCCGCTCGGCCTACGACGGGACGTGGTTCGGCGCTGCTTTCAACTCTTTACAAATCGCCACGCAAGTCGTGGCCGGCTTGAACGAAATGCAGCGCGGAGCAGAAACGGTGCCGAGGCTCGAGTTTCGTCGCGCGGATCGCCAGAAACTGCCACACTGTTCGCGTGGACGGAGCCACCGGCATGCGATTGGTTCGCGAGGCACTCGAGGGCCTCGTCGCACCTCGGCTCGCATCTGGCGTCATTTTCGATGCGCTCGCGGCGAGTGCCGACTCCGAGCTTCCTCGAAACCAGGCCGAGCTGCTCGCGTTCGTTGCGGGCCCGCTTTCGCGCGCGGCGGAGCGAAGGGTGGGCGGTGCCCAGGCCCGGGAGATGGTGCGCCAGATCGAAACCGTGCTCTCGAGCGTCTCGACCAAGCCTCAGACCACCCGGGTCGGCCGCACCCTCGAGGTTCCGATCGGCGGAGGACCGGTGGTGGTCCTTCTCCTCAGCCGGGTGTCCGGGTTGGCGGTGGCGCTTCGCGCGGCGGTGGGCGGAGAGCGCCTCGGGGTTCGCACGGTGGCGGATGCGGCGACCGCCACCGGCCTTGCCCTCCAGCTCAAACCCGACCTTCTGATCGTCGACGCGACCAATCCCACCGACGACTCGGTCGAGGAGGTCGCCGACGTCATGTCGGCGGTGGGCCCGACCTGCGCCCGACTTCTCTGGGGGCACGAAGAACGCTGGGCTCAAGCCCTGGGGCAGGTGCTCACCGAGCGGAAAGTTCGCTACACGCCAGTGGATCGACGGGAGGGGGTGGATCCGCTCCTCGACCTCGTTCGGTCTCGGCTAGGCGCCTGACGAACCTTCCCGGACGATGGTCGGGCGGTGGTGGACGGGAAAGGCTACCGAGCGTGCGATGAAGCAGTCACGGTTCGCGGGACCGTGGAGTTGTCGCGCCTCTTCGACGCTTGACGCTTCGGCAATGGTCACCCGAGGCTCGAGAGTGACCTCCTGAAACGCGAGCGTTCCTTCACGGTCGGGTGCAAGCAATCCGACGGCGGAGTCTTCGTAGCCGGTGACCACCACGTTTCGCCGAGCGCAGTGCGCGAGATAGCTCAGACAATGGCATGCGGAGAGCGCGCCGAGGAGAAGGTCCTCGGGATTGGTCTTCTTCGGGTCACCCCGGAACGGTGCCGCCGCGCTTCCATCGATCGCGGGCTTGCCGTCGTATTCGATTCGGTACGCACGGTCGTACGCCCGATAGCTCTCGGTCGGTCCAAGGGCCGCGCCCGTCCAAACCAGGCGGCAACGAAACTCGTGGGTCGGCACGGCCCGAGTCGTACACGGAAGCCCGACCCTCGACAAGAAGCCGCCCCGGGTGCCACGATCCGACGGTGAGCCACCAAACCAAGGTCGTCGACACGCCGGCGGGAGACGGGTGGCTTCGCCTTCCCGGCATCAAGCTCACCGTGCTCGAGGGGCCGGACCGGGGCAAGGAAGTGGTCGCTCGTCGGGGCGTCGTCCGGATCGGCTCGGCGGAGGACAACGATCTGGTCCTTCGGGATTCTGCGGTGTCGCGCCGCCATCTCGAGGTCCGGCTTCGGGGAACCGATGCGTTCGTGCGAGACCTGGGGTCGACCAACGGAACGCAGGTCTACGGCGTGCGGGTGGTCGAGGCGCTTCTTTCGGCAGCTTCGCTCATTCGGGTGGGCGACTCGGCGATCCGAGCGACACCGGTCGAGGATCCGGTGAACGTTCCGCTCTCCAACCGAGACCACTTCGGGCGACTGCTTGGAAAGAGCCAGGCGCTTCGCCAAGCCTTTGCCATCTTGGAGCGGGCGGCCCCCTCGGAGGCCACGGTGCTCATCACCGGCGAGACGGGAACCGGCAAGGAGCTCGCCGCCGAGGGCATTCATGGCCACTCCCCGCGTTCGGACGGACCGTTCGTTGCGATCGACTGTGGTGCGATCGCGGCTTCGCTCATGGAGTCGGAGCTCTTCGGGCATGTCCGGGGAGCATTCACCGGGGCGGTCGGCGATCGAAAGGGAGTCTTCGAAGAGGCCAATGGCGGCACCGTGTTCCTCGATGAGATTGGCGAGCTGCCCCTCGAGCTTCAGCCAAAGCTTCTTCGCGTGCTGGAGAATCGGGAGGTTCGAAGGGTGGGGGCGAGCCAGCCGCGGCCGGTGGACGTGCGGGTGGTTGCGGCGACCAATCGTGACCTGGCGACCGAGGTCAATCGCGGGACCTTTCGCGAGGACCTGTATTTTCGTCTTGCCGTGGTGGAGGTGTCGCTTCCTCCGCTCCGGGCGCGGCTCGATGACATCCCGCTCTTGGTACGGCACTTCGTCGAGCGCTTTGCGCCGGGTTCGCCGCCCCCGTCCGCCGACCTGGTCAAGGCGATGGCGGCCCGTCCCTGGCCGGGCAATGTTCGCGAGCTTCGAAACGCGGTCGAGCGTGCGCTCGCCATGGCGGGTGCTCCCGACCCCACGAGGTCGGCTCCGGTGACCGCGCCGGCGAGCGACCTGGAGCAGAAGCGCCAGGCGCTCCACGCGATGCCGATCAAAGAAGCGGTCGAGCTCTGGACCGAAGATTTCGAGCGCTCGTACCTCGAGCATGTGCTCCGGTTGAGCGGCGGCTCGGTCAGCGGGGCGGCCCGTCTGGCGCAGGTGAATCGACGCTACATCCAGCGAATGATGAAGCGTCACGGGGTGCGCGACGCCGCCGGTGAGGACGAGTAGGGCAGGCTTTCTTCTGGCTTCGTCCTTTGATGTGCTCTTCACCCGGCGTGTGTTGAGATCCGGTAGACTTCGGGGGTGAGCCGATGGGCCCGCGGGGAGCAGGTGGCCGCCCGTTTTGTGGTGGACGGCCGACTCGCGGCTGGAGGAATGGCCGAGGTGTACGTGGCCGACATGGCCCTCGCCCGGGACATGCGCAAGAAGGTGGCGCTCAAGCGGATCCACTCCCATCTCGTCGACGACCCTCAGTTTGTCGAGATGTTCATCGACGAGGCGCGCCTCGCGAGTCAGCTTCGGCACCCGGGAGTCATCCCGGTGCTCGATGCGGTGGAGCACGCCGGCGACCTCCTGTTGGTGCTCGATTATGTGCCGGGATGGGACCTTGGGGCGGTGCTTCAAGCGGCGAAGCAGGCGGGGCAGCCGGTCCCCTTCCCGGTGGCCCTCCAAGTGGCGGTCGACCTTCTGTCGACACTTCACTATGTCCACCAGGCGCGCGATGAAGCCGGTCGCCCGCTCCGGATCGTTCATCGCGATGTGACCCCGTCGAATGTGCTGGTGGCGAACGACAGAAGTCTCCGCCTTCTTGATTTCGGCGTGGCCAAGGCCGCTCAGAAGGTCGTCAAAACCGCGACCGGAGTCCTGAAGGGCAAGTTCGCGTACATGTCCCCGGAGCAGGCGCGGGGGGCGCGCGTCGATCATCGGGCGGATCTCTACTCCTTTGGCCTGGTGGTGTTCGAAATGCTCACCGGGGTCCGTGCGATTCGCGCGGAGAACGAACTCGGCCTTCTTCAGGCCGCGCTCAATCCGAATCACGTGGCCCCAAGCGAACTTCGAGCCGGGGTGCCGGAAGGATTCGATGCGTTCGTGGGAGCGCTCCTCCAGATCGATCCGCTCGCGCGGCCGGCGTCGGCGGGGGACGCGCTTCAGCTGCTCGCCTCGCTTCAGCGCTCGATGCCCACCGAGCCGGACCTCGTCCGCCGGTTTGTGGTCGAGGTGCTTCGCTCCGACCACCGTCCGGTTGACGACGGCCGTTCGCAGCTCGACCGGGCCCTCGCCCTGGCCGCCGGGCTCGAGGATTTTGGAGGGCCAAAGACGGGGCTAAAGCCCGACCGGCATGGTGAAAGAGGCACCGGCGTCGACTCGGGTGAAGGCCGGTCCGCGGTCTTCAGCGCGCCTCGCTCGCTGATCACCGGTGCGACCCTCGATGCGACACCGATCCAGGAAACCAGGGCATCGGTAGCCGACTCGAGCACGGCGGTTTCTTTGGGGGTCCCCGCCTCCGCGGGAAAGGCAACATCGCAAGGGCCTCCCGGGCCGTCGAGTACCGCTCCGACGGTCGCAGCGACGCCGCTCGAGATCGACATCGACGTCCCCGTCGATGCTCCGTCTGCGGTTCCGTCTCCAGAACCTCCAGGTGGAGGGGGCCTTGACTCAGAACGCCGTGCCGGCAGAGCCGGCTTCCATTGGGTGGGGGTATTGGCGTTGCTTGCGCTGGCCAGTGGCTTGGTGTTCGCGTGGCAGAACGATTGGTTTGCCGGGGCAACGACTCAGCCGGCGAGTAACGGGCCCGTCGATGATCCCTCCGAGGACCGTCCGGTGGCGGGAGTAGCCTTTCTTCGTGTCGCCAGCGTTCCTCCCGAGGCTCAGGTGTACATCGACGGCGAGGAGCATCCGGTGCCCACCCCTACCGTGGTCGAGGTGTCTGCAGGTGAGGCCCATCTCGTGCGCATCGAAAAGGCGGACTACGAGCCCGAAGAGCGCAGCGTCGAAGGCGAGGTGGCGGAACGAATTCAACTCGACGTTCCACTCCAACGCCTCCAGGGCACTCTCGTGGTGACGAGCCGGCCCTCCGGCGCAACCGTGTATCTGAACGACGACCCGCGCGGCGAAACGCCACTTACCCTCACCGACCTTCCTCGCGAGCCGGCGGAGCTCCGGGTCGCTGGCGAAGGGACCGCGAGCTATCGGACCACCGTGCCCCTCGACACAGAAGCGCGCGTTGAAGTCGAGGCCAACCTTCCTCGCCGAGTGGCCCGCGGGATGCTGCTCGTAAACTCGCCGACCCAGATGGCGGTGCTCACCGTCGACGGCCGTGAAGTGGCGCGCCATCTCCCCTATCGCAGCGAGGTGGCGGCTGGCCGGCACCGGCTCCGCCTGAGCGATGGCATGCGGAGCACCACCCGCACGGTGCAGGTTCGAGAAGGACAGCAGACCCGGGTGGCCCTGGTCCTCGAGTAGCCGGTCGCTCAGCCGTCGGCGCACCCGTCGGGAGTCACCGGCATGCACTCGCCGAGGCAGCACATCTGCCGAGGGCCGCGTGCCGGTCCCGGGCCGCAAGCGCACTACTGATTGGTGCAGCGGTCGGCCCGCTCGAAACCCGGTGCCCATAGCCGGTTGCACACCGCGAGCACGTCGGCGCGGCAGATCAGCGCGAGGAACACGTCCTGGCGTCCGAAGTTCGAACACATCTCTAGCGCGCCGGTCGCGCTCGAGACCTACGCAGCGGTGTTCGATGAGGGTTGGGCGCTCGACCGGTTCGAGGCGTCGCGTCCGAGAACGGACCCCGCTTCTACGGCCTGCCGCTCAACGCGGGCAAGGTCGTGCTGGGGCGAACCGCGTCGCGCGTACCCGATAGCATTGTGGCGGCGAACACCCGGATTGTTCCGTTTCATGCGGCCCGGGAACTGGCCTGGGCATTTCGCGGCAGGATCGCTGAAGGCTAGCCTGATATTTCATGAGTGAGCAATTTCGGACTGTTGATGAGCGCCATTGGCTGGCGGTTTGATGTTTCAGAGGATGGGGCGGTTGATCGGTGCCTGCTGGCCTGGTCCTGCATGCCCAGCAAGCGCAAGCTCATCATCACCGATAAGCTGGGTGACGTGATGCAGTGGTGACGTGATGCAGGAGTCCACCCAGGCGGCGACGACGTACGTGCGCTCACGTGCACTGCACCTCGGTCTGTCCCCAGATTTTCACCAGAAGGTAGTGCGCGCACAGCTGCCGAACGTGCCGCAGGAGACCTCTACGGCGCGATCTGTTTCGGTCCGAGAGGGCGCGGGCGTCTCATGAGTAACGGAGGCGGGCGTTGGGGCGACTGGGGGGTTGCCTCCGCAAGCTGCCAGAGCTGCGCAGGCAACAACAACCTCACAACGCAGGCTGCCCATGTCGCCGGAGATTCGAACGTTCGACATCTCAGATCGCTAGCTCGACTCGAGACTCGTGAACACGTGGTCGAAGTCTTCGTTGACTAAGTCGTTCTCGTGAACGGTGAAGGTCAGCGCGCCCCCATCTAGAAAACAGATCCGCGCGTGATTGTCCCAGCCGACGGAGAGGAGGTTCACCCACTCCTCCTGCCGCCCGCGGTTTGATTTCGCAGCCTGCCACTCAGGGCATTCGTGCTGTGTGTAGACGTACGAGTTGACCGAGTGACAGTCTGCGTTTTTCCACCCTAGGTCGCTCTGGATATCGATGAACCCCTCGCCGTCGTATTCGTCAGAGAGGACGCGTGCAGACAGTCGATGTTGGGCGGTCCCCGGCGCGTAGCCGGCCGTATTCGGCATCGGGATGCTCATCGCGAGCTCGGCGACCGCGCCCACGCCACGAAGTGGCTGAACCTGAGCCTCGTCGACGAAGCCTCGCCCGGCGGTGACGGAATCGGGGAACTCGTAGCGCTCGAGACGATCGGTAGGGCCAGGCCAAAACATGACCTTGTTGCGCCGCGCGTAAACCGCCTCTTCCACGAAGAACAAAAGGTGACCCTGGCGTGGGAGGTAGCTTTGCAGCGGCGCGAGCTCCTTAAGCGACAGCTGCGCGATGAAGAGCCAGAGCTTCCCATCCGTTGTTGGGTATTCCACACCCGGAGGCAGGTCGGGGGCGCCACCGAATCGCGTCGCTCCCAAGGCGGTTGAATCGATCGGCGGATCGGTGTGGAAGTGGAGCGCGCGCCTGCCCATTCTAACCAGCTCCTCCTCGTACGCGTCGATGCCGTGCGCGCGAAGCGCGGTAGTCAGCCTCCCGAGAAGCTCTGGTGAGGATTCCGCCAGATGGAGCTCGCTCGGAGGCCTATGGGCGGCGTTCGGATAGGTCATACGCGAAGCCTCGCACAAGTTGCCTCACTCTGGGGGACTCATCCAACCGCTTCACATGCTCCGCGCGTGTCCCTTCCTCAGGTCGAGGTGTGCGCTTCGAACGTGTGCAGAGATGTGCGGGTACGTCGAGCATGTCGGCTAGATCGCGGAGGCTGTGGCCGGCGCCTGGGATGATGCACTCCTCGACCACGGGATCGCCGCGGCAGCAGTCGTAGCGTTTGCATCGCGGATCTGATCGAGTGGTGTCGCAACCTTCGAAGAGCATCCACGCGAGGCAAACGCTACGACTGCTGCCGCGGCGATCCCGTGGTCGAGGAGTGCATCATCCCAGGCGCCGGCCACAGCCTCCGCGATCTAGCCGACATGCTCG
>JBCCZL010000163.1:0-16939 GCA_039187775.1 Myxococcota bacterium
ATCGTTCAGTACTGACGTATTGAAAATTAGAAATCTGCCGGAGCAGAGCATGTTCACTCTGCTCTGTTTGTAGAGATGGAAATAGCTGTAAGGCAGATGTATTAATGTAGGTTAGTTCTTGATTAAAATGCGGCCGCCAACATGACGATCAGAAGACTCGACCAATGCACGGGGGATGAGTCGCCCGGGGCCGTCGAGCCGATGAAAGAAACCGACTACGAATCTTCAGAAGCTCGGGCGAGGCGACGTCGAAGGCGAGCCATTCGCTTTTCTTGGCCGGCCGGCCCTTCCAGCGGAGCGGTCCGCGCCGCGTGGACCAGCGCGCGGGAAAAATTCTTGCTCCGATGCTCGAAACACTTGGCGGCGGCGAGGTGAACGGTCGGACCCAAGATCGGATGCTCGCCGCCTTTCTCTACCGCTTCCTCCAGGGCCTGCTCCTCTTCGGGAAGGTCCTTTCGGCGCCGGGCGAGCGTGGCCGCAAGCAGAAGCGCCTCGACGGTGACGCCCGAGTCTCCCCCGCCGTCCGCGGCCGCCTCGGCGAACGCCCGGGCGCGCACTGGGTCTTTGCTACGAACGGCAAGCTTGGCGTAGCTCAGGTGGTCGCGTGGATCGTCGCTCCGCACCACCCGCGCAAAGTGTCGGCTCATCTTCGCCAAGATCGCGGCGAGGGCGACGAGGTCGTTGACGTTGTGTTCGATGACTCCGGTCAGCGGACCCGCTTCTCCCCGGCGGAGATAATCGAGGTACAAGCGCGGAATCTCCGCTCCGTCCACATCGTATTCGCGGCACATCCCGAGCACCGCTTCCTCGAGATGGACCAGTCGCACCCGCTGGAGCCGCCGTCGATAGATCCGCCGGGCACAGTGCAATAGGTCGAGATGAGCCGGCGGCTCGACCATCGGCACGCGATTGAGCACATAGCGAGCGCGAAGGAGCGGCCAGTCAAAGGTCTTGCCGTTGTAGGTCACGAGACACGACGCCCAGCGGAGTCGGTCGGCGAGGAACTGAAGGATCGGCACTTCCTCGCCCGGGCGACGCAGAAAGAGCTGCTGAACACAAAGGGACTGGTCCTCGAACCACGCCACCCCGATGAGAAACGGCACCGTGCCACTCGCGATGCTGAGGCCTGTGGTCTCGGTATCCAGGATCACCATCCGGGAGAAGTCAACGCCGGCCAGCTCGGGCTCAAGGGCGAGCTTTGCGACGAGCGTCCCGTCGACGTCGAGGGCATCGCGAATGGCCACCTGGCCGTGGCGATGGCTCGGTTCGAGGAACTCCTCGACGAGTTGGATGGGGCCATGGGTCGTCGACCGAAGCTCTCCCGGGAGGGGCACTTCCGTCCCGCTCGCCGCTCGATCCGGACAGGCTCGCGGACGCTCCGCCACCTCCTGCATGAGGGCACGAAGCTGAGCGATGCGGTCCGCCTTGCTCCAAGACGACGGTGGGGGCGCTCTCGTGGAGGAAGATGCCTCGCGTTGCGGATGCGACCGATCCCCAGGCGCCCCAGAGCCCGACAGAGCGCTCGGAAGCCCGGTTCCGCCGGACCCCGAGGCATCGAGAAGCCGAAGCTTGCTCTTGAAATCCAGGGCCATCGGCTAATGGAGGGCGATACCGATTCGATCGAGAACCTGAAGGACAAGGCCCTTCCGTGACACGGAGGAAAGCGCCTCGCCCACCACCGGCCCGATGCAGCCGACGCAACCGTCTTCGCAGCTGCAACCTTCGACGAGGGCTCGGGCGCGAAGGAGCAGCGTGGTTCGCTCCTCGAAAAGGCGCGGCGACAGGCCGATCCCTCCGGGGATTCGATCGAACAGGAAGAGCGTCGGGTCGAACCCGCTCGCACCGCCCGGAGCCAAGTCTTCTTCGCTTCGATCCCGAAGCGTCCGGCCGATATCGCGAGGGTCGACCATCAGGCCGATCGCGCCGACGGTGTGAAGCGCCTGGCCGACCCCGCGGAGCGCATCGACAACCACCGCCCGCGGGTGAGGAAACGACGTGACCAGCGCTTCGGGAAAGGTCAGCCACATCCCGGTGGTGTGCATCTGCATCTCCGGAAGATGGACATCCCCGTATCCGACGTTCTCGTGCGTGTGGTACTTGATTTTTTTGTACCCCACGACTTTCTCGATGACGCTGACGTCCCCCCGCGACACCCCCACCGAAAAGCGCCCAAGCGCAAGCTCTTCGCGCTCGTCTTCCTCCAGGACGAGCACTTTGGTGTGGGTCATCGCGGTGGTGTAGTAGTCCGGCTTGACCTGTCGGACGTAGGCCTTGTGATTTTCGAAGTCGAGTTCCTCGACCTGAAACTGGCCCGCGTCGTGCTGATAGATCGCCTGCACATGAAGCATCGTGTGGGTGCTGCGCCAATCCATCTCCGCGATCGTCTTATCGGTATCGAGGTCAATAACCACAAAGTTGTCCCAGCTCACGCTTCGAAGGGACACGCCGTTCGCCGGATAGTGGTCGGTCGCCCAGTGGTAGGCGGTTCGCCCGTCGGCACTCGGCCCGGGAAACAGCACTTCTTTGTCCGCAAGATAAGAGAGCGCGTCGACCACCGTTTCGACAGGGACCGAACCAAATCGGTCGCCTTCGACAAACGGGAGCTCGAACGCCGCGCACTTGAGGTGTTGAAGGAAGATCTCCACATTGTCGGGGTCGATTCGCGCATGTTCGATCGCTGCGGCGACGATGTAGTTCGGATCGGACGCCACGTACTGGTCAAGCGGCGCGCTCGACGTGACAAGGAGCGATAGGCTGCCTTCCTTTTGCCGGCCTCCTCGACCAAACCGCTGCCATAACGCGGCCACATTTCCCGGATAACCCGCGCATACCACTGCCTGAAGGCTTCCGATATCGATGCCGAGCTCGAGGGCGTTCGTCGCCACGACGCAGCGAATGGTCCCCGCCCGGAGGCCTCGCTCGATGCGACGCCGGGTGTCTGGCAGATAGCCGCCCCGGTACCCTTGGATCTCATTGGGGTCGACGCCCTCGCGGGTCAGCCGGTCGCGAAGGTACTTGAGCATCACTTCGACCGAGTTCCTGGACTGGCCAAAAAGCAGGGTCGGCACGTCTGAGCGGAGGAGATCCGCGGTGAGGTCGACCGCAGTCTTGATATAGCTCCGCCGAATGCCGAGCTCGCGATTCACAAACGGCGGGTTGTAGATGAGCACCCGCTTGTCTCCTTCTGGCGCACCGCTCTCGCCAACCAGCTCGACCGAATCACCGAGCATCCGCTCGGCGTGCTCCTGCGGGTTGCCGATGGTTGCCGAAGCAAAAATGAACTGAGGCGTCGAACCGTGAAACTCGGCGATCCGCCGAAGCCGGCGGATCACATTCGCAAGATGGCTGCCGAAGACGCCGCGATACATGTGGAGCTCGTCGACCACCACGTAGCGAAGGTTGGAAAAGAGGCGCGACCACTGGGTGTGGTGGGGAAGGATTCCGGAGTGAAGCATGTCCGGATTGGTGAGGAGGATGCCGGTCCGCTCTCGCGCCGCCCGCCGCGCATCGCCCGGCGTATCGCCGTCGTAGGTGATCGCCCCGTGGCGAAGCCCCGCGTCCTTCATGAGGTTTCGAAGACCGGTCTCCTGATCACGGCTCAAAGCCTTCGTCGGAAACAGATAGATGGCCCGCGCCTCGGCGTCCTCTTCGAGCGCGGTGAGCACCGGCACGTGAAAGCACAGGCTCTTGCCCGAGGCGGTGGGAGTCGATACGACCAGGTGCCGTCCGTTCTGCGCTTGGTCGATCGCGTCGGCCTGGTGCGAGTAGAGACGCTCGATGCCTCGCTTTGCGAGTGCGCCACGAACCGCCCCACCCACCGTGTCGGGGATCGCTCCGTAGGCCCCTGCCCGTTGGGGTCGCCGATGATCGAGGACGATGTCCTCGTAGAGCCCCTGTTGTTTCCAGCGTTCGACCGCCGCGTCGAGGCCGGTGGCGTTGGCCCACGGCGCGGCGGGGCGCCGGAATCCTTCGCTTTTTGATTTCGCGGCGACCGCCCGGGAACCTGCGCTCATGAACAGGACTGTACGAATGTCCACGCCCTGGTCAACAAATCGTGGCGAGGAACTGTGGAAGAGCCCACCGCGTCCGAAAAAAGCGGTGGGTATTCCTGGCGGGTGGAGGAATTGGACGGATCGCCGTGTGCCCTCCGCGAGCGACCCGCGACAAATTCGTGAATGGTTTTCCTCGCACCACTGAGCACGCTTCCTTCGCGGCGCCACACGTCCTACAACCGTGCCATGACGCGAACGACATCCATCGCTCCGGGCCTCGTGTTGCTTCTTGTGCTTTCGGCATGCGGCGACGATTCCAGCTCTTCCACAGAAGAGCCCATCGAGCCCGAGCCCACGGCGGAGTCGGAGCCGGAGTCCAACCCGACGGCGATGGCCGAGACCTCGCCTTCCGCGCGTGCAGAAGCGCCGAGTGGAACACCCACCGCGGGAGGGATTCGCTGGACCGCGCCGGAACCGTTTCGCGCACAGCAGCCTCAGTCACGGATGCGAGCCGCGGAGTACGTGTTCCCGGAGGAAGAAGGCGAGACGGCGGCCACGATGACGGTGTTCTTCTTCGGTGCTGGCCAGGGCGGCTCCGTGCAGGCCAATATCGATCGCTGGGTCGGTCAGTTCACCCAGTCCGATGGTCGAGAGAGCGCGGAAGTGGCTCAGATCGAGAACAAAGAAGTCAATGGACTGCAGGTCACCACGGTGGACCTGACGGGTACCTACACCGCGAGTCCGATGATGGGTGGATCGGGTGCGCCGCAGGACAACCAGCGGATGCTCGCAGCGATCGTCGAAGGCCCCGATGGCCCTGTGTTCTTCAAGATGGTGGGCCAGGGCTCGCTGATGGAGCGCGCCGAGGATCCGTTTAACGAGCTGGTCTCGACCTTCGAAACGATGTAGCCCGCCATTCGCCGGCGAACGGGGTATCGTTCTTAGGTGACCGTTGTTCCGGCCACCGTTCGATTCGCCCCCCTCGGCACTGCCCTCTTTGCTTCTGCGGCCATTCTCGGAGCGTGCGCCGACGACGCCGCACGGCCGGACGCCTCACCGATCGATGGTGGCCTCGACGGGGATGCAGGCGATATCGCGGTTCAGGACGTCACGGTGGACCGCGCGGATGACCGAGAATCCGAGGACGCGGAGGCAGGCTGCCCCATCCTCGACGGCGCATCGCAGTTCGGCTACCGGGTGGTCCAGAGCTTTCCCCACGACCAAGAGGCATTTACTCAAGGGCTCGTATTTGTCCGAGAGGGCGCCGAGGAGCTTCTGTACGAGGGCACTGGGCTCGTGGGCCGCTCGACGATTCGACGCGTGGTCCTCGCGACGGGAGAGGTGACGCAGCGCCGCGACCTTCCCGAACCGTTCTTCGGCGAAGGCATCGTTCTCTTCGACGATCAGCTTCTTCAGCTCACGTGGCAGAGCAATACCGGCTTCGTTTATGACGCCGAGACCTTTGATGAAGAGGCCACCTTCCGCTACGACGGCGAGGGCTGGGGCCTCACTCACGACGGCGACTCATTGATCATGAGCAACGGAACGGCGACGCTCGCGTTCCTCGACCCCGAGACCCGAACACTTCGCTCCACCGTCGATGTTCGACTCGGCGAAAACACGGTGCAGAACCTGAACGAGCTCGAGTTCATCGACGGCGAGGTCTGGGCAAATGTGTGGCGCACCGATCGGGTGGTGCGGATCGACCCACAGAGCGGCGTCGTGACCGGCGTGATCGACTTTTCAGATCTTCTCGAGACTGCTCTCCCCGATCACCGAGGCGAAGACGTCCTCAATGGCATCGCCTACGACGCGGAAGATGGACGGGTGTTTGTCACCGGCAAGCTCTGGCCGCTGGTGTTCGAGGTGGATGTGGTTTGCCGACCGGAGTGATCCCTCGGTGCCGAAGGCTAGACCTTCGGACTCGAGCCCACCTCGGGGTTCAGTCGTAGTTTCGAACGACCACTTCGGCGACGCGGCTTCGCCCGCTCCCGTTGCAGCTGATGGCTCGTGGAGCCGCGACCTCGTCGATCACGAAACCGTCGTAGAGATCCCGAATCGCCGGGACATCGCTATTCGAGAGCATGAGCTTGCACCCCCGTCGATCGAGCTCCCGAAACACATCGCGAAGGCGCGCTTGTTCCTCCGGTCCAAACCCCTCCCGGGCGTAGCTCGTGAAGTTGGCGGTCGCCGATACCGGTGCGTAGGGCGGATCGAAGTAGACAAAGTCCCCCGGCTTTGCCGACTCGAGCAACGCCTCAAAAGACGCGCGACGTACGTCGGCTCGCTGGAGGGCTCGACTTGCCAACTGAAGTCCCACCCCATCGAGGATCTTTGGGTTCTTGTAGCGCCCGGCCGGGACATTAAACTCCCCCTTCCGATTCACCCGATGAAGACCGTTGAAGCAGGTCTTGTTGAGATAGATGAACGTCGCCGCGTGAGAGGCGTCGCTCGTGAGACCTTGGTTGTAGCGGGCCCGCACCTCGTAGTAGCGCTCGACGCTATGGTCGGCCTTCAGCCGACGCAGATGGCGAATCACCGTGTCGACGGAGTCTCGAACCGCGAGATAGGTTCGCACCAGCGCGGGATTGACGTCGGACACGAGGGCGCGGGTCGGCCGCCGTGAGAAGAACAGAGCGCCTCCGCCAAAAAACGGCTCGACGTGGCGCCGGCGGTCCACCCCCGGCGGAAGCATCGGCGTCAGCTGAGAAAGGAGCCGTCCTTTGCCTCCCGCCCACTTCAAGAATGGGAGAACCTTCGCGGACGTTTCTTTGCGCTCGGCAGCTGATGTATTCACACATACGACATTATCTTACATCGGTGCCGAGCCCGAAATTTACGGCGTCTCAGCGGCCGACGATGCGGCCGAGCCGGGTGAGGGCTTCCTCGATCGTGGCGAGGCTCGGCCCGTAGGAAAACCGGACATGTCGGGCAAAGCGGGAGCTTCGCCCGTGACGACGACCGCCGGGGTCGACGTCGAAGAACTGTCCTGGCACGACGACGACCTTTTCCTCGAGGGCGGCGTGAAAGAACTCTTTGCCGTGCCGGAGGCCTTCGGGAAGCTCGGACAGATCCCCCCATGCGTAAAAGGTGCCTTCGGGCAGGGCGTCGAAGCGAACCCCGAGCTCTCGCAGCCCTTCGACCAGCCGATCCCGCTTGGGAAGAAACGTTTCGCGGATCGCCTGGGTCTCCGCTCGGACATGCTCGGGGGTGACAAGATCGATGGCCGCGCGCTGCATCGGATGGGAACCTCCGCCGTCGAGAAACGATCCGGCGCTTGTTGCAGCCTCGATGACCGGCTTGGGTCCGACGATCCAGGTCACGCGGAACCCAGGGTAGCGCCAGTTCTTGGTGAGGCCGTCGACGATGACCACGGGATCGCGATCCACATCGTCGACTTGCGACGCGGCGCTGACGAGCGCCGGTGCGCCATCGGCCCAGATGTAGTGCGAGTAGAACTCGTCGAAGATGAGGGAGCAATCGAAGGTCCGGGCGGTGTCGACCCAGGCGCCGAGCTGTTCCCCGTGCACCACCTTGCCGGTTGGGTTGCAGGGATTGCTCATCAGGATGGCGGATAGTCCACGCCCTTGAATCTCGCGGCGAAGCTCGCCCACGGAAAACTCGTAGCCTCGCTCTGGATCGAGAAGGATCGGAATGGGCGAGAACCGTCGGAAGATGTCGAGGAGCTCCGCATACGCGGTGTAGTCGGGAAGAAAGTGGCCCATGTGAATCGGAGCAATCGCCGCACAGGCCCGCATGAGCGCGACCCGACCTCCGCCGGAGATCGCAACGTTCTCTGCCGAGTACTTGGAGCTCTTTCCTCGACGGTAGAGCTCGTTGTAGAGGCTCGCGACGGCGTCCCGAAGGTCGGGGAGTCCGGCAACCGGGGCGTAGTCCAGATCGGTGGAGCGCACCTCGATCGACTGGACCCGCGGCGGCGCCGACTCCAGCGGCCCGGTTTCCGGCTGCCCCTGACCAAGGTTGCACCAGTCGGGCGCGTCGCCGGAGAAGCCGCGCCGATGGGCTTCTTCTGTCACAAAGATCACACCGGTTCGAGGAACCGCTCGAAAGGCACTCATCGGTTGGTCGGCCATAGGGAGCGCAGTGTGCCTGAGCCCTGCGGTCGAGAGAAGGGACCGGGAGACGCAACCCGACAGCGGAAGTCGAGTGTGTATTCAAGGCCGAGCCAGTATTCAGCGCCGAGCCGGTGTTCAGGGCTGAGCCAGTACCTGACGCGAACTTGGGGCCCGCTGGCTGGTGTGTGGAAACGGCGCTATATCCGGCGGGCGATGAGCCATTCGGATGTCATCACTATCTCGGACCTTCGCGTCGATTGCGTGGTGGGCGTCTTTCCGGAGGAGCGCTATCGGGTCCAGCCCCTTGAGCTCGACATCGATCTGGTGCTCGACACCGAGCGGGCCGCGACGAGCGAGCGGCTGAGTCGGACCGCGGACTACCACGCGATCAGCGCCGAGATCACGTTCCTCCTCCAGTCCTGCCGCTTTCGGTTGCTTGAGACCGCCGCTCACGCCATCGCGCGTTATCTGCTCGCCCCACCGACGCTGGGAGAAAAGCGCCCCGCGGTCGACGAGGTGCGGGTCCGTCTGACGAAGCCGGGAGCGCTTCGCGGAAAAGCGATTCCCTCGCTGGAGATTCGCCGGCCGGCAAGCTGGGTCGAATTCGGTTGCGAAACGAAGCCGTTCGGCACCGTGGACGTGATTCACGAGACCAAGGACGCCGGCATCTATCGGCTCAATATTTCACCCCACAATGGGATTCCACTTCACGAGCACAGAGTGATGCATGAGTCGGAGCTGGTGCTGACCGAAGGCCTCCGGTGCCAGGATAAATCGGCCCCTCGGGGACCCGTGTTTCGCTGGCCGCACGGGGCGGCCCACCGCTACGACAACCCCACCGACCGATGGCAGACGATTCTCTGCGTGGATTCGCCACCGTTCATCGAAGACGATGAGCGTGAAGTCGACGGCGAACCCGACGACATTGCCCCGGTGCGCCGCGGCTTCGAGTCCTCGTGACCAAGGGACCGACGGAGTCGAACCGGCGAGTGCTGGTGACCGGCGCGACGGGAGGCATCGGCCGGGCGGTGGCCCGTGCGCTTCATCGGCGCGGCGCAAGAGTTCTGGCGCAAGGCCGGAACGAAGCTCGGCTTCGTGAGCTGGAAGCCGAAGGCCTCCTGACGGTCGCCGTTGACCTTGGACAAGCCGACGGACCGATGCGGTTGGTCACGGAAGCAGTCAAACAACTTTCAAAGATCGACGACATCGTCCAGTGCGCCGGCATCGTTCGCTACGAAGCTCCGGGGAGTTGGTCGACGGAATCGTACGAAGCGCAGTTTGGTCTCAACATCCGGGCGCCACTCTTTGTCATCCACGCGGCGATTCCCCACCTCTCGAACGGAGCCGCGATCGTGAACATCGCAAGCACGCTTGCGCAGCGCCCAGCCCCGGCCACCGCGGTCTACGGAGCCTCCAAAGCCGCGCTGATCGCGGCGAGCCGGGCCCTTGCGCTCGAGCTCGCCCCCGCCGTCCGGGTGAACGTCGTGGCTCCCGGAGTGATCGATACCGAGATGGTGCGTGCGCCGCGACCCGGAGCACGATCCTTCGAAGAGCTCCGCCCCCAACTCGTGGACCTCCACCCACTACACCGCATCGGCACCCCAGAAGAAGTCGCCGACGCCGTGCTGTACTTGCTAGACGCTCAATGGACCACCGGCAGCGTTCTCACCCTCGACGGCGGCCTCACCCTCTAACAACCAACGGGGACGAGGTAATTATTTTCCTCACCACGACCCGTAACTATCCGGAACTACGTCGTCGCCCGAGGAGCAACTCGCGGACCAGCACGTCTTTCCCCAAACCAACCAGAACTAGCCCGTCCCACCTCACGAGATTTCAAGCAGTTACCAGTCGTGGTGAGGAAAATAATTACCTCGTCCCCGAACGTGTTGCTACTGGATGTCGACGGGGATGGTCTGTTGGGCGCCGTCCATGAAGGTGAGGCCGCGGACGCGGATGTTCTGACCGCTCAGCCGAACTTCGGCTTCGTAGCGACCCGGCGCGATTTTGATGGGTCGGGATCCGGCACGGAAGCTTGCGACTTCCTCTTCAGAGCCGGCGCGAAAGAGCGCGACCTGCGGGTTTCGAAGGGCGCGACCTCGACGGCGCACATTCAGCACAACCCTCGCCACCGGAACGGTGATGCGAAGCTCCTGGGTATCACCCGCTTCGACGTAGACTTCTTCCTGGTGGCTCGCTCCGCCGATCACTTCGTCTCCGACTTCGATGGTCGCCATGTAACTGCCCTCGGTGATGGTGAAGGTCTCCCCAGAGCGCCCCTCCCATGCGGTCTCGCCGTTGACATCGACGAGCAACACATTGGTGGTGATGTCTTCGCCGGCGAGACGCACAACCACCGTCGCAGAGGCCGGACGTGCGGGCGGAGGCGCCGTCTCTTCCGGGATCGGATCCGCGACCGCCTCGGTTTCGACCTCGCCCTCGGTTTCCCGAACCCCGTTTTCTTCCAAGCCCCCGGTGTTCGGGGCAGGTTCGCTGGACCCGCCGCAGGCCGACACCAGCCCGATGCTCAGGCCGAACACGATTCCGACCGCTCGGTAACCACCCCCGCTGGACACCCCTGCGTCGACGTTACCGAGCCTCGGCAGGGCATCGGTCCGCGTGGAAACGGCGAGGCCCGAGCAACGACCGACGTTGTCCCGGACACGGTTTCGAGCCGCGCACCCGACGCGGGGATTCGCAAGGATGGATCGTTTCATGGGGGCTCCTCCTCGCGGAGAGGCTACAAGCCTCGTCGAGCGGCGCAACCCACGGTCGGGGTTCCCTATCCGGCACGGGGTTCTTATCCAGCACGGGGTTCCTATCCGGCGCTGCGGTTCCTATCCGATACAGCGGTTCCTATCCGGCACTGCGTTCCTATCCGCACAGCGGTTCCTATCCGCACAGCGGTTCCTATCCGTACAGCGGTTCCTATCCGGCGCTGCGGTTCCTATCCGGCACTGCGTTCCTATCCGATACAGCGGTTCCTATCCGGCACCGTTGACGAAGCGACCTGGAGGGTCCACAGCACCGACATGACCATCCCCGGTTGGGCTACCGATCTCGGCCTGCTCGTCCTGCGTCTCAGCGTGGGCGGGTTCATGTTTGCGAGCCATGGACTCGCCAAGCTCCTCTCCTTTGGCGACGAGTTTCATCGCTTCGCGGATCCCATCGGTCTCGGATCGGAGCTTTCCCTCATCCTGACGGTCTTCTCGGAAGTGGTGTGCCCAGTTCTCCTCATCGTTGGCTTCGCCACTCGCCTCGCCGCGGTGCCGCTCCTCATCACGATGCTGGTGGCTGCGTTTGTGGTTCATGGTGCCGACCCCTGGGCCAAGAAAGAGTTTGCGCTCCTCTACGCGGCTCCGGCTCTCGCGATCTTCCTCCTCGGCCCGGGCAAGTACTCGCTCGACGCAAAGCGGGGCAAAGAACACCGGCTCTGGCCACTCTAAGCGACTCCCGCGAAACGGCGGTCAGCCCTGTTGAATGTCCGCCAGACCCTCCCCGGTTCCCACCCCCGAAGCATGGAGGAACTCGACGGTCGCCGGATTGTCGGTCTGCACAAACTCCTCAGCCGTGCCGCTCATGACGATGTGACCCATGTTGAGATAGTTGATCCGGTCGGCAATTTTGAACACCGATGCCATGTCGTGGCTGATCACGATCGACGTCACGCCGTAGCGCGCGCGGGTTTCGATCATGAGCTCGTCCACCGACCGGGAAGTGATCGGATCGAGACCGGTCGTCGGCTCGTCATAAATCAAAATCTGCGGCTCGAGAACGAGGGCCCGGGCGATCGCCACCCGCTTCTGCATGCCGCCCGAAAGCTCCGACGGCATCTTTAGCGCGGCGTGGGCGACCCCTAGGCTTTCGAGCCGATCCATCACTCGCTCGTGAACTTCCTTCTTCTTCATCTTGGTGTGTTCGCGCAACTGAAAGGCCACATTGTCGAACACGCTCATCGAATCGAAGAGCGCAGACATCTGAAAGACCATGCCGAACTTTCGACGCACCGGCACGAGCTGGAGTTCGTTGAGCGGGACAATGTCCTGTCCGTCCACGATGATCTGGCCCGAATCCGGACGCTCGAGCCGGATGATCTGGCGCATGAGCACCGACTTGCCCGACCCTGACGCGCCAATGATCACGTTGTTCTGTCCGCGATAGATGTCGAACGAGATTCCGTGAAGGATCTTGTAGGGGCCGTACGACTTCTTGAGATCGCGAATCGAGATGTGAACCGGGTCGTCGGTCGATGGTGCAGCTTCGACCATCAGAAGCCCCCGAGAAGAATGCTCGTGACCACGTAGTCGAGAATGAGGATCGAGACCGCGGACTGCACCACCGCCCGGTTGGTCGCAAGCCCCACTCCGGCCGCGCCGCCGGAGGCGTGAAATCCCTGGCGGCAGGCGATCAGCGTGATCGCGATGCCGAAGATCACCCCCTTGATCAGGCCCTGGCGAATGTCCGGCGCATCCACAAACCAGCGCACGTTGCTGACAAAGATCCCCGGGTCGAGTCCGAGGAACTGCACGCACACCAGCCACGCGCCAAAGATCCCCACCAGATTAAACAGCATCGTGAGGATCGGCACCATGATCGCCCCTGCGATCAACCGAGGCACCACCAAGTACTGGACCGGGTTCACCGCCATCGTGGTCAGCGCGTCGATCTGCTCGGTGACCCGCATCGATCCGAGTTCGGTGGTCATCGCACTGCCCGCCCGGCTCGATACCATCAGCGCGCTGAACACCGGGGCAAGCTCGCGGGTCAGGGCGATGCCCACCACCGCGCCGACCTGGTTCTCCGCGTTGAACTGACGAAACCCGTCCGCCAGCTGCAACCCGAACACCATGCCGACAAACAGCCCGGTGAGGCCAACGATGAAGATCGACCCCACCCCCACGAAATCCATCGCCGAGATCGCGAGGCGAAAGCGGTAGGGCGGTCGGACACCCCAGTAGATCGAAAGCCAAAGGAGCTCGGCAAGGAGCCCTACCTCCCGAAGAAGCGAGAGGGGTAGCGCGAACACCGTGGCGGCAAACGCCTTGGCATACTCGCCAGCGCCCCCCTTCTCCGTGGGCTCGCTCTCTCCGTCCGGCCCTCCAGGCTTAACCGCGGAAGATTCCTCGGCCGGAGCTGGGGCCTCGGCTCCCTCTGCAGCCGCCTCCTGAGTGCCGTTGGCCATCTCCGAAAGGAGAACTACCACATTTGGGCATGCTCGGGCGCAATCCCGACCGGCCGTTGTCGTCCGGTCAGAAAAGGCCGGGAGGAAAACACTCATCCGGCCGGCTCATAGGAATCACGTCGAGTACGCGCGAGGCACTCGCCGTGACACACTGGTCAACACTTCGTACGGGATCGTGCCGCTCCCCGCCGCAAGCTCCTCCGCCTGGATCTCGGCGTTCCCCTGCCGACCGAGAAGCACCACTTCATCTCCCACCGTGGCCGAGACCGCGGTGATGTCGACCGCCGAAAGGTCCATCGACACCCGTCCCACGATCGGGCACCGAACGCCCTTTACCAGGGCCACCCGAGCTTGCTCACTGCGAAAGAGAAGGCCGTCGCCGTAGCCGATCGGAAGCGTTGCGATTCGGCACGGTGCCTTCGCCACGAACGTTCGGTCGTAACCGACGCTGTCGCCTGGTTCGATTTCAGCGACGCGGATAATCTCTGTACGAAGCCGAAGCGTCGGACGCAGGGTGAGTCCATGGGAGAAGGGCGCAGCGCCGTAGAGGGCGATCCCTGGTCGAACCATGTCGTAACGCGCCCGGGGAGATAGAAGCGCCCCCGCACTGTTCGCCGCGTGCACGGTCGTCGGCTCGTGTCCCCGCCGGCGAATCGCGTCGACCGCACCGTCGAAACGATCCAGCTGAAGAGCGGTGAACTCGGGATCGGTGTCGGCGGCCGCAAGATGGGTCATCACTCCTCGGATGATGACGCGGGGGAATCGTTCGAGTCCGGCGAGGAACATCGGAAGAGCGCGGTGACTGACTCCGAGGCGACTCATCCCGGTGTCGATCTTCAGATGAAAGGCGAACGCTGGATCGACAGCGGCAAACGCCGCCACCGTATCGAGGTCGTAAACGACGGGGGTGAGTTCGGCGTCGAGCACGTCCTGGTATGCGCCACCGTACACTCCGTTCAGTACGAGGATCGGCCGACGAATCCCCGCCGCTCGGAGCTCGAGTCCCTCTTCGGCAAGAGCGACCCCAAAGCTGGCCGCGCCCTCCCGGGCAAGTCGTCGGGCCACCGAGACCACTCCGTGGCCATACGCATCGGCTTTGACCACCGCGAGGACCGGCACGCCCACCACCCGACGCACCTCACGATAGTTGTGCGCGATAGCCTCGAGAGAAACTTCCGCTCGGGTTGGCCGAAGACTGCCTTGGAGAGACTGAAAGCGCGGGGGAAGGCGGGACATGAGGAACGAACCGATGCCAGCGGCGCACAGGATAGGCGGGGAGGGTTGAACCTGAAACCCGAGAGGACTATGGGAGGGCCATGATGAAACCCATCCGCGTTGCCCTTCTCTTCCCGACGCTCGTTTCACTCGTCGCGTCCGCGGCCTGTGGCTCGTCGACCCCGCCCGCCGAGGAACCGGGCGAACCGGTATCCCAAGCCGAAGAACCCCCGGCGGCCGAACCGGAAGAACAACGGGTCGACCCCTGGGCAGCGATGGATACGCACGGGCTTCGCTCCTATGTGCAGGCCCGTGCACGGGAGCGGATCGCCGAAGTCCAATCCGACTTTCAGTTCGCAGAGCTCGACCGCTATCGCGAAACGCCCGACGAGGCGCCGGAGATCGCGGGCCGCACGGTCGAGCGGCTGATGGACGTCGCGGTGGTCGCGATCGCCAGCGGGGACCTGGACGCGGCGGAGAAGACGGTTCGTCTGGTTCGCGCTCGGGCTCGCAACCGAAACTCCGCCTATGCGGGCAATACGCTTCTGAGCGAGATCGCGCGACGCCGCGCGGGCGACGATCCGGAAGCCCAGGAGGCGGCGATCGCCGAGGTCTTCCGTGAACTTCCGTCCACGCGTTTCGGTTCCTCGACCGTCGTGTACCAGATCTTTCAGACCGAAGAGCAGCTCACGGCACGCGTTGCGCAGCTTCGAAGCCAGCTCCTATCGACCGACACCGCAAGCTCGGTGCTGTTCTTTACCGAGGTGATGCCGGCAGTGGTGGCGGCCCGGGAACGCTACATGAACGCGATTGCCACGGTGAGCAGCGAGCACGCATCCGGGCGCGCACCGCAAGACTATCGTTTCTCGACCGTCGACATGACTCGGGCACGGCGGACCACGCCGGTGCGCATGGCGGTGTGGGACCTTGGAACGGCCACGGACCTGTTCGAAGAGCGGCTCTTCGCTTCGACGGAACAGGCCAACGGCGAGGATGACGACGGCAACGGCCAGGTCGACGACATTCACGGGCTGGTCGATGTCCGCCCTCATACGGAACTTCTTTATCAGCCGGCCCCCGAGGTGCTGGAGCGCTACGGCCCGTTCCTTCAGGGCCTGATGGACCTCCGCGCGGGCATCGCCGACAGCGATGCGGCGCAGCAGGTCCTCGCGCTCTTCCGCTCCGCCGACAGCGTGGAGGCACTCGAGGAACTGGAATCGAATCTCGACAAGGTGGGGGAGTGGGCCCACGGAACGCACGTCGCGGGCCTCATGGTGGCGGGTCTCCCGCAGGCCCGGCTCGCGGTGTTTCGCTCGGTGTGGGCGGGCGAAGCGCGGATCTATCACCATCGCGGTCCCACCGATGAAGAGCTCGCCTCGGAACGCGCGAACGTGGAGGCGATCGCCGAGTTCATCAATCGACACGAAATTCGGGTGGTCAACGCGAGCCTCGGATTCTCCCGCGACTACGTCGAAAACCAGCTTCGCCACGAGGGCGAACGCTACGCGTCCGACGAAGCGGTGAAGGCGCGGGCGGACGAGATCATGCAGCACCGAAAGGCGTCCTGGGAGCTCGTGTTCGAGCGATGCCCGAACGCGCTCTTCGTGGTGGCGGCGGGCAACTCGAATCGCGACGTGGCCGAGTACGGCGATGTTCCCGCGTCGCTCTCCTACCCGAATGTGCTCGTGGTGGGCGCGGTGGACCGCTTCGGCAACTGGGCGACGTTCACCAACTCGAACGAGGCGCAGGTCCGGATCTTTGACTTCGGCGTGGGCGTCGAGAGTCTGGTTCCCAACGGAGAGCGGGTGCCTCTTTCGGGCACGTCGATGGCGTCACCAAACGTCGCGAACCTTGCGGGCAAAATGCTCGCGTACAACGCGGAGCTCACGCCGACCGAAGTGATCGAGATCATCATTGAGTCCGGTGATGAGATTGCCGCGCCGTTTAACGGACGGATCGCAAACGAGCGGCGAGCGATCGCGCGGGCCCAGGCGCGCCGATAGTCCTTCACCCGAAGTCAGTCCGGCTCATCGGCGTCGAGCACCGCAAGCTTGAGCTGGGCGACTTCGAGTTCGGCCTGCGCGACGGCCGCTTCGGCCTGAAGCAGTTCGGCCCGAGCCCGCTTAGCAAGCATTCGAAGCCGCTTGAGCTCGGCCTTCTTCCGCGCGAGAAGGACCGAGGGGGGCGGCTCTGGCTCTGAATCCGGTTCCGACTCGGCCCCCACGGCTTCATCCGTTGCGTTCAATCCCGAAGGGTTCTCGTCCGGAGCCGTCGGTACCGAAGGCCAGCCCAGGCCCCAAAACCCCACGGAAGCGGGAGGGTTGGCCCCGGTGGACGCAGACTCAGACTCAGAGACAGAGACAGAGGCAGACTCAGAGACAGAGGCAGACTCAGAGACAGGGGCAGACTCAGAGACAGAGGCAGACTCAGAGACAGAGGCAGACTCAGAGACAGAGGCAGACTCAGAGACAGAG
>JBCCZL010000164.1:0-16900 GCA_039187775.1 Myxococcota bacterium
ATTCAAGCGCGAGCCGCGACGGAGCGTCCGACCCCGGTCGCTCTTCTTTATCAACAAGACTACGCCGCCGCATGGGGCGCGACGAAGACGGGGAGAGGAAAGTTCTTCGGGCACGACTCGTGGCAGCCGTTGCAGGCGTATATCGCGCGAGCCTTGGCGGAGTCGGGGGTTGAAGACAGTCTCGAGCCGTTTCGCACGGTCGGTTATCTCTTTGAGGGCGGCTCGCTGCGAGGTCATCGGCTCGCACTGCTCGCGCTGCTCGGCGAGTCGGAGCCGCTCGCGGCGCGGCCGGCGATCGAAGACGGACCGGCCGACCGGCTGGTTCGCGCGGGCCATCGAAATACCCTCCTGCGTCCCAAAGCCCGGCCCGACGCGGAGATGCGTCTTTCGACGTTGACGGGGCGGCGCGTCTCGAAACGGACCTACAACCACAAGCACGCGGATCCGGCGCTCGCGTTCGAGGCGGCGTTTGCCGCGAGAGACTTCACGACCGCCGAGCGTCTCGCCAAGCGGATGGCGAACCACCGCCCCTCGTGGATGGACACGTTCTCTGGAAGAACCGATCCCCGCGCGAATGGGGCGCTCGGGCTTGCCCGCGTGAAGCGTGCCCGCGGAGTACTGACCCTCACCCTGAAGCACGTGCGGCAGGCCCTCGAGTACGACAAGACGGACCGTCGGGCGCTTGTTCTTTCTGCGGGAACCGCGCTTGAACTGGGACTCGAACAGCGAGCCCTCAGCTCGCTTCGAACGCTGAAGAAGCATCACCCGTTTTCCGCGGTGGATGTCGACGATCTCTCTCGCGACGAGGTCGAACGCCGAGCGAAGAAGGTGGATCGGCGTCGTCAGGCGGCGGCGTTGGCGGACGAGTGCTTTCTCGGAGGCGAGTATCGCGAAGCCGCCGCGCACTACGCTCGACTGTTTGCGCGCACTCGCGCCGTAACGACACCGGTAGCCCGGTACGCGGCGCGCTGGCTGTATGCCCTCGCGATGCTCGAAGAGTGGACTGAGCTCGCCGCGGTTGCCGATGGGATGGTGGTCGCCACCCCCGACTTCGTCTCCGCCCGTGAGGCGTTGGCCTTCGCAAGAGGACAGCTTCGGGACACGAAGCGAGGAAGCCGGGAGTTCGATGCGACGGGCCTCGGGCAGTGGTTTACGGAAGACTGGCCCTACCGGGTGTGGCGCAAAGAGGCGGCGTGCGATGCGCTCAGCCCGCTTCCCGCCTGGGCGACGGATCGGGCCACGGGGTTGTTCGTGAAAGGCGCCGAGAAACCGGCGCTCCAGGTGATGAAGACGATTCGCCGGTTGCCTGCGTCGTCTCCGTTGCGGTTTCTTGCGGCCGGCACCATTCACCGCCGAGGCACGCTCAGCTCGAAGAAGCGACGGCATCGGCTTGCCGAAGAGGCGTGGGGGTGGCTGGAGCCGTTGGCGATGAAGCCTCCCAAAGACCACCTCTACCTCAACGAGACTCCGGTGCTGGCGATCGATATCCTTGCGACCGCCGAGCGGTGGGAGGACGTGGTTCGAGTCCCGCTTCCGGAGGACATCGAACACTATCCCGCGCTGACGAACCGAGCGTTCGCGCGCCTCTTGCCACGGCGCCACGACGGGTTGCTCGCGCTCGGAAAGCCGCGGCGAGTGCTCCAGGAGATCGACGCCGCGTGGGAGTCGGAGCATGAGTCAGAGCGGATGAACCGAGCGTGGCGGATTCGCTATCGAAAGGCCCAACAGCAGCTCGGGCAGCCACCTCTTTCGCTGGATGGCACCGAGGATTCGCCCGACGATCGCGCGCGTGAGCACACCGATCGCGGCTGGGCCCACGACCAGCGCGGCGACGTGGACGAGGCGTTGGAGCACTATCTCTCTGCCGCGGAGCTCAACCCGTCCATCGCCGCGATCGGCCTTGCCAATGCCGGGAATCTCTTGACGTCGGAGCGAGAGTTTTCACTGGCTCTCGAGTTCCTCCACACCGCGCTGATGCTGGTCGTCTCTTTTCCGTTCGGCTCTCGTGCCGGCCCGCTCTCCCAGACGGGACGGTGGTTCACCGAGCAAGGGAAATATGCGGACGCACTTCCGGCGCTCGCGCTTGCGTTTGAAGCGAATGCCAGCGCGGCCCGCGCGGCGGCGCTCGCCGATTGCTATCTCCAGCTGGGAGACCGAGAGCGCGCGCAAGCCGCGATCGAAGCAGGAAATCGCATCGAACCCCGCGACCCCAAGCTTCGAATGCTCCGCCGCAGTTGAGGCGCCGAACGGTCTTCCGGTGAGAGCGCGACGATGCCGATCGACATGCTGTCGCGCCGAGCTTCGGGGAGTCGGTGAAGCTACTGCGTCCGCGTTGACACGTCGGCGGGCCGATTTGGATACACGTGATCGATGTCGCTCGAGCACATGCTTCGCGGCACGTGACGTGCGTCAGGCTCGGACACGGGACGCCGATGGAGAACACGTACGCAATCGCCTGGTTGATGGCCGGCGTGCTGGCGCTGGGTTGCGCGCAGTCGCCCGACGATGTGCCGTCGAGCGATGCGGTTGCCGCTTTGCCGAGCGATGGTCGAGCTGTGCCGCGGAGTGATGCTCTAGCCCATGATGACGCGGTTCCGCCCGAGGCGTTGCCTCCAGAAGGAGTTAGAAAGGGCGTCCCGTTCCCTGGGCGCTCACTGTCACAGGAGAACGAGTCGAACGACGTGCGCGCATCGGCCAACGTCAGCCGTCGCACCACGGAGGAGTTGGAGCGAAGCGTGAGCGGAGAGGCTCCGAGGCCCTGGCGGTTGCAAGTTCCGACCGCCGACGATCTTCATCGAGACACTCGACCGCTTCGTCGCCTGTTTCCCGCGATTTCCGAGGACGGCCGCATTGTCGCCTTCCTGTTCGACTACGCCGCCGCCAACTGTTGGCCCCCCTCCGCGGTGGACTTCATCGACATGACTGCACCTCACGGCTCGTCGAACGAGCGGTTTGGCCTTCGGGACGCACGCCCCGCGATCAACCGCCGACTGGCGGAGGGAAGGTTTCGCACACTCGATCGAGCCGTCGTGTCCACTGTTGGCCGAACCTTGGCGCCGCACCCCGACGAGCCGTCCCGTCAGATCGTCGGGAGCCGGACGGTGCGGGTGGCGACCGCAGCAGGAGAGACGGTGCTCTTGAGCACTCGGGCGCATCGCTCGCAGTGCGGTTGGTCGGCCCGAAAAGCCTGGCTCGACCGCCGGACCGGGACGGTGATCCTTCGCTGGTCGGGATCGCCCTGTGGGGAGTGCTGCAACTGCATCGCGGCGCAGGTGGAGGAAGTGTTCCTCACCCGGTTCGGCACGGTGCGGCCTGCCGAAACGCGACGCTACGAACTCGACTTCACTCCCTGCAGGGAATCCCCCTGAGGCCTCGGTTTGTGTCGAGGGGCTTCAAATTGTGGGCGTCAGGTGCTCGGCGGGGGGCTCCGGAATGTCGAGGGAGAGGAAAGGGAGGCGAGTACGCGCGGTGCAAACGAACGGGAGACGATCGTCGCTTGTGCACCCTCGCGGCTATTGGCCGAAGGCTTCGACGCCTTGCTGGATATCTTCGGGGGACAGCTTCTTGATGATCTTCGACACAATCCATAGGTGTCCGAAGGGGTCGCGAATGCGCCCCTCGCGATGTCCATAGAACTGATCTGAAACTGGAATGACGACGGTGGCTCCGTGTTCCTCCGCTCGCTTCGCCACCGAGTCTGGGTCGTCGCATATCAGAGTCAGCAACACGGGGGACCCTTCCGGCCGGAGCGCCGGATACCAGTCCCCATGGGCGTCAGCGAGGGAAACCACGGCGCCCCGGATCGAGATCGCGGCATGAAGCACTTGACCCTCCGGGGTCGTGTACCGCTCGAGCTCCTTTGCGCCGAAAACCTGTTCGTAGAACGCGATCGCCTCCGCTGCGCTAGAAACGATGAGCCGTGGAGTGAGGATGGGATATTCGCTTTCCATTACTCCCTCGTAGCAGTCGCATGGCGCCGCGTATTGTAGGAATCGGCATCGGAGACCACGGAGTGATTCCAGTCCTCCTGGTCTCGGGGGCAGTAGGTCATCGGAGTGACCCCGGCGAGCGCGCGAAACTCTCGAATCATATGCGGCTGGTCGAAAAAGCCGTGCTCGGCGGCAAGTGCGGCCCAATCTCGTTCGGACCGCGAAGCGGCGATCGAGCGGACCAGACGCTGGAGGCGGCGGATGCGGGCATACTTCTTCGGCGCCATCCCCACGGACTCGGCAAAGTCACTCCGGAGTTTTCGAACCGACATCGACATGAGATCCGCCACCTCGTGAACCGAGCGGCCCGTCTCAAGCAGGTGTCGCGCCGTCTGTAGGTTTCTGTCGTCGAGCGGTTTCCAGTTGGCTAGCAGGAATCGCACCCAGGTGGCGAGGACCTCGTGCGCGCTTCGACTGTGGGCCTCGACGAGGTCGGTTCGAATCGACCGCCAGCCGGGAAAGTCGGTCAGGGCAAGGTGGTCGTTTGCAAACTCCCGCATCGAACCTCGAAAAAATGCGGCCGCGCCCCCAGGGGCAAAACTGACTCCCGTGATTCGCCGCTGTTGTTGAGTGTCGATTTGAAAAGGCTGGTCAAAGGCTCCGGCCAGCGCCGTGCCCATCATTCGCCGCACGGCGAGTCCACGGTCCCACCAGCGGAGTTCGTCCCTCTCCAAGTTGACAAGCAACTGCATCTCCCCGTTTGGAAGGATGCGTTCTTGGGTGTGCGAAATCGCGTCCCCTTCGAAATACCAGATCGATGTGACCCACGCGGAGAGAGGCTTGCCGGGAGTCTGTGCGATGATCCGCATCCGTACCGATCGTACCACGGTCTTCAGTCCGCTCGTTCAAGGGGGCGGCCGAGATGGACGGCGTTTTAGGTCCAGTCGGTGAAGGGTCCGCCCCCGTCATCGCGATCGCCAAAGGCGGTCACGCCCGAAAGGCCCATCGCCTGGCAGGCGGTGACGAGCACTCGGTGGTGTCCGGGTCGGTTGTAGGAGAGGTGCCGGCCCGGCCGGACGGCGCCCCCACATCGGCCCGCGATGACGAGCGGCATGTTCCGAGTACTGTGGGTCATGGACGCCATCTCTCGGCCCCAGATCACCAGGGTGTTGTCGAGGAGGGACCCGTCTCCTTCAGGGATCGACTTGAGGAGCTCGATGAAACGCACGAACTGCTCTGCGTACCAGGTGTTGATCGACACCACCTCGGCTCGTCCGCCGCTGTGAGAGTAGTTGTGGTGGCCCTTGTCGAGGCCGAGCCACGAGAACTTGATCGGCGAGATCGCTCGACTGTATTGAAGGCTTGCGATCCTCGTGAGGTCGCAGGTGAGGGCACTCGCGAGAAGGTCCTGCTGGAGTTCGCCAATGCGGCCGTAGTTGGCCTGCGCGTTGTGGTCGAGTACCGCGCCGACCGTGGGCACGCTGCACGTCGCCTCGCCCTCCATCGGGGTGAGGCGGCGCTCGATCCCCCGAACCGCCTCGACGTGGGCTTCGAGCTTTTGTCGTTCCTCGACGCCGATTTGAGACTGCAGCTGGCAGAGCTCCCCACCCACCAGGTCCAGCACGCTTCGTCGCGCTTCGCGGACCGGATCGACCGTGCCGGCGCTGGCGATGCCTCCGAAGATTCGGTCGAACGCGGAATACGGGTTCTGGTCGGGGTCGACCGGCTGATCTGCCCCCCGATAGATCGTCCGGCTCTGCGGGTGCTTGTCC
Organism: Myxococcota bacterium; assembly: GCA_039187775.1. Lineage (GTDB taxonomy): Bacteria > Myxococcota_A > Polyangia > Polyangiales > JBCCZL01 > JBCCZL01. The sequence goes on from JBCCZL010000164.1 coordinate 5,702, forward strand.
AGTGTCTGCACCGCAAACTCGAGGCTCGGAAACGGGGTTTCGGTCGCTTGGTTCTGCACGATGTACTGGTCGACGGAAGTGCCCTGGCCCCAGCCGATCGGCCGTCCGTTTCCATCCGCAAACGCGGTTCCCGAGCCGAGGCTCGAGGCCGTCCAAATGCTCGCGGCCCCCTTCGGATGCTGGCCGCCGGGTCCCCCGCTGCGAATGTCGATGCCGCTCAGGAGCAGCACGTCGTCCTTGATCGCGTTGAGCGGAGTCAGATAGTTGGAGAACGAAAAGCTCGATCCGGTTCCGGCGGGTATCCAGTTCGTATCGGGAAGTCCGTCCGGCGTGAAGAACAGCACGAGCCGCCGCGGCATCGCGCCTTCTTGGGCGGTCGAGTTCAGCAGCGGGACGAGAGGTGCGAGTGCGGCGCTCGCGCCGAGGGACGCGAGAAATGTGCGGCGGGCGATCATTGGGCACTCCCACAGGCGGTGAGTGGGTCGGGGTCGGGAGCGACCGTGGCTTGGTAGCGGAATGCGTCGGAGATCGTGATCGACCGAATGAGCTCGCGGACATCCCGCGACGAGTCGTCAAACGACCGATAGACGCTCCACACGGAGCAGTCGTCGAGTTCGCTTTCTGGGCGGCCAAGGGCGTAGCGAAACCACTGAAGCGTGACGCACTGGTGGACCTGCTCACTCCCCGCGAGGGACTGAACGAGGTCCATCCCATTCGTGAATGGACCGTCGATGTCGACGGTGTGAACGAGCTCGCCCGAGGCATCGATCTCGAGGCCGTTTTCGTCCTCCCGATACGCTCCGAGGGCGTCGTAGTTCTCGAATCCGAGTCCGATTGGATCCATCAGCTGATGGCACGCCGCACAGGCCGGGTCTTCGTTGTGTTGGGCAAAGCGCTCGCGCGTCGTCGCGTTGGGATCGATTTCGGGTGCCTGGTCGTTCACGCTCGGCGGAGGGGGTGGAAGCAAGTGACAGAGGAAGTTCTCCCGAATCCCCACCCCCCGATGGACCGGGGACGTTTGGTCGGGGTGGGCGTGCGTGGCGAGGGTGCTCGCGTGCGTCAGCAGTCCGGCGCGCTGGCTGGGATCAAGGGTGACCGGCTCGGAAACGTCGTGGCCGGACGGCAGCGTTACCCCGTAGACCTCGCCCAGCTCGGGGGTAAGGAAGGAAAAATTCGCGGTGAGCAGGGTATCGAGCGAACCGTCACCTTCGCGAATCACGTGGTCGATGAAGTGGAGCGTCTCGAATCGCATCGCTTCTCGGAGCCCGTCGTTCCATTGAGGAAACAGCGTGGTGTCCTTTTCAAGCGTGTCGAGCTCGGCGAGGCCAAGCCACTGCGTGTGAAAGCTTTCGAGCATCGAGGAGAAGTTCGCGTGCGCCATGAGCCGGTCCACCTCGGCCACAAGCTCGTCTTGTCCGAGTCCGCGCTCGGCGGCATCGAGGAGCGGGTCGTCAGGGGCAGAGTCCCAGAGAAAGAAGGAGAGGCGGCTCGCCAACATGTAGGGATCGACCTCGACGATTGCGCCGTCCGTCGATGCTGGCATCTCGACCCGGTAGAGGAAGTTCGGCGACTGCAGCATCGCCTGGAGCAGTACCTGCGCAACGAACCGTGGTCCCTGGTCGAGACCACGAACCTGCTCGACGAGGTTGCCGTACGAGGCGGTTTCGCTCGCGGTGAGGGGACGCCGATAGACGCGTCGGCCCATCTCTTGGACGAACGTCTGAAGGCAAGCGTCGTCGATCGACGTGGGGTCGCACGGAAGGAGCGCTCCCGCACGCTCCGTCAGAGCGCGGTCGGCGACGTCCTCGGCCACCGTGCTGTATTGCTCCACGTTGAGATCGCTGACTGGCGAAACCAGATTGCCAAAGAACGGCCCGACCAGTTCATCCGGAGGAAGGTCGGTGGCGCGCGGCGGAGCAACGCCAAGAATCAGCTCTACGGAGCGCTGATACTGGCTCCGCGTGATCCGTCCGAGGCGTGTTGGGGCGACGCGCGGGGTCTCGCACGAGGCGGGCGCCTCGATCAGTGGTCTTGCGCCTTGCGCGCCCCCGGGAGGCGGAGGGGGCGGCGACGCGACGGATCCGGTCGACGGCTCGCTGACATCGCCCACACATGCCACGAGAAAAACGAGACCCGCGATGAGAGTTCTGCGCACCTCATCACTCTACCGCTCGGAGGACTCCGGAGAGCTCACTCGTCTTGCGCGACGGTCCACCGCAAGAGTTCCGAGCGCTCGCGGCGGGCCGCGGCGGCAAGGTTTTTGCTCGGAAAATCATGGCTTGGTGGAAAGCCGAACTGGGATCCTTTTCGCGAGCTCGCGCACCGTGACTCCGAGGGCTTTGATATTGCTTCGCTATCGTGGACTCGAGGAGCTCTTTTGCCAAAGGCCGATCGACGACATTGGCAAACGGCGTTAGAGCGGATTTTTCCCGTCGAACTAGCCTAATGAACGATGAAACGATCAGGCGTGGTTCAGGCGGGTTTCGGTTGTCCCTTCGTTTTCGCACTCGTCCTTATCGGATGTGGCGATGATGGGGTGACGATGGGTGTTGCGGATGCCGACACCCAGGATGCGGAGGTGCCGGGAGAGGACGCTGCGGTGCGTGTGGAAGCCGGAGTCGACGCGACCGTGGATGTGGAGCCGGTGATCGACGCGAGCCCGGACGCACCCGTCCCCTCGGGAGATACCTATTTCGAACGACTTCAGGCGCGGCCGGATGCCGTGGTAGCGATCGCCTTTTCGTCGATGGACGAGGTGTCTGCGCACATCGCTCGGAGAGCCACCGATGTCGATTTCGACCCAGCGCAGGGGGCGATGCGGTTTACGTGGCCCTCGTCTTCGGGCAGCAACGTGGACCAGGCCCAGGTCTCGATCGAACCGCCGATTTCGACCGGCAATGTGTTCGTCACCTGGGAGGAGCGCTGGAGCGGGAACTGGGCCGCGGGGGGGAGCCGTGGGTCGATCAACGGAATCAACACGTTCAAGAACTTCCAGCACAGCGACCGCGAGGCGTTTCAGTCCGGGGGCCTCCAGCTCGAAATCCGGAAGCTCCATCGACGAAGCGGACTCACCGGCGACACGGTGCCCGCGGGCGCGGCCGGATTCATCGACATTCGGAGCTACTTCGGTGCGGTGGGGGGCCCGGGTGGAAGCGAGCAGTTTCAGGGGATTCAGGCCGACATGCTTCTCGAAGTCGAAACGTGGGCTCGCTACTTCCTCCTGATCGAGTACGGCGGAACTGGGAAGGTGAGTCTCTGGGTCACCCAGCCCGGGGTGGCGCCCGTCGCGATTTATCTCCAAGCCCCAGGCGATAGCGCAGGCGACCCGGGCGCCTTTCGTTCGTTCTGGTTCGAGCACAACTCCAGCCAGCGCTACGACGGGCCGACGTCTCACGTGTGGAATCGGAACTTTGTCGTCCTGGATGGGGTTCGAGACCTCGCGGAAGCGGAGATGCTGGTCGCCGAAGGCGTCTACGCACCCTGAGCTTCCGCGAAATCCTCGGGCTTAGGTCTGGGGACGACAGAGCGAGGTTGCACGATCGCAGCGATATCCCTGGACCGAGCAATCACTGTCGCTTGTGCAGACGGGAAAGCACACAAACCCGGGGTCCTCCGACAGGATGCTTCCGCAGACCCGCCCCGGTGAGCAGGCGGCGTCCGTCACGCACGTTCGCCAGCAGCGGCCAATGCGGCACAGGGTTCCGGAGGAGCATTCGTCATCGGTTTCGCACGGGCGCACGCAGAATCCGCCGGGAATCCCCGTCCCCTCTTCCGAAAAGCACTGAGCTTCCCCTGGACAATCGGCGTCCGTCTCACACGGGCCGCCTGGCCGAGGATCATTCCGACGGCATTCACCGGTCATGAGGTCGCATACCCGTTCGGGTCCGCACTCGCTGTCCGCGGTGCAGCGGGCAACGCACTCGCCGCCGCGACACAAGCCTGGGGCACATTGCTCGTCTGCGATGCATGGACCGACGGATGCGTCCGCGTCGACGGTCGAGGCGTCCGGTGTGCCCGATTCGACTGTCCGCGCGGAGTCCCCGGACGATCCGTCGGGGATTGAAGAGTCCGGCGGATTCGCGTCTGCCGACATCGTCGCGTCGGGGAGCTTTCCTGTCGCGGTGCGACTCGTAGAGCATCCGCCTATGACCAGTATCAACCCAACCGCTATTCGCGTCATGTTTTGCCTCCTCCGCTAAGGGTTTCAACCGTATCGAACCCGGTGGAGTGGAGCGTCGAGAAAATCGGCGACGGGTCCTGAAAATCGCGTCCCCTCTGCAAAAGATCGGACATTGCCGTCCAATGATTCGTTTAGGCGCAAAGAAGATGTCACCGGTGTTTTGATGCCGCGGCTACGAGATTACGGAAACGCGCAGCGAGGTGTCTTGCGCGATTCCTTGGGAAAGCGCGGTGGCGACTTCGTCGACGGTGGAGCCGACCTTTGGCGTCCAGGTGTTGATCATGGTGAGGCCATCGGGTTCGTTGGCGCGAAGGATGAGCGTTCCGGCGCTGCGCTCCTGGCTCCTGCGTTTCGCGCCGATTCTTCGGGACCCGATTCGGTGAACAGCACCTCGCCGCTAGACTGCGAGATCCGAACGTCTCGCGGGTCGATGCACAAATGACTTACGTGGGACTCCAGCGCAGATGCGCGTCGACATCATGGGCAAAGTTGGCGGCCACCAGTAGATCGCGCCAGTCCGCATTCATGAGGTCGATGGCCGCCTGGAGTTTGACCAGCGACCCCTCGCTGCATTTGATGGCAGCAAGGTGGACTCGCTCCATCATCTGTTCATTTGCGAATGCGCTTGCGAGAGACGTCGATCGTTCCAGGAGCTGCACGGCAGCGTGCTCTCGATCGGACGGGGCAAAGAGCTCCGCAATTCGAGCGAGCGTCAGGGCGCTGAGCGCGGTCGACATCGGCCGAGAGTAGCCCGTCCATGTTGAAGCGCGAACCGGAACCCTCGGCGTTCAGCGTGAATCTCTCGTGGAGATAGCCTCGGGCCGGTTAGCCGACCAGCCCGAGGCCTCCCCGCATGTCGACGAGGGTTCCATCGGCCGCCGCGATTTCGCTGAGGCCGATGGAGTCCAGGTTGACGCCACACGCCCGCGCCGCCTCGACCAGTGCAGCTTGGTGAGGACGTCCCATGCGAACATCGGCACTCGACGGAGCGGGCGTGTTTTCGAGAAAGCGGTGATAGCTGCCGAGCCGAAGCCCGGGGGCTCCGCCGGCCATGATGCAAGGCCACCGGTCGAAGGTGTGGTTGGCCGCCCCGAGTTCGGTCGTGCAGAGGATCACCGTATGGTCCAAGAGCGTGCCGTCGCCCTCGGGGACCGCTTCGAGGGCCGCCATGAGATCGACGAGCTGTTGGGTTTGCGCGGTAAAGTACCGCGTCATCGCGGCGGAGCCTTCGTCGGTCTCGTACACCTGGTGGGCGTAGTCGAAGTGGATGTCTCCTGGCGGAAGCCCCACGTCTTCCGCGGGGATCTGGCCCATCGCCAGCGTGACCACTCGCGTCAGATCACAGGCGAGCGCGGCGGTCGTGACCGCCAAGGTGTCGAGAAACGCGTTTCCGTAGCTCTCAAATGCATCGCGTCCACTGAGCGTCGGCATCGCGCAGGTGGCGTCTCGGATCCCCTCGAGCCGAACCACGAGCTCGCGAATCCGATCCCCATGCTCGGTCAGCCGAGCCGCGGAGGTCGGATCGAGTTCTGAAGCAAGCTGCATGTATTGCTCGTCCGAGCGACGAAGAAGCTCGCCCTGGATTGCATCGAGCTGTGTGGTAGGGGTGCTCACCGCGCCACCGAATACCCGACGCGCCATCGCCTCGGTGTTCGCCTCGAACGGCAGCGGGAGCGCGGTGTCGGCGTACGAGCCTTCAAGGTAGTCGCCGCCCACCGCGAGCTCGAGCGACGGAAAGCGATCCGGGCGCGCGACCCGCTGCGCCACGACCTGATCGATCGACGGCCCCCCAGCGGTATTGTCGCCACCCACCACTTGCACGTTGCCTCCGGTCAGCGAGTGCACCTGACCGCGCTGGTGCTGGTCTCCGATGCCGTCGCCGTCGGCCGAGACGAGGGCAAGGCCGTCGAAGATCGCCACCCGATCGCGGTAGCGATGGAGCGGACGAAGGATCGGACTGAACTGTCCGGCCTCGACGTCGGCGAGGGAGTAGGAACCGTCGGTTCGTTCGTCGATGCCGCGTTGCCACATCCGGTAGTCCGGATAGTTCGTCCCGTGCCAGGTGTGAAAGATGATGAGCCGGGTGGGACAGGTGCCCGCGGGGGTGTCGCCTTCGCTTCGGCGCGCGAAGAGCGACGGCAAAAGCAGTCCCGAGCCTCCGAGGCCAAGGGCGGTCAGAAAATCGCGGCGGTTCATCGGCTCACCTCCCGGGTCAAGAAGCTCTCGGTTTGTACGATGGCCAGCACCAGCGCGCGGAATGAACCGTCGTTCGACGAAAAGGCCGCGCTCGCCTCTTCCAACGAAGCCTGATCGCTTGCTCGAAGGTCGTGGCCGAGCGCGTAACGCATCCACTGACGCGCCACGCAGTGTTGGACTTCGGGACTCTCGGCGAGGGCTTGAGATAGCGCGACCGCATCGTTGAAGCTTGCCGACATGCCAAGTCCGCTCAGGTCCCCGGAGGCGTCGATCGCCACGCCGTTGTCTTCGGTGCGATACCCACCGATCGCGTCGTAGTGCTCGAAGGAAAACCCGATCGGGTCGATCATGTCGTGGCAGCTCCGGCACGCGGCATTGGCGGTGTGCTCGACGTGGCGTTCGCGATTGGTTCTCGCAGCCATATCCCGTCCGCCGGTCACCCCGGACGGGTCGATGCCCGGCGGAGGCGGCGGGGGCGCAGTGCACAAAAAGCGTTCGAGCACGAACATCGAGCGCCGTATCGGCGACGGATCCCGCGGGTAGGAGTGGGCCGCGAGGTGACTCGCGAGGGTCAAGAACCCTGCTCGGCGCGAAGGATCGAGCTCGAGAACCCCGGGGTTCCGTGGACAGCTCTCTTCGTCGGCGCACCTATAGACCGCTCCGCCCTCTTCGCAATCGGGATCCTCTCCCGGCTCGCAGTCATCGATCGGCTCCACCACGCCGTCGGGGCCGGGCAGGGGCCCAAGGCCGTAAAGGTAACGGAGGAGGTCGTCCCCATAGGTCCGTGTGCTGGTGAGGAGGCCCCGCAGCGTTCCCGAACCTTCGAAGAGCTCCATTTCCACAAAGCGTTCCAACTCGAAGCGCATCGCCACGACGAGCTCTCGGAGACGGATCTGCGCGATCTCGGCGTCGTTCGGATCATCGACCACCCGAAACAGCTCGAATGACTGAAAGTCGGGGTTCAGTCGCTCGACCCGAGCAAAGTCGAGCCACTGACGATGAAGCTCGACGAGCCCGTAGCGCGCCCGCCGATCATCGAGCATGCGGGTTGCCTCGCGCGCAATGTCGTCCCGCGTCTCGAGCTGGCCGGCGTCGGCCGCGTCGAGGAGTGCATCGTCCGGAAGGGTGCCCCAAAGGAAGAAACTCAGTCGAGCCGCGATTTCGTGGCTTCGCAGCCGAACCCGGCCCTGGGCGTTCGGCGCGCCTTCGCCCCGTTCGATGAGATACATGAACCGCGGGTGGAGGAGGATCCACTGCACTGACACGAACGCCGCGTCGAATGGGTCCTCGAAGCGGCGGTAGAGGGTGCGCAGTTCCTCCTGTTCCTGGGAGGAAAGGGGCCCGCGAAAGGCTCGCCGTGCCAGCGCGAAGAGCCCCTCGGGACATCCCCTGAACTCGCCGTCGCACACTGCCGGGCCTTCGCCCGCCCCGTGAATCGCGCCCCGAAGATGGGCTTCGACGAGGGCAGCGGAGGGGCGCTGCACGGCTCCGTAGTGTTCGAAGCCGTGGACCGTGCGCTCCGATGGAAGGCGTGCCCGTTCGCCGAGACTTTCGGCGAATGCCGTCGGGTCTTCTCCAGGAGGCGTGAGAAGATCGCGGATCCCGCGCTGATACTGCGCCGCGGTGAGCCGCCGAAGTCCGGCTTCGCTTGGATCGGCGGGGGGAATTTCAGGGGTGGGTTCCGGAGCTACCGGAGGGGGGGAGTCGCTGCACGCCGCGACGAGCGGCACGACAGCGCAAAGGGCAATGAGACACTTCATGCGCCCTCGTTGTGGGATCGAGCGCCGGTTTCGGCTCAGATATTTGATGCAGCAACCTGCTGCTAGTCGCAGCTCAGGAAGCCTTCGTCGTCGGGGCGACACACCCCGGCGCAGCATTGGCTCGATGCCGCGCACGTCTCGCCAAACTCGACGCATTCGAGAGATCGGAACGCTGCTCCGAGGTTGTGGGTCTCTCGGCTTTGCATCGGCACCCGCAACGGTGCGTGAGATGGGTCGGTGCCCGGCGGCGCATTCGGATCGATCGACGCGAGCCAGAGCTGACGCCGGAGGCTCTCCCGCGTGCCTTCGCTCTCGTTTCCGAAGGGCGCCCGCGAAAGAAACACCAGCCAGAAGCGCTCGAGGTTGCCTTCGCCGGTAAGGCGCGACGCGAACCGGGGCCACGTCGCGCTGGCGGTGCCCTCGGGCAAAAGGTTGTCGAGCCGAACCGGAGTCTGTTCCTCCACGCTCAGATAGAGCGCCGCCTCGCTCGGCGCATTTTCTGGACCGAGCCAGCTCGAAGGCCCGTGCGCAAACACCAGCCAGCGCGGGTCGGGGGCGAAGGTCGGGTGCGCGAGTGCCGATCCGCCTTCCGGCCGTCCGGAAAGATCAGCGCCCTGAACCAAGGTGCGGGGTGCGCCAAACCCGTCGTCGGCCACCTCCGCCACTCGGAGATCGCCCGTCGTGAATCGCTCGATATCATCGGCGGCGACATACACGAGCCGTTCGCCATCCGGGGTGAGCGTCGGCTGCGTCGCGGGTTCAGTGGGGAGCACCCACGGAAGCTCCTCATCGTCGAACGGTGCGTACGCGCGAAGGTGCCCGCCGACGGTTGCGATGACCTCGCCATCGGGGGTGAGCGTCGAAAAACCAAACGCGTCCTCGGTCGAGATGGGCTCCGATTCGGCCGGGTCCCGCGTGAGGTCGGCATCGAAAGAGAACACGAATCCTTCTCGGGGCTCGGAGTAGAGGGCGGCGACGAATCGCTCCCCGTCGGGATCGATGGTGTGGCAGCCCACGCAGCGGTCGGCATCTCGACTCGGAGGGGACGGGAGCAGGGTGGCGCGACGGGCTTGAGTCCACTCGACGGCAAGGAGTCGGCCCGACTCGTCGAAATACACGATGTCGCTCAGCAGGGCACCCGGGATCGCTCGAAAGGTGACGGGGGAACTTCGATGAATGACCTCGGCGTCGAGCCGGCCCACCCGGACTTCGATCCGGTCTCCGGTCGTGGTTTCGAGCAACGTCATTTTCTCACGCTCTTCCAGCCGGAGATTGGATACGTCGCTTTCTTCCAGGACGTAGGTCACCTGGGCATGGGTTCCGCGGAGGGTGACCACATAGACGGCGGTCTCTCCGTCCACACTCCCTGGTCCAGAGGTCCAATGGACGTCGAGCAGTGGAAGATCCTCGGGGACCTCTGCCCCATCGAGGGGATGAAGGACGGTTGGGGCGAGGGAGCCGTCACCTTCGGGCGCCTGGAGTGCGCGTTCGACCAGTTCCGGTTCGAGCTCCGGCCCGGCGATCGTCCATTGGACATCGACGGTGATGTCGGCCCCCGCCTGATGCACCACGCCGTCCCGGTCCGGCCCCAGTCGCGCGACAACCCGGGTCAACCCTCCGGCAGGGCCCTCCGCGGTGAAGAGTCCCCCGTCATCGACGAAACCGATCTCGTCATCTCGAACGTTCCACGCGTCGACCGCGGCAAGCCTCGTCTCTGATCCATCGCTTCGGATCCCAAAGGCGGTCAGCGCCACCCGACCGGGTTCGCCGTTTTCGACCACGATTTGCGCGTTTGGCGGATCCACGCGAATCGCGTTAAATGCTCCGGCGCTGGGGCCAAGGACAAGGATGTCCGCTTCCGAGCTGACGCAGCCGGCGAGGAGCCCGACCAGGACGGCAACGCCTCGCATCACAGCGAAAGTCCCAGGCCAAAGGCGGCACCGAACCAGAACGGCGAGGGCGAGATCCCCGTTTGCTCGGCGGCTCCCTGGTCGACCGAGTGGCCCTTCGGATAGAGGAGAGGAACGCCCAGTTCGGCGGAGAGTGCCAAAAAGAACCAGTCTACCCGCCACCGGAAGCCGCCTTCGACGGACACCGCAAGGAACGCATCGACATGGGTCGACGTCTCGACGGCGGTGGTCTCGCTCTCGCCCTGCAGCCGAACCGACGCGCCACTGAACGCGCCACCGACCCAGCCGCCAAATGTCTCGCCCCACACGTCATAGAGCGCGCCGACCGCGCCGCCGTAGCGTTCGACGCGCACGTCTCCGAAGTCCAGCGTGCGGCCGCCAAAGTCAAAGCGCGCCTCGGCAAACACCGTGAACCCTTCGAGAAGTCGAACGCCCACTCGGAGCCCTGGCCCGAAGAGCCATAGCTTCTGGGTGGGAAACCATGCGCCCGCGGCGCGAAGCGCGACGTAGCCCCGCGCCTGAAAGGTGCGGTCTTCTCGTTCGAGCGCCACTTCGGTGGCGGTTTCGACGATCGCCGGCTCCACCGGCGCCACCCGCGTGGGCTCGACCTGTGGCTCGGGATTGGCGACAAGCTCCGCCCAGCTCGCACTAACGAGTTCCACGATCGCGAGGGCGAGGATGCGCGCGCGAACCTCCCCGTCGCTTTCGGAGAGCGCGATGCTCCGAAGGAGGCGCTTTCCGGTGATCGGATCGTCGACGGTGATCTGGACGTCGTCGTCGCAGCTGACCGCCGCACGGGTGGTCCGCGCTGCGGGAGTGTCGGGCGTCGCGAGCCGTCCCCGAAGTTCGATGGCCACAATGCGGCGGACTTCCGGGGCGGGGACGGAGCGGCACGTCGTGAGCTCCAGCCGCAGGGGTAGCCTGCGTCGGCCGGGCTCGTCTTGCGCGTGCGCAGTCGGAGCGCACAGAGCCAGGATCACCCCGGCGGCAAGAACGGTTTGCTGCGTGACCTCCTCCTACTCCACCCCACCGTGTCGTCGAACGCTGCTGGTGCGCCGCCCTTCAGGGAACTGCCGAAGATACTCGAGGGCTCGCTCCCGGGCCCGGTTCGCATCTCCCGCTCGATCCCAGGCCTGCACCTCGCGGGCGAGGG
>JBCCZL010000165.1:0-16808 GCA_039187775.1 Myxococcota bacterium
GGTCGTCGAGCAGTACATGTCGGCGGCGGAAACGGTCGCCGCCGCGGCGGACGCGGGAGCGCTGACCGGCTGCGACCTCACGGATCGGGGCTGCATATCGGAGTTCATTCGCGCGTTTGGTCGTCGGGCTTACCGGCGGCCGCTGTCGGATGACGAACGGGCGAACTATGAGGCGCTCTACGATTCCTTCGCCGTCGCAGGGCCGGAAGAGGGCGTACGCCTGGTTCTCCAGGCGATGTTGCAGTCGCCTCACTTCCTCTATCGGCCCGAGCTCGTGCCGCCGGACCGGGGCGAAGGCGAGGTCGTGGCCCTCGACCGGTTCGAGCTGGCCACCCGCCTCTCGTACTTTCTCTGGACTTCGACGCCCGACGATATTCTTCTCGATGCAGCGGCGGCCGGAGAGCTCGACACCTCGGCGGGGATCGTTGCCCAGGCCAACCGGATGCTCGGCGACCCGCGAGCGATCGATTCGATGCGGAGCTTTCACCTGCAGTGGCTCGGTGTCGACGAGCTCGCGCTGAAGGAAAAGGACGCTGCGCGGTTCCCCGAGTACACCGGTGAGCTTCGCGAACTCATGGCGCTCGAAACCACGCTCTACGCGGATCACGTGATCCGACGGGGCGACGGCACCCTGACCACCCTGCTCACCGGTTCGTTTACGTTTCTCAATGGTCCGCTCTTCGAGCTCTACGGGATGGAGCGCCCGGCGGACCACGCGTGGTCGACACCGATCGCGCTCGACCCCTCCCAGCGCGCGGGGATTCTCACCCACGCGAGCGTGCTCGCGGCCCACGCCCACACCCAATCGAGCTCGCCCACCCTCCGGGGTCGACTGATCCGAGAGCGACTCCTTTGCCAACCGCTTCAGGACCCCCCGCCCGATGTCGACAATGCCCTTCCCGAGATCCGGCCGGACGCTACCGCCCGCGAGCGACTCGAAGCTCACATGTCAGCGCCGGCGTGTCGTGGCTGCCATCAGCTCACCGATCCGATCGGTCTCGGCTTCGAAACCTACGATGCGGTGGGACGGTATCGCGCGGAGCAAAACGGCGTGCCCGTGGATTCGCTGGCGGAGCTCACCCTCACCGATGTGGATGGCGAGTATCCCGACGGGTTGGGGATTGTGCGCGCTCTTGGTGAGAGCGACGACGTCGCGGCCTGCGTAGCCAACCAGTGGCTCGAGTATGCGTTGTCCCGGCCCGGCGCCGAAGGCGACCACTGCACCGAGACGACGCTTCAACAGCAACTCGTCGAGACCGACGACCTTCGGGGCCTCCTCCGAACCATCGTGACCAGTGACTCGTTCCGCTACCGGCGCCTCTAGGAGAGTTGACGTGACCACCGAAAAGAAGACCCGCTTCAATCCGTTCTTTTCCCGACGCAACTTCCTTCGGGGAGTAGGCGCGGGCGCGGCCCTCAGCCCATTCCTTCCGCTCGTCAACGCGCAGAGCAACGGGGAGTTCCCCCTTCGACTCGTCCACATGTTCTTTCCCCACGGGACCTGGCACCCCTTCTGGCGCCCGACCGGCGGCGAAACCGACTTCGGGATGTCGCCGATCCTGTCGCCCCTCGAGCGGCACCGCGACAAGCTCCTCGTGCTCAGCGGCGTGGACATCGTGGACATCGGCATCGGCACCGACCACCACATCGAGGGGCCGGCGCTCTTAACGACGGGCAAGGCGCTCCTCAATGAGCAGAGCTTCTTCCGAAACTATCCCGAGAACTCAGGGATGGAGGACTTCTTTTACGGTTGGAACGCCGGTCCATCCTTCGATCAGATGATGGCTTCGCGCATCGGCGGTGAGACCGCGTATCCCTCGCTGGAGTTCGCGGTGAAGCCTTCCAATCCGCATCCAGGGCACCGGATCAGCTACACCGACGCGAGGGAGCCGCTCGCGCCTGAGAGCAATCCCCAGGCGGCCCTCGAGCGGTTGTTCGGTTCCGCCGCGGCGTCGGCTCAGGAGCTCGCGCGGCTTCGAGCGGAGCGGGGAAGCGTGCTCGACCTCGTCGGACGGGAAGTCGAGCGGCTCCGGCCCCGTGTGGCTTCGGCGGATCACTACAAGCTCGACGCGCACTTGGACGCGATTCGAAAGATCGAGCTCGGACTCGACTCGACGGTCATGTGCGCGGGGCCCGACATCGGTCCGGGGGTCAACCCGAACGCGGGTGACAATGTTCCGATCCTCATCGACCAGCAGTTCCAGCTCATGGCCGCGTCGCTGGCCTGTGACCTCACCCGGATCATGTCGTACCAGCACATTTCTGCGTCGAACGATCAGGTCGTGTATCGCTGGCCGGAAGTCAACGTGGGGCGAAAGGAGCACCATCTGATCTCCCATGAGCGCACCGAACAGGGCCGGGACGATCTCCGCAAGATCTACACCTGGTACATGGACCGGGTGGCCTACTTCTGTGATCTGCTCGCCGCGGTGCCCGAGGGCGACGGAACGCTCCTCGACAACACGGTTATCGTGCTGAGCTCCGAGATCGGGATCGGTTACAACCACGACTACCGTGGCATTCCGTTCGTACTCCTCGGTGGTGCGAAGGGAAGGCTTCGCATGGGCCGCCATCTCGACTACGGCGGCATCGAACACAACCGCCTCATCGTCAGTCTGTTTCACGCCATGGGCATGGAGGACGTCACAACATTCGGTGACGACGTGGGCAGCGGCCCGCTTCCGAACCTGGTCTAGAGAAGCCGCGGCCCGTGAATTCTGGGCACGGAAACGAGCTCACGGCGATTCTTCGGCGGTTGCTTGATCCGGGCCGGGGTTGCTTAGCGGACCATCGCTCGAACTCCCATCGCGAACTTCGCCGTCGCTTGCCGCGGCATCGCTCCCGTCCGGCGCGCCGGCGTCGCCCGGGTCTTGTTGCTCCGGCGCCCGGGCGATCCCCGGCGCCCGGAACACCGCGGGATCCACGAGGGCCGGGTCGATGGTGCTGCCGTCGGGGAACAAGAGCTCGAGGAGGTTTTCTTCCAGCCCTCGAAGGCCGCCCTCTGAAGCATCCGATGCGGCGTCCATCACCTGGTGGATTCGCGATGCATCCATTGGCGTGACTCCGCCGTCAAGCATGCCCGCGTCCGGCTCTTGAGCTGCATCGACGCCAAGGCCCGCGTCGATCCCTGCGTCGAGGCGGCGCCAGAGCTCGAGGGCTACGCCATTGGTGGCGGTCGGTTTGCCTTGGAGCGAGCGACTCTCTTGCGCCGCCCGGAATGCGCAAAGCAGATCTTCGACCACCCCACATACCGCGGCATCGAGCCACGCGTGGAACAGCTCGTTCATCGCGTCGTTCGTGTGATGGGCGACACCCTCGAACTCCACGAGCGACACGTCGAAGCCCCGCTCTTCGAGCCGGCCGAACATCTCACGGGTATCGGGCAGCGGAATGATCGCATCGGCGGTGCCGTGCATCGAACGGATCGCAGGGTAGCGAAGGTCCCAACGTCGGTAGCTCGGCTCGAGGGGTGGGGGGAGCCACGCCGCGATGGGAAACGCGTGGCCCACGATATCGTCGTGATGCAGTGCGAGGGTGAGGGTGAGGAGTCCGCCCTGCGAGAACCCGGTGACGATCGGACGTCCGAGGGTCGGTCGGTCGAGCGCGATCGCTCGGATGAACTCGGCGAGGCGACTCGCCGCAAGAAATAGCGTGCTCGAAAGGCGATCGACGAGGCCCTGGCCCACTCGAACCGGAAGCCACTGGTACCCGCGCCCGAGCGGATCGGGCGCCTGGGGAACGATCACCCGAACCGGGTGGGTGAGGTCCACAAACGGAGCGCCGACGACTCGCGCCGCGTCGCCGCGACCATGCAGCACCACGATCAGGGGAAGCGCCTGATCGGGTTCGGCCTCGCCAATGATGTGTTCGAGAAACACGAGGTCGTGAAGCTCTCCCGATCGCACGCGAAAGCCTGGACTGTCCGGCGGAAGCTCGGGGAGTCGGGCAACAGGATTCGCCGCGGCATCCTCCGCGTCGGACGGAGCGGGATCCGGTGACTCCTCGGCGGGGCCTTCCGGTTGCGGCGGCCAGATCGGTCCCTCGGTTTCAAGGAGCGCTTCGGCGATCGGGAGGGACGCTTCAAAGCGTTCGACCAGGTCGGTCGTCAGAATGACGTAGGTTCCTCCCGCGCCGAGGGCCGCCGCACCACATGCGATCGCTCCGTACAAAACGACCCGCTGAGTGCCCTTCACGCGTTTGCCTCCGCCATCGCCGCGGAGGATAACGCGTAGACGCCGGGATCGGCGCCGGTGTTGTGACAAAATCAGGCGGGCCCACGCGTCGAGCGGACGCGACCGGCCGACCTACTGGCAGCTCGCGTAATAGAGCAGCCAGGACAGGAAGTCGTCGTACGCTTCGTCGCCGGGGCCCAGGAACTTGTCGTGGCCTCCGTGGTACACGCCCCCCGCCGCCTCCGCGAGCGGCTTGGTCAAGAGAAGCGAGTTCACCGGATCGGAAGCGTCGATGTATTCCGCAATGTTTCGGAGGGTGACCACCGCGCCGAGGCCGCAATCGTCCGATGCGTGAATCCACCGTGGTGCGTCTGTGGGACCAAGGGTCGAACCATCGGTGTGGCACGGAAAGCATCGACGCCGCCACGCGTAGACGCGATCCTGAAACGCCGCTTCGATCGCAGGTTCCGAACAGTCGCTTCGATCGATCGGAGCCGCCAGAAAGCCTCGAGACGCGTCCACCCCGCAGACCACGTGACTACGCTCCGAGCAGACCACCCCGGCGCACGCCTCCCCGCAGGTCGCGTGGTATTCGATCCAGGAGAGAAAGCCCTCGTACTCTTGATCGACCAGCGCCTGGGTGATCGGTCCGCCCGGTTCTGCGCGTCGGATCCACTGGAGCACCGTGCTCTCCGTCGGGTCCGCGAGGTCGACAAGGTCCTGATCGACGAGACAAGCCATGGTTTCGCACGCGCTGTCCCGGGCAAAGGTCGAAAGATCCATCCCCGAGAGATGGCAGCGATTGCAACTCTTCGGCCGTGAGTCCGTGAGAAGCGGCTCGATCCGTCGCTCGAACACCTTCTCGGGCGATTCACAAGCGGCCGGGTCGCTCGCGTCGGCGTCGCCTCCCGCGTCGGAAAGTGCCGGTCGAGGCGCCGCACCGGGGGTCGTATCGCCGCTGCAGCCCGCGATCACCAGAAAGCATAGGACCCTTCGCACCCTTGCCCTACGAGCGAGGGGGCCGGGCGGATCACGCTACTGGCCGGCGGGAATCCCGTTCGGATTGCTCACCGCCACGTGCAGCGCGAAGTCGCCCCGCTGGCCGCCATAGCCATCCACAAACACGAAATAGTCGCCCGCGGTGAGGTCTCGGACAATAGTGGAGTGGCGCGTGTTTGGCCCGTCGTCGTTGCACGCGACTTCGGACGAATCGTCGAGGCAGGCGCGTCGGATATGAAGCACTCCGTCGAACTGGCTCATGAGGAATAGTCGGACCGACGACGCCCGCTCGAGCGAAAGGAGATACACCGCATCGGCGCCGCCTTCAGCGCTGCAGCTCGGGTCGGCAATGTTCTCCGCGGCGCGTGTGCTTCCCGCGGTCGTCGCGTTCAGCGCGAGCGGGTTTACCGTGACGTCTCCGCCGCAGGCATCGGAGGCCGCGCCGATCGGTTCGATCCGCGTATCGATGGGGCCGCTTCCTTCGACCATGACGTAGTAGGTGCCCGGATCGAGCATCGCGGCGGCTCTTCGGTCCCCACAGACGAGCTCCTGCGAGTCCCCGCCGCAGTTGCTTCGGACATAGACCGCGCCGACGTCTTCGCCTCCGCGCTCGAGGGTCACTCGGCTCCGGCGATCGAGATTAATCTGATACATGCGCTCGGCGCCGCCGGTCGGCGCGCAGCTCGCATCGAACAGATCGCGCTCCCCCGGGCTGACCGCGACGGTACCTCCGGTCAGCGTCTCGCTCCGGCTGCATTCGGCGACCACCCGTTCGACGGGCACGCTGTTGACCTCGAGTCGGTAGTTTCCAGCCTCTGCGCCGTAACCGTCGACCACGAGAAAGTACTGACCCGGCTCGAGGGCTGCCGAAAGCTGCGAGTGGCGCACGTCGCCCGCGTCGTCGTTGCAGGCGATCTCTGAACCGCTGTCTCCGCAGCTCGAGGAGAGGTAGAGCGCACCATCAAACTCGCTGACCAACGAGGCCCGCATGATCATCGGCTCGGGCACGTCGAGCACATAGATTTGCTCGGGGGCGTCCCCGCTGATGCAGCTCCCGACAAGCTGGGAACGAGAGGAAGCGGTGGTCCCCTCCACCACCCATTGTTTGCCGCCCTCGAACTCGATGGCATCGTCGTCGTCGAGGGTCAGCGGTGCGCCGCAGCTGCTGCTCTCCGTTGCCCAGAGCGTAAAGAGATAGTCTCCGCTTCCCGCCGTCGAGCGGACAAACACCTCGTAGTTGCCGGCCCGTTCCGCACAGACCTGCAGCGAAGCGGTGCCTTCCTGCGTCCGGCGGGTTCGCACCGGTCGGCCTTCTGGGTCGTGAACGGTAAGTTCGAGCCCTCGAATGTCGCTGCTCGTAAGGGCCAAGAGCTGATAACACCGAAGCGCTTCGAGGCTTCGCACGTGCGTGACCTCTTGTCCCTGTGAGAGCTCGCCGCGGTCGATCGCGCCGGTCTGCACCATCCCGATCCCCGCGTACGTGTGATGCACGGTCTCGAGGCGAACGTCGAGGTTCGACCCACCGCAGCTTCCAAGGAGCAACATCAGCGGCCAAGCGAACCCGTGCGAAGCGATTCCCGATCGAAGCAGCGAGCGACGAAACATGCCTGACGCTACCCTCCGAGCTGCCGCGCGCTCAACACAAAAATATTGTTTTTTTGAAGTGTGAGTTCATTCGGCTGCATGGTAGCGTCGAGGCGATGCGAACGTTCATCCTCGGGGTTGCCGTCGCGGTGTGGGGGGCGGGGCCGGTCGCGGCGCAGGAGCAACACGAACCTGCACCGCTCATCCTGCAGGGCCTGTTTACCGACGACGCCCAGTGGGAGTCGCTGACTCGTCTCGGCGATGAACTTCCCGCGCAGGATCAGCCCGAGGATGAACAGGGGCCCGAAGGCGAGGTAGCGCAGACCGGGGAAGGGGGAGGCGGGCCCGCGTTTCGTGGATCGCTGGATGTCGACGTCGTGTCCTCGCTGGTAGCCGACCGGGCACGCCAGGTCGGCATGCGGGCGATCGCCGACGCGGTGACGGCCGCGGCAGGGCCCGGGGCCGATCGACAGTACGTGCAGGATCTTCTCGGCGCCGCGCAGGGCCTTCTCCTCGACGGCGGCCGACTGCAGCGCACCCACGTCGAAAAGCTTGTGAAGGTGCTCGTTCGGATGATCTTCGCCGAGGTCGTGGTGCGCACACGCTTTCCTGAGCCGCATCGGCTGGACCGCGGCAGCTACTGGACAAGACGGCTTTGCAGTCCGGGCCGGGGCCACCGGCGCCCCACCGCCGAGAGCCTGGATCACTGCCGTCGGCTTCGGATGGGGTTACCGAACCGCGAAATGCCGGCGACGTTGGTGCACCTCTATCTTCTCGATCTCGCGTACTGGCGATTCGGACAAACCGGCTTCTTTGCCGAATACAATCCCGAGCCGCCGAGCTGCCCTTTCCGGTTTGGCGAGCCCGGCAACGAGCTCTGTCAGATCCTTGCGTCGGGGGTCTCGGATCGCGACCGAGAGGCCCGCATTGATTGGGTCCTCAATCTCGACGTGGTCCTCGACGGACTCCAAATGGCACGCTCCCTTCAGCCCCTGTGGCGGGGCGAAGGCACGGGCATCCGCGGCTTTCTCCGGGTGCTCCTCGACAGTTCGGACCTTGGGGCGTTCGGAGGCACGCCGGGTCTCAAGCCGAGCGACTGGGCCAACGCGGTGGCGATGCTTCAGTACCTCGAAGAGCTCGAGCGGTTGGCCGCAGCGTGGACGAAGACGCTCGAAGTGAAAGCTGCGATCGAAGCCGGCACCGACTCGGCGCAGATGCTGATTTCGCTTCGGGGCGACCTCGAAGCGGTGCAGCAGGGCATGTTCGGCGGCGAAGGGGTCTGCGCCGCCGCGGGGGACGGGGTACTCCAGGTCTGCCGCGCAAGCTTTCGGCGATGGCTCGAGCGCGCGATCCAAAACCTCGGTCCTCGCGGCGCCGCTGGAGAAGCCGACGTCGCGCGGGACAAACTTCCGCCGATCGACGATGAGCTCGTTGGTTGGCTCGACGGGGTGGTCGCGAGCATGGCCGATCTGGGACGCGCGCTCGGCGACGAAGCGGGGAGCGCGCTTCGCGATGTCATCCGCGTGCCCGACGGTGAGGTGCTGACTCTCGCGACGCTCCGGGGAGCGCTCGGGGAGAGCACCGCGGATCTCACCGAGCGACTCTTCGGGACGGCGGGCTATCAAGGCGTACCGCTCCGAATCGACGCGCTTTCATTCGAAGATCTCGGACGAATCGTGGTGTCGCTGAACAAGACGTCGGTGCTTCTCAAAGCCACGTTTCGGCTGCTTCGCGTGCTTCCCCCGGGCGTCATGAGCTGGCGCGAGTGGAATGTCGGGGCGTCGGTGGTGTTCGCGTCGAACGCGGTGCTTGGCGCCGACCGGCTGCTTCGGCTTCTTCGGTCGGTGAACCTTCACTCGGCGCGGGAAAGCGGCCTGACCTCGATCGGCAACGCGCTCCGGGGTCTCGAAGCGTTGGGCATCAAGGTGGGCGACGACCAGGTCCGGTCGCGCGTTCTCGAGATCGTTTCGCCGGTGCTCGGCCGGATCACATCGGGCCAGGGGGCAACGATCGGCATTATGTTCGAGCTCGCAGCGCAGATTCGTGAGGAGGATGTGCTTGCGGCCCTCGGCTTCAATCGAAGGGTCCTGAACGCCTGCGGGGAGCAACCGGACAGCCTTGGCTGCTGGACCGTCCGAATCGTGCAGTCACTCCGCGAGGCGATGCGCATCAGCAACGGAAGCATCAGCATCGATGGAAGTGTGTTTCGGAGCACCCTCGCGGGTCTCGGTGATGACTTTCGCGCGAAGCACCAGTGGCGGGTCTATTTTCACCTCACCGTCGGTCTCGGCGAGATGATGACGTTTACCGAAGCGCCCGGCGAAGCACCGGGGACCGTGGACGGCTTCCGGCTTCAGCCGATCATCAATGAGCAGATTGGGATCGGTGTCGCCTCTCCTTCGTTCTGGGGCGACAACTTTAACTTCCGGGTGGGTGCGTTTGCGTCGGGGATTCTCTACCGTGCGGTCCTCGATTCGGCCGAGTCCGAAGCGGTGATCTTTGGCGGCTTCGCGGCGCTCGACCTCTATCAGCTCCTCGAGATCTACATCGCCCCGTCGGCCTTGTTCTTTCCCGAGGTCGACGAAGGAAGCCCGGTGCGCTTCGGTTTGGCGATCGGAGCGCAGGTTCCCTTGGGGGACTACCTGAGCCGGCTCTGACGGGCGCTACCAATCGATGGTGAACGAGAACGAGACCCCGTCGCGATCCGTGATACGGGCGTCTGCTTCGCAGAACGGATCGAGACCGGCCAGAAAACTCCCGATCACCGAGTGGACAAAATATTCGGAGCGAGAGATTTCAAACTGTGACAGCACGATCCGGGCCCGTGTACCGGTGAGTCGTTCCGCACGAAGGCCTCCGCCGGTGACATTGCGAGCAAAGATCTGAGGCGCCCGGCTCAGCGCGATCCACGGCGAGGCGCCCATCCGCCCGGCGAGCGTCGCCACGACCTTCATCATCGCACCCCAGTTCTCTTTTCCGATGTGCCGTCCGGAGGCTCGCTGGTCCTCGATCGAAAGGCGAAGCGCATCCATCGACCGATAGTGGGCTCGCAGCACGGTAAGCGGGAGCATGTCGCTCGCTGCGGCCGTTTCAATGACCGTACGCGCCTCGGGAGGCAGCGGGGCAAGATACGCGTCGAAGAGTCCGCGTTCGCGGAGCCAGCCGCGGCCCGAGGATACAAGCGCGGCACGCATCGCAGAAAACGGTGCTTCGGCGACCACCTCGGCAACCACCTGGCCCTTCGGTGCCTCTATCTCGCGCCCCTTCACTCGCCGGCCTTGTTACTTGGCGCGCATGATCCCGGTGCGCGCTTTGGGCAACGCTAAACCAAACGTGGGTCCGAGGACAACGTCTCCAGTGGGAGGTGGCGTGCCGAAGGCTGAGATTCGCGGCTTCGATGCCGCCCTTTGCTCGAAGTTCCAATGCGCTCAGCGCCCATCATCGGGGACCGTATAGATATCTGCGTCGAGGATGCCGCGCCGCTGTTCCTGGAAGTCACTCTCGGCCTTGAGCTCTGACACGGTGAACGCCACGAATAGAATGGCGCCGAGACTGAAGGCTCCCGCCGTCGCCAGGATGCCGCAGATCGGCCACACGTATGCCGAGGCTCGCCGTCCGGATCGCGTCGAGTAGTCGGTCCCGCAGCCGCTGCAGCGTCGAAGGGAGAAGAGCATCGGAGCGAAAAATCCCGACAGAATCAGGTGTTTCGAAAAGAAAAAGGGCTCATGGGTGCAGCTTCCGCATTCGGGGCACGGGGTATTAGCCATCATCGGTCTCCGAAGGTAAGCGTGGGCGAATTCCGCGGCCGAACTACTCGCATTTGGGGGTGCGGCAGAACCTGCAGTCCCGGTGGCGCGGTCCGCATGGGGAAGACGCCGTGGCGGGACCGCCCCGTCGGTTCTCGGCTGGCATCGGGTTTGCTGAGACGAGGGGTGGCAGATGAGGGCTGCGGGAGGCCCTAGGAGGAATGCGATCGATGCGACGACGAGCTTTACTGTGTGCTCTTTTGATAGCTGGGGTCCCGAGCTTTGCGCAGGCCCACGGCATGAACGCCAAGCAAATGACGCTGCGTCTTGCCGGTGACACCGCGTACCTCGTCGCCACGCCGCCGGCGTCGCTCTTTTCGACTTTTGATGACAACGGCGATGGAACGCTCAGCGCGCGCGAGGTCCAGCGGCGGCGCGCCAACCTTCTCGCTGCATTCGATGCTGCCCTTCGCCTCGTCGACGAGCGCGGGCGACGAGGCGAAGTGATCTTCCAGGACGTTGCGACCGCGCACCATCACGGCTCGGAGCCCCACCTTCGTATCACCTTCCGCTATCGCTGGGATACGCCGCCGGCGAATCTCGCCCTGAGCTACGCCGATGCGGAGCGCGCCCCGCTTCGGCTCTCGGCGCAACGCGCTCGCGCGGCACGGCAGCTTGGTGACCAGGTGCCGGTGGGTCCGGTGTTTCGGCGGACCCTCGCTCTGCCGGAACGCGTGGTGCTGTTTGGAGGGGAGCGATGAGCCGTCGAGTCCTCCTGCTCGTCCCCTGCGTTTCTACGTGCCTTCTCGCGTGGGGATGCGGCGATGACGAGGCATCGCCCGATGCCGGAGCGGTGGACGCGTCGACCACCGACTCGTCGATGGACGTGGCAGAGAGCGACATCGATCCGATGGTCTGCAGCGACGACTCGCGGGGCAGCGGGACGACCCCGACTCCGGTAGCCAGTGGGGCGCAGTCGTTTACCACTGAGCTTCAGGGCTGCTCCCTAAGTGCCGCGGAGGCGGCGTTCTGCTACGGCGCGAGCCACGAATCGACCGTCGTGGTGGAGGGTGGAGTTCGCATGATCACCGGAAACGCGATTCCAAATCACGATGTCGATCTGTTTCCCAATGCCGGCAACCCCAATGCGATCCGCGCGCAGAGCACCGCGTATTCGGTGACGACGACGCCCACGAAGACCGCGACCGCTACGCCGCTCCAGGTCCCCGGGGTGGTCCTCAACGGAATCAAAATGGAGCCCGCGACGGCGGAGAGCTTCAATAGTGAAGGCGTCTGGCGCTACGCGGCGCTCACCTTTGGCGGCCGGCTCACCGACGACACCACGACCATGCCGGGAACCACTCTGGGCGTTGACTGCAATTTCGCGCACGTCCAGCCGACCGGCGAATACCACTATCACGGCAATCCCACCGGGCTGACCCCGACCACTCCCGCGGTCACCCACATCGGCTGGGCCGCCGACGGGTTTCCTGTGTTTGCACGCTACGGCTATGAAACACCGGGGGACATCTCGAGCCCGGTCGCGGAGCTCACCGGGAGCTACCGAGTTCGCGATGGCGCGCGCGTCGCGATCGGAACCGAAACGGTGCCCGGTGGAGACTACGATGGCACCTTCGAACAGGATTGGGTGTACGACGAGACCGTCGGCGACCTGGATGAGTGCAACGGGCGTGACGAGATGGTCACCGTCGACGGTGAAACCTTCGAGTACGCCTACTACCTCACGCACACCTATCCGTTCATGCCCCGCTGCGTCTGGGGCACGCCAGACGACTCGTTTGTGAGAAGGCCCGGCGGTGGAATGATGCCTCCCGGCATGTAGCTCGTTACCGCTCGGCGGTTTCGAACACGCTTTGGAGATTGGCCGGTTCGGGATCCTGGTGTTGACCCAGGGTGCATTCCCGAATCGGCTTGTCGGTTCGCCATCGGAGGAAAGTCGCCGCGTGGCGAAAGCGGCCGCTCTGAAGATAGTCGTACTTCACCTCGACCACCCGCTCGAGTCGAAGCGGTTCCCAGCTCAGGTCCTTGCCCTGACTCCACCGGCTGAGCCCCCCGGGCATCCGGCCCCCCTTTTCGCGGGCCTCCGATTCGTACTGAGCCCACGCCGCCCACGGGTGGTTGTCGAGCGCCCCTTTCCGGAGGGGCTCGAGTTCGGCGGCAAGCTCCTTTCGGTAGTCCATTTTGAACGAGGACGTGATGCCGACGTGATGAAGTTTGCCTTCGTCGTCGTAGAGGCCAAGAAGGAGCGAGCCGACGAGCGTCCCCGGGCCTTTCTTGTGCCAACGAAAGCCCGCCACCACGCAGTCCACGGTGCGGACGTGTTTGATCTTCATCAGCGCCCGCTTCTTGGGCGCGTAGGTTTGGTCGACGCGCTTTGCGATGAGGCCTTCGAGGCCCGCGCCCTCGAAGTGATCGAACCAGTGCTTGGCTACCTTCCGGTCGGTGGTCGCCGGCGTGATAAACACCGGTGGCGCGGCCGCCTTGAGTATCTCCTCGAGTCGCCTTCGCCGGGCGAGCTGGCCCTCGTTGCGAAGGTCTTCGTCTCCTAGGGCAAGGAGGTCGAAGAACACGAACGCCGCGGGAGTCTCTTTCGATAGGCGCTCGATGCGCGACTTTGCCGGATGGATCCGCTGTTGGAGGGCGCCAAAATCGAGGGCTCCGTCGCCCATCAGGATGATTTCGCCGTCGAGCACGCAACGCTCGGGGAGCATCTCGCGAAGCGGTGCCTGAAGCTCGGGGAAATAGCGGTCGAGAGGCTTCTTGTCGCGGCTCTGGGTATAGACCTCGTCACCATCGCGAAAGACGATCGCGCGGAAGCCGTCCCATTTGGGCTCGAAGAGCCATTCGCCCTTTTCGGGAATCCCGTCGCCGATTTTGGCGAGCATGGGCTCGAGCGGGTAGGTGAAAGGAAGGGCCACAGTGGCCCGAGCCTACGCGATCAAGGGGCCGGGTTGCGAGCTCGGTGCTGCGAGACGATTCGCTCCACCCGTTGAAGCGCGTCGGCGTCGTAGAGCCGTCCGGTCAGCCGAGTCCGCGTGCGGTTCGCAACATCGCGCCACTCGGCTTCGTGATCGCTGACGTCTACCGCGGTGAGACCCCGGTCGAGGACCGCCTGGTACGCTCGGTCGTCGGCTCGCATCACCATTCGGGCCATCTGCCGGCTCGCCCGAGCCGCCTGCGCGTCGAATTCCTCGCGGATGTCCTGCGGCAGGTTGTCGAAGGTGTCCTTTCGCATCACGAGGCCACCGATCACCACGCCGTTGGCCTGCTCCGACACGTACCGAAAGTGGCTGAACCACTGGAGCGCCACCGCGCCGAGCGCGGACACGGGGACCGTGTCGATGCGACGGGTCTGGAGTCCCGGAAGGACTTCGGTCAGGTCGAGCGGAACGCCGCGTACCTCCGCGGTTCGAAGCCACTCGACGAACACCGGGTTGTCGTTCCACACCCACGGGCGCGCTCGGCGAAGGTCAGACGGTCGTTCGATGCGCTGCGCGGAAAAGAGCCGCATGGCCCCGACATCGCCCCAACCGATGATCTTGAACCCCGCATCTTCAAACGGAGCTTTCAGTTCCCGGTCCATCGCCCGCCGCACCGCGCGGAGCTCGTCGTAGTTCTCGATGATGCCGGGCGCGTTTAGCACGTAGACCGAACGATCGATCATGCCGAGCCCGGTGATGCTCATCGATGCCGCATCGAGCTGACGCGACTGAAGCTTCTGCACCACGCTTCGCTCGTCGCCCGCCGAGCCACCGGCGTAGATCTGAAGGCGCACCGCGCCGTTGGACCGCTCCCGCATCGACCGGTCCCACTGCCGAAACCCTCGCATCCACGCGGAGTTCCGAGGGGCCATGGTGGCGACCCGAATCACCAGTTCCTGCTGTGCCCCAACCGCCTCAGGTTCGGCCGTGGCTGGCAGTACCAGGAGCAACACGATGCCGGCTGCCATCAACACACGCTTCATGAAATGCCCTCTCCAGAACTCGTGAATCTATAGTCCATTCGCACGCTTCCTCAACCCGAGGAGACGGTCGAGACGCCCCGGACGCCTATAGACGCGGAAACACCCCCATCCATTTCATTCGAAGCGCCCGGTGAACCCATTCAGTCCTGAATATATTTTCTCACGGTTCGCCGATCGAGGCCGGTAAGCTTGGCGACCTCCACGTACGTGCCGTGTTTCTCGTACAAAACCTTACAGTACCGGGCCACCAGGGCCTCGGCGGTGAGGGCACCGGCCTGAATTTCCTGGGCGAGGGTCTCCGGCTCCTCTTCTCTTCGCCGGGAATCGGGTTGGCAGCGCTGAGTCAGAAGCACCCTCCGAATGCACTGCTCGAGCTCGCGCACATTCCCCGGCCAGGGATACGAAGGCCCGAGATCCCGGTCGATCGCGGCCTTTACCTCCGCCTCGAGCTCTGCGGTCGATTCCCCCACCAGGCGAGGAAGGAGCGCCGCGATCAGCTCGGATAACTCGGCCGGGGCCTCCTCGAGGCGCTGGGCGAGGCGCGGCACGGTGATCACGTTGGCGGACAGCCGGTAGTAAAAATCGTCGCGAAAGCTCCCGCTCTCCCGGAGCTCGTCAAGCGGGCGATGGGTGGCGGCGATAACCCGGCCTTCGAAGCGGCGCTCCTCGTGGCTGCCCACCGGAGAGAACACTCGCTCCTGCAGCACCCGAAGGAGTTTGATCTGAACGGGCACCGAGACTTCGCCGATCTCGTCAACGAAGATCGCGCCGTGAGGGCAGCAGCGGGCGAACACTCCTTCATGCGAGTCGACGGCGCCGGTGAATGCTCCTTTTTTGTGACCGAAGAGCTCCGACTCGATCAGCGTCTCGGGAAACTGACTGAGATTGATCGAGATCAGGGTTTTGTCGAAGCTCTGAGCAAATGACTGCGTCTTCGGCTCGTACTCGATGAATCCAGAAAGCCCGATCGCCGCCGCGGCGGCGCCTTTTCCAGTGCCCGTCTCGCCGAGCAGAATCGTGGAAAAGTCCTCCATCCGGTTCCACAGAAAGCGATCGTAGCGACGGATGTCGTGGGTGAATACGCTGTCCCAACAGTGCTCGCGAAGTCGACGCATCGACCGGCTTTGGCCGACGAGCCCGGTTCCGATGAACATCCAGGCGCGGCGCATCTGAAAGAACAGCTCGAGCATGCGAATCGCCCGAGGCTCGTGGTATCCGGCTCGGGTCAAGTATCCGAGAGCCGCTGGTGCGAAAGGTGCTGAGGCATCTTTTCCTTTTCGGTCTCGCTGGTCGGCGATGAGTGTGTCGATCTCGGGGACGAAGCGATGAAAGGTCGCAAAGAGGAGTCCGTGTTCAAGCAGGGCCCGGTCTTCGGGTTCGTAGTCGGGCACTGCTTCGCCGTCGCCGACGAGGGTCCGGAGCCGCTCTTCAACCCGGTGAATCAGCCGCTCCATCAGTTCGGGGCCCTTGGCGTCGGCCTGCGCGATCTGGGTGTCGAGGCGATCCCGCTCCTCGCCAAACGGGTTTTCGTACACCGCCTGGGAGACCAGGGTGAAGAACTCTCGGTCTTGAGAACTCAAGCTGGGCATGTGCACGGAATGTACGGCTGGAGTGCAGCAGATGTACCCCGTAACTGGCTACGCGCCGGGAATATTTCGGAAAATCTGCCCGAAAGCTTCGGCATGAACTTCGCTCAAGCAACGAACCATGGACGCGATCGAATTACGAGCCGACTGGACCCGACCGAGCACGCCCCCGCGAATCCCGACGGTGCAGGCGGTCTACATTGCGTTTCTTCAGCTGGCGGCCCGGATCTTCAGCTGCCTCGCCTATCGCTTTCGCGTTCGGGGCCGAAACAACGTGCCGGAGCACGGAGCGGCGTTGATCGTCGCCAATCATCCAAGTTTTATCGATGCGGTGATCCTCGGCGGATTTGCGCGGCGCCCGGTCCGGTTCGTGATGGACCACAAGTTCTACAACACGCCGCTCCTTCACTGGATCGTCCGTTGCGCACGAGCGATTCCCATCGCCTCCCGGAAAGAGAACCCGACGCTCGTCGACCAGGCCTTCGAGGAGATCGACCGGGCGCTCGCCGAAGGAGAGGTGGTGGTGATCTTTCCTGAAGGCAAGGTGAGCCGGGACGGCGCGATGAGTCCGTTTCGGCCAGGCGTGGAGCGAATCCTTCGCCGTCGGTCCGTCCCGGTAATCCCCGCCGCGCTCTCGGGGATGTGGGGCAGCTTCTTCAGCTTTGCCCACGGAACCCGTCCGCTTCGAGGCCGCCCCCGTCGATTCCGAGCGGCCGTCGAGCTGGCCTTCGGCGAA
>JBCCZL010000166.1:0-16763 GCA_039187775.1 Myxococcota bacterium
CGACTCAGGCGACCAGGAAGACGAGCACTCCTGCTTCAGCGACAATACCCACCGCGACATGGTCGGTGACTGCATCGGAATCCAGAACGTATACGAAGGCCGCTACCAGCGCCTTGACGGCACGATGGTGATGGGCACAAGTGTGTACGATATCGTCGCGCAGGTGGATATGGCCCTTGCCGACCGACTTCGTACGGAGATCGCCGCCAGTGTTACCGCCGCCGAGGCCCTTCAGCCGCCGTTTGACCAAGAGATTGCATCTGGCAACACTGCAGGCAATGATCGAGTCCGCGCCCTCATCACTGCACTTCGCACGCAGGAAGCCACCCTTCAGGAAGTGTTCGCGGCCTTTGGCCTCACCGTCGAAATTCCCGAGTAGTGCGTTCTGCCTCGGCCTCTTCGCAGTGGCCCTCATCGGGTGCAGCGAGGAGGTCGAGAGCCCGCCGCCTCAGTTCGCCGAGGTCGAGGACGGGGAGTGGCTCCCCGGGGGAGAAACCACCAATGTCCTCCTCCTGGGCGGCAATGCGTTTTCATTTCCCGCGGCGAACCTGGTTGGAGACCGGCGGAACCCATTCTTTACGGGCAACAGCTTCTTCAACCAGAACTGGGTTCTCGCGCCTTCCTCGACCCAGACTCGGGATGGACTTGGGCCGACCTTCAACGCCCGGTCGTGTTCGGGCTGCCACTTTCGGGACGGACGAGGGGCGCCCCCTGCCACGCCGGACGATCCGGCGATCGAGCTCCTGGTCCGGTTGAGCATTCCCGGCGCAGGCCCCAACGGCGAACCGGTGCCCGACCCGGTGTACGGCGGTCAGATTCAGCCGTCCGCGATCCCGGGCGTGCCTCGGGAGGCCATCGTCACGGTGAGCTACGAAGAGGTGCCCGGCACCTACGCCGATGGTGAACCTTATTCGCTTCGGCAACCGATCTATCAGTTCAGCGAGCAGGCCTACGGCCCGTTTCATCCGGAGCTCCTGACGTCGCCGAGGGTCGCCCCGGTGATGATCGGCCTCGGTCTTCTGGACGCGATCCCCGAAGACCGACTCCTTGGCCTCGCCGACCCCGAGGACCAAGACGGCGATGGCATCTCCGGTCGAGTCAACCAAGTGTGGGACGTGGAGGCAGGCGCGCTCCGCGTCGGACGGTTCGGGTGGAAGGCCGGTCAGCCCTCGGTCCGCCAGCAGACCGCAGGAGCGTTTCTCGGAGACATCGGCATTACTTCGAGCTTGTTCCCGGAGAACAACTGCACCGAGCCTCAGGCCGAATGTCAGTCCGCAATGAACGGGGGATCGCCTGAGATTCCGGACCACCTTCTGGAAGCCACCGTATTCTACAGCAGTGCGCTCGCGGTGCCGGTTCGGGAGCGATGGGACGGTGAAGAAATCCTTCGAGGAAAGCAGCTCTTTTCAAACGGCGGCTGCGTCTCGTGCCACACGCCGACGCACCAAACCGGTGACTTTCCCTCCCTCGAGGAAGTCGGCAACCAGCAGATTTGGCCATACACCGATCTCTTGCTGCACGACATGGGCGAAGAGCTCGCCGATGGTCGTCCTGTGTTCGACGCCTCTGGTCAAGAATGGCGAACGCCGCCGCTCTGGGGCCTTCGACTCGTCGAAACGGTGAATGACCATATGTTCCTCCTCCACGACGGTCGCGCCCGTGGTGTGGCCGAGGCGATTCTTTGGCACGGTGGCGAAGCCGAGCCGGCCCGTGAGTTCTTCCGAAACCTCTCCGCCGCCGACCGCGCGGCCCTCCTTCAGTTTGTGGAGTCGCTGTGAGATCACTTCTAACGCTTGCCTGTCTTGCCCTCGTCGCCGGTTGCTCGAACGAGACCGAGACTCCCCCCGAGGGAGACCCCCGCGAAGCGGTGCTCTCCACCATTGTCGAGCAGGTGGCGATTCCGACGTACCAGACGTTTCGCGACGAGGCGGTGGCGCTGGACGCGGCGGCGGAAGCATTTTGCGCGGACCGAACCGCGGCATCGCTAACGACGGTCCAGGAAGCGTGGTGGACCGCTCGTGGCAGCTGGAAGCGAAATGACATCTTCGCCTTCGGCCCCCATACCGACGAACCGGTTCGGCTCGGGCCGAAGATCGATTTTTGGCCCGCCCGGCCCGATACGGTCCAGCGAACCCTCGACGGAACCGCCGAGCTGGACGCGGCGGGCATCGAAAGCCTCGGCGCTCCGGCCAAGGGTCTGCCGGCCATGGAGTACCTCCTCTATGATCCGAGCGGCGATCACTCGGCGATCCTTGCCGCCTACACCGACGAGACGTCGGGGGACCGGCGCTGCCAGTACCTCATCGGGCTAGCGGGAGACCTCGTCCTTCGGGCGGACGAAATGCTCGCCGCCTGGGACGGCATGGGCGGGTTTGGTGAAGCCCTCGTGACCGCCGGGGAAGGCAGCCCGCTTTACGACTCCCGCGCGATGGCCATCAACACGCTCTTCAACCGCATCACCTTTGCGGCGGAAGACATCCGCGAGCTCAAGATCGGCAAGCCCGCGGGCAAGCGAAATGGCGGCGACCCACAGCCGGACACCGTCGAATCGCCGTTCAGTCATCGGTCGGCACAGGACATCGTCGACTCGCTCGCCGGGCTTCGGGCCGCCTACGCGGGAACCGCTGAAAACGTGAGCTTCGACGCCCAGGTGGAGGGTCGCGCGCCCGAGCTCACCACCGCGCTCCAAGACCACTTCGACCGGGCGACGACCGCGGTACAAGCGATCGACACGCCGCTGGCCAGTGCGGTCGTCGACCGCCCCGACGAGGTGGAAGCCGCATATCAGGCGGTAAAGGACCTCCACCGGGCGCTCGGGGTCGACGCCGCCAATGTGCTCGGCATCACGGTGATGTTCAACAACACCGACGCCGACTGAGGCCGCCGGTCCGGTCAGCCCCGCAGAGTCATCTCCGTGCTCTCCCTGCTTCGGCGGTCGCTGGCTCTAGAAATCGACGGCGCGTCGCTGGCGGTGTTTCGGGTCCTCTTTGGGCTCGTCATGCTCTACAGCACGATCCGTTTCGTCGCGAACGGGTGGGTTCAAGAGATCTACGTGGATCCGTCGTTCCACTTCACCTACTTCGGCTTCTCGTGGGTCCGCGTCCTGCCGGAAACGGGAATGTATGTCCTGTTCCTCGTGGTGGGCCTCGCTTCGATCGGAATCGCCCTTGGGGCGTTCTACCGTTTTTGCGTTCTGGTCTTCCTGCTGGGCTTCACCTACCTCGAGCTCTGCGACAAGACCACTTACCTCAATCACTACTACCTCATGAGTCTGGTCGCATTCCTCATGCTGTTCATGCCGCTTCACCGAACGTGGTCGGTCGACAGCTGGCGCCGGGGCAACGAAACCGGAACCGTGCCTCGGTGGACCCTCCTCACCCTTCGGCTTCAGCTGGGCCTCGTGTACTTCTATGCGGGCCTCGCGAAGCTTAATCACGACTGGCTGATTCGCGGCGAGCCGCTCGCGACGTGGCTACAGACCCACACCGACCTCCCGCTCGTCGGCCCGCTGATGGACGAGCTCTGGGTCGCGCTCTTGGCGAGCTGGACCGGGGCGATCTTCGACCTCTTGGTGTTTCCCGCGCTGCTTTGGCCGAAGACTCGTCGCTACGCGTACGCGGTGGTCGTGGTGTTCCACTTAATGACCGCGCTCCTCTTCCCTATCGGGGTGTTCCCGTGGGTGATGATGGCGCTGACCACGGCATTCTTCGCGCCAGATTGGCCGCGACAAGCCTGGGCACGAATTCGCCGCGCGACTCAGTCGACGACTTCGGAGTCACCGAAAGAAGCCTCGGGTCCCCGCGACTCTCGGCTTCTACCCTCATGGGCAATCCTTCTTCTCGCCGGCTGGTTCTTGATCCAGTTTGCGGTGCCGCTCCGCTTTCTCGTCTACCCCGGCAACACCCACTGGACCGAAGAAGGCTATCGGTTCTCTTGGAAGGTGATGCTCATCGAGAAGACCGGGCAGGTCGACTTCCTCGTTCGAGGCAAAGAGACCGGCCGCGAATGGACGATTCATCCCCGAGAGGATCTGACGCCCCTTCAGATCCGGATGATGACCACCCAGCCTGACATGATCTTGGAATACGCCCACCGTCTGCGCGAACGCTTTCGGCAGGAAGCGGGCGAAGACGTCGAGGTACGCGCCGACGCAGTGGTGGCATTCAACGGCCGACGAAGCCAGCCCCTTATCGACCCCAGGGTGGACCTCGGCCGTCAGCGGGAGAGCTTCACGCCGAAGCCTTGGATCGTACCCCTCAACTCATCAGGAGCCCTGCGGTGAATCGGACTTCCACGTCTCTCGCAACACATTTGTTGCCTCCAGCGCGATATGAGCGCGAGCGCGAACTTCACCGTGCCACCATCATCGACCGAAAGCGCGGACGTCGAGTACGGCTCGGCGACTGCGTGTCGGTGGTGTTCGAAGACCGCGAAACACTCCTCTATCAAGCCCACGAGATTCGTCGCATCGAATGCGCGAACAACGAGGCGCGGTTCGCGGAGGAGCTTGCGTTCCTCAATCGGCTGGTCCCCGTGCCAAACCGGCTGACTCTTACCCTCTACGTCGATGGGTCCTGTGAGGGAACATGCCACGAGGTAGCGGAAGTTCTTTCGGCGGATCCGTCGAAGCTGAATTTGATCGCAGACGGGGCGCACTTTCCAGCGACCGCGCTCGACGAGGGCCTCTTTCCGGCGGGAAGCGTCCGCTACCTGGGGATTGAGATTCCTCGAGTTGCCGCAACGGCCCCGATCTTGGCACTCTACTGCGACTGCTACCGTGCCACCGCGAGGATTCCCGCCGGCATTCTTCGCTAGCGCGGCTCGATTTCACGCGCCGGGGTCAACGCGGCATGGTTCGTCGCCTCCCCCCCGCTTCGGCCCCGTCGGTGTACACTTGGGATACGATCGAGCGCCCCACCTTGACACCGTGGGTCCAACCCGTTAATTGCTATTGAAAGTTGTTTTCATTATCGATCGACTCTAAGCAGTCTTCGTTCGATGCGATCCCGCTCTTATTGTCATCTGCTTCTCGTGGCGCTGCTCGCGGTGGTTGCAAACTCCGCCGCGGCTCAAGAGGAGTCTGCGTCCGACCCTCCCGGTGAAGAGCTCGAACTGGGCGAGGAAGACCTTGCGCCGGGCACCGATGAACTATTCGAGGTGGACCCGGTGGTGGTCACCGCGTCCCGGCGGCAGGAACGACTCTCGGAAGCTACGGTGGCCACCGAGGTCATCACCCGCGAAGACCTTCGGAGCGCAGGAGTCCAGGATGCTTCCGAAGCTCTCGAAGAGCTCACCGGACTCGAGATCATCCGATCCTTTCGAGGTAACACGGTTCGCCTCCAAGGGCTTGACGCCGACTATGTCCTGGTGCTCGTCGACGGGGAGCGCACCATCGGCCGAACCGGCGGAGGTATCGACCTGTCGCGCTTTCCCGTGGAGACGATCGAGCGCATCGAAATCGTCCGCGGTGCGTCCTCGGCCCTCTACGGCTCCGATGCTATCGGCGGTGTGATCAATATCATTACCCGCGACAACGTTTCCTCGTACTCGGTTGAGGCACAGGCACAGTACGGCTACATGATCCCACCGGATGGCGGCGACGACGCGGTCCGAGACTTCAGTTTTGGCGACGAGGCTGGGCATCTCTTCGACCTTTCGGTGGCGGGTGGAGCGCGGCTCGGCATCCTCAATGTGCAGCTCTCCGCCGGGTACCATCACTCCGGCAGCTACGACCTCGAGCCCGAGAATATTGCCACGTCCGGCAGCGCCTTCGACGAGTACATCTTCACGAACCGGACGAGCCTCGACCTTTCCGACACGTTGAGTGCCGTCGCCCAGCTTCGTTTTCGCCGTCGGGATTCGCAGGGGATCGATGAAAGCGGCACCGGGGCCATCTTCGACCGGGAGCAGGTCGCCGAAGAGTTTGCAGCGTCGCTCGGCCCGCGCTTCGAGTTCGAAGACGGGAGCAAGTTTCGAATTTCGCTCGGCTACAGCCTCTACCGAGACCAGTTTCTCCAGGACCAGCGAGGCTCGGACGCCCTCGACCAGTTCCAGGACAACCGGGAGCACCAGGGCGAAGGTCAGATCCAGCTCGACTGGGTGGTTTCCCCAGCCCATGTGGTCACCGCCGGCGCGGACTATCTCTTGCAGGTGCTCGACTCGCCTCGCGTCAATGGGTCGCGGCGGCGCGCACGCGTCGCCCCCTACATCCAAGACGAGTGGATCATCATGGATGACCCGTATCTCGTGATCGTTCCGGGCTTTCGCCTCGACATCGACACCCAGTTCGGGGTGCAGCCATCACCGAAGCTCGCGATCCGGTTCGACCCGCATGAGCGAGTGACGCTTCGGGCGAGCGGTGGCGCCGGGTTTCGCGCCCCGACCTTCGCCGAGCAGTACCTGTTCTTCGAGAATCCAAGCGTTGGATACGTCGTCGAGGGCAACACAGAGCTCGACCCGGAGTCGTCGTGGAGCGTCCAGGTGGGCACGGTGGTCCGACCGACCGACCGGATCTGGATTTCGGCCAACCTTTTTCGAAATCAGATCGAAAACCTTATCGACGCCCAACCCCTCGACGACGGCAATGTCGGGAGACTCCGCTTCGTCTACACCAACGTCGCCGCTGCCCACACACAGGGCCTGGAGCTCACGGTCCGATACCGACCGCTTGACGAGCTCGACCTGGAGGTGGGCTACGCCCTGCTTGACGCAAGGGACGAGGAGCTCGACCGGGCGCTCCCCGGGCGTGCCATGCACCGCGGCACCTTCAAGGGCCGCGTCCGAACCGAAGCCGGTCTCGAGGCAGAGCTCCGCGGCGCCATCGTCGGTGAGCGTCCGTTCTACTTCGACCTTGATGGGGACGGGACCGAAGAGGAAGTGACCGATGACCCGTACGCCCAGGTCGACGCTAAGTTCGGCTGGCGCTTCGGCGACCGTTTCGGCGTCTATGTGGGCATCGACAATGTGTTTAATGTGGGGAGCCGGGACCTCAATGTCCGACCCCGCACGGTTTATGGTGGTCTCACCGGCGCGCTCGAGCAAGGGCCCGTGGAAGACGACCTCGATGAAGAGGCAGAGGAATCGCTATGAGAACACACGCAGTTGCTATCTTTTCGGTCGTCGCACTCGGTCTTGGCTGCGCCGACGATCTGCGAGACGTCGGAGTCGAAGCGGGCACGGACGCATCCAACCCCGACGGCGGAAGCGTTGGAGCCAACCTCACCAGCACCGATGAAGGTGACGGGGTCACCCTCACGAGCGTCGATGCGACGAGCCGCGAGGTGTGGATCTACATGGATCTCGAAACCGGCACCCAGGTCTCGCCGGCAAACGCGGACGACAGCGAAGACTGGGACATCGGTTTTCAGCGGTTCAACGTAAAGGTGAACAGTGGCGTCAGCGGTACCGCAAACGCCGGGGTGGCGTTCCTCGCCGACCAAGCGTTCGAGGATGTCACCCAAGCGCCAGCCACCGAGTATCTGGTGGACCAGCCGGACGGCGATGACGACGACACCAACCCGGACTACGTGCTTTCGACGACCGACGACGGCTGGTACCTCTACGATCCCAGCAACAACACCCTGTCGCCGCGGCCCGGAACGTGGATCGTTCGCACCGTCGAGCAGAACTACTTCAAGCTCGCCTGGTCGAACTACTACGACGCGGCAGGCACTTCGGGGGTGCCCCAGTTCCGCTGGGCTGCCGTTGACCCGCCCGAAGGCACGATGGTGGTCGAGGGACTTCCGCTCGATGCGACCTCCCGAGACGAGTGGGTGTACCTCAAGCTCTCCGACAGCTCGTTTGTCACTGTGGCAGACCCGCTCAGCTCGATGGAGTGGGACCTTGCGTTCCAGCGGTCGGTCGTCCGGACGAACAGCGGGACCAGTGGGCCAGGTCTTGGTGGCGCGAAGGAGGTCGAGGAGGCCTATGCCTCGATCGCGTCGAGCACGACCACGGGCTTCATCGAAGACAGCATGATTCCAGCGCCCGGACCTCCCGGTTCGGGCGAGGTCTCCGGCAACCTCATGATCGGCGAGTGGTACAACTACAACCCGAGCAACCACACCCTCTCGCCGAAGGACGCGCGCTTCGTCGTCCGCTCCGCCGCCGGAGACTACTTTAAGGTCGAAGTTCGGGTGTGGGACGATGGGAACTATGTCCTCGGCATCGACCCGGTGACCCGCGAGGTCCGGACCGAGACTTCGACGATCGACGCCTCCGACGCCGAGACGTGGGTCTACTACAGCTTCCGACTGGGCGACGTCGTGACGCCGGAAGAAGCGGCCACGAGCGGCGACTGGGACCTCGGAGTGTCCCGGACACGCCTTCGCACCAACTCGGGTACGAGCGGCACGGGGAGCGGCGGCGCGGTCGAGACGACCGAGACAGCGATTGCCGCACTGACGACGGCGACGGGCCTCACCACCGCCCCTGACGCGGAGCTCCCAGTTCCCGGACCACCGGGGTCCGGCACCTTCTCTGGAAATCCCGCCCTCAACGGATGGTTTGATTACGACGAGATGACCCGCACGGCGACTCCGAGGGAAATCGTGTTCCTTGTGCAGACCGCCGACGGCCAGTTCGCGAAGCTTCAGGTGACCGGTTACGCAGACGGCATGCTCACCCTAGACTGGGCCTACGCCGGAGCCGGCCAAACCGACTTCTAGCGCCGACTGGAAAAGGGAGAATTCGATGAATCGAAGCTCGAAGGCACTCTGCTGTCTTGTTTTCTTCGCTGCTGCCTGCGGTACGTCCCACACCGGTCGCGAAACCACGCCGACGCCCACCGAAGCCGTCGCGTCCACGGCGGAGACGCCAACCTTCGTTGCGGAGCCGGACCCGGAGGTTCACTCCCTAGAAGGCACAAGCTTCCTCACCGTACCCCCGCGCTCCGTCACGAGCTTCGGCGCGGTGGTCAACGACGGAAAGCTCTACACCCTTGGCGGCTACTTCGGCGAACCGCATGCGTACTCCGAGGCTGGGCAATCCAAAGCGTTCCACCGTATTTCGCTTCGTGGCGACCCCCGCTGGGAAGAGCTCCCCGGGCTCGCGCAGGGCATTCAAGGCGTCACGCTCGCGACCCACGATGCCCACATCTATCGCGCGGGTGGGATGCGCGCTCACAACGCGTACGGCACCGACGCGGACATGCACTCGGTCGCCGAAGTGGGCCGCTTCAACGTGGGCGCCGGGCAGTGGGAAGAGCTCGCTCCGCTCCCGCAAGCCCGATCTTCCCACGACTCGATCGTCAATGGCGACAAGCTCTACGTCGTCGGGGGCTGGCAGCTCCGCGGCGGAGCCGCCGACGCGGTGTGGGCGGAGTCGATGTATGTCCTCGACCTCGAAGGCGATAGCGGGTGGGAGGAAGTGTCGGTTCCGTTCCAGCGACGTGCCCTCGCCGTCGCTTCGGCTGGAAACTCGCTTCTCGTCTTGGGTGGCCTCGACCCAGAGCGAAATGTCTCGACTCAGGTCGATGTCTTCGACACCGAAGCCGGCCGATGGTCGAGGGGCCCCGACTTTCCTGGCTCGGGATTCGGAGTCGCGGCGATCGGCGTGGGCTCGCAAGTCTATGCGAGCGGCGGCGATGGCGTGATCTACCGCCACGAGCTAGGCAGTGAGGCCTGGGAAGAAGTGACGACCCTCACGTTTCCTCGGTTTTTTCACCGAATGGTTCACGACGATGGGCGCTTGATCGCCCTCGGCGGCATCGCGGGGATGACCACCGACGGCAGGAATCGAGTGGTGGAGACGGTGCCGATCGACGGCTCGATCGGCGAAGACCGAGTGTCGATGGTGACCATCCCGAACCCGAGCGCGGCCAAGAACCGTCAGGGGATCATCCTCCACGGTGACTCGCTCTATCTGTTCGGCGGCAACAACAGCATCGAACAGCACGATTTCGAAGAGCACAACTTCGTGAGCTCGGCCCATCGACTCTACATCCCGGCCTTCCGCTGGTTCGACGTGCCAGCGTATCCACACGCCCGGCAGACCATTCAAACCTGGGACAGCGAAGCCCGAGGGTTCGCGGTGGCGGGCTTCGGTCACGACGGGACGACCGCGCGGAGCCATACTGAGATCTACCTCTTCGACTATGAAGCCGGTGCGTGGCAGCCCCGCGCCCAGGGCCTTCCCGAAGCCCGAACCCAGTTTGGGCTCACCGAACACGATGGCAAGCTTTGGGTGTTCGGCGGCCTCAACTATGACGACACCCGAGAACGCGCCGACCACTTCCGGCATCTTGCGTCGGTCCTCCACGCACCGATCGACGATCCGTCGGCACCGTTCGTGGACGCCGGGGTCGCGCTACCTGCGCCTCGACGGGCCTTCGGCGCTGCGGTCCTGGGGGACCGCTACTACATCGTGGGCGGGATGCGAGAGAACTTTCAGTTCGTCGAAGACTGCATCGTGTATGACTTTTCGACCGGCGACTGGAGCGAGATGCCACCGCCGGCCAAGGTCCGGCTCTCCGGCGAGCTCGTGGCTCTCGACGGCAAGCTCTACCTTGCGGGCGGCTCAATTCGCGAAGGCGAATCGGTGGTGGCCGAACCGTCGATCGAAGTGTTCGACCCGGAGACCAACGGATGGTCGACGCTGGTCGAGGAGCTCCCGCTCAACCCGCGGCACATGCGGATGATGGCCTACCACCATCGGCTGCTCCTCTACTCTGCGCACGACGCCGATGCTGAGGTGGTGCGCCTCGCATTCGTCAACGTCGACTGAGCGAAAGTTCTATTCCGTCAGGTCCAGGGTTTCGGCGGCGAGTTCTCGAAGTCGGAACTTCTGGATCTTTCCGGTCACCGTCATCGGAAACTCCTCGAGGAACAGGACATATCGCGGCACTTTAAAGTGCGCGATCTGGCCCTGGCAGAATGTCCGGACCCCCTCCGCGTCCAGTACGCTGCCCGTCGCCCGTCGAACGAACGCACAGAGCTCCTCGCCGTATTTGGCGTCGGGAACACCCACGACCTGGGCGTCGACGATTTCGGGATGGCGGTAGAGGAACTCCTCGACCTCCCGAGGCGAGACGTTTTCGCCACCTCGAATCACGAGGTCTTTGATCCGTCCGACGATGTCGAAGTAGCCGTCGTCGTCCATCGTCGCAAGGTCGCCCGTGTGCATCCACCCGTCGTCGTCGATGACCTCGGTGGTCTTCGCGTCGTCGTTCCAGTAGCCCCGCATCACCGAATAGCCCCGGGTCTGAAACTCGCCCGCGACTCCGACCGGCACCGTTTCGTTGGTTTCCGGGTCGGCGATCCGAACCTCCACGTGGGGGTGGACCCGACCCACGGTGGCCACGCGCTTTTCCAGAGGGTCGTCGGCCCGCGTCTGGGTCGACACCGGACTGGTTTCCGTCATGCCGTAGGCGATCGTCACCTGCGTCATGTGCATGTCGGCGATGACCCGCTTCATCACCTCGATGGGACAGGGGGACCCGGCCATGATTCCGGTACGAAGGGACGAGAGGTCGTAGTTTTTGAACCCTTCGACTCCTAGTTCGGCAATGAACATCGTGGGTACGCCGTAGAGCGACGTGCAGCGCTCCCGCTCAACCGCCTCCAGCACCTTGACCGGATCGAAGGCTTCGCCGGGAACCACGATCGCCGCCCCGTGGACCGTCGCACCCAGGTTGCCCATCACCATGCCGAAGCAGTGATAGAACGGCACCGGGACGCACACGCGGTCTTCTTCGGTGTACTCGCATCCGCGGCCGACGAAGTATGCGTTGTTGAGGATATTCCGGTGCGTAAGGGTCACCCCCTTCGGCAATCCGGTGGTCCCGGACGTGTACTGAATATTGATCGGGTCTTCCGGAGCGAGGGACTCCCGGCGAGCGTCGACGGCGGCATCATTGACCGCGGCCCCCGATGCGATGAGCGCATTCCACTCCGGGCTCTCGAAGAACACGGCTCGTTCCACGGCTGGGCACTCGGCCGCCACTTCCTCGAACATCGCGCGGTAGTCGCTCGACTTGAGCCGCTCCGCGGCAAAGAGCAGACGGGTCCCCGACTGCGTAAGGGCGTAGGCGAGCTCGCGGGTCCGGTAGGACGGATTGATGCATACCATGATGGCGCCAATCCGTGCGGTCGCGTACTGGACAAGAATCCACTCGAAGCGATTCGGCGCCCAGAGCGCCACTCGATCGCCCTTTTCGACCCCGGCGTGAAGCAGGCCCTTCGCGAGGTCCTGTACGCGTTGATCAAACTCGCGATAGCTCCACCGGACGCCCTGATGAACCACCACCAGGGCAAGGCGGTCCGGTTGGTCGTGGACCCGGCGCCGAAAATTCGTATCGATCGTTTCGTGGAGAAGTGCCGGCTCGGGCGTCCCGCGCCGATAAGAGAGGTCCGCCATGGGGTCTACAGCGTGCCATCGCCATCGTGCGGACGAAAGACGTTCGCGCGCACCACACCGAGATCCGGCTACGCTTGTGCGCCTCGGGCTGCCGCTACGCCCTCCAACCGATGTGCATTTCGCGGGGTGGGTGAAGCACGCGAAGTGGCCGCGCGCACCCCGGCGATATCCGCCATCTAGTCACCGCGGCGGACCCCTGTTATTCCCTTCTTGCGCGGGTAACTGCCCTGTTCCTGCGCACGGCCCGGCCCGCACGATCCCCCTCCTGCTGGCTGGGCCACTTTGTTTAAGTCGGCTTAGGTTCGTCGTTTTGAGTTTGCGAGAGGTCGATCAACTCGAGGGTGGCCATCTAAAATGCGATGACTAAAATGAAGAGCGAAGGGGAGGTCTATGGGGGAGCGAAGCATCGACTGGACGCGGTTTGAACCCGCGCATTTTGGCGGTTCTCCAACGCTCGCGCCGCACGTCACGGTATGCTTGGGCGCCACGGCGGAGGGAGCCCTCGTATACACCCATCGCAGTTGTGGGATCGACGCTCCTCCCGAAGTCGCAGCGGGGATTCACGCCGCGGTCGCGGTGCCCGCCCTGCTGGATGGCGTCGCACTTCGAAGCTGGCTTCAGCGGGGCGAAGGCCAAGAGAGCGTTGCGGCGATCCTGGGAGAGCTTCAGGCCGAGGGCCCACCGAGGGACCGCGAGGCGCTCACCAACCTCGCAGTTCTCCTCACGCAGCGCATTGCCGAGGCGTTCGAGGCCGGAGAAATCGAGCCTCTTTCGGCGGCTCGGGTGCCTCACGACTCGCACTGAGCCCCGGTGACCCATGGGACGGCCAGCCTCGGGCCGCCCGGCAGCGATGGGCGCTGCAGGAATGCGCGCGGCATCCGCAATGACGGGCATTGAACGAATCCGCGACGCACCACAGGTTTCTTAGCGGAGCCCGGCCGAATTCGAATCGTCCGCAACTCAGAGAGAGCGTATGTGGAGCCGCATCCTACTTGGATTCCC
Source organism: Myxococcota bacterium (assembly GCA_039187775.1). GTDB lineage: Bacteria > Myxococcota_A > Polyangia > Polyangiales > JBCCZL01 > JBCCZL01. The sequence goes on from JBCCZL010000166.1 coordinate 13,357, forward strand.
AATGGTCTGGCCGCTGACGCGCACGGGCAACCGCCAAGGGCAGGAGAAGGTTGCCACGACGGCCCTCGCCGAGGTTCAGAGGCTGTCGCGTCGTGATCGGCCGCGACCACCGAATAGCAATTGCGCAGCGCGGGTTCGACGCAGTGCGCATCTCCGAACAGGAATGGCGGTTCCGCCGCCCCCGCATAACTGAGCGTCCAGGGGTGCCGCCGCTTTTTCACGTTCTTCGCCGGTACCATCGAATCCTTCGGCTGGGTCTTCCGATCGTGTTCGGAATGCTCTCTCAGAACCTGCTGAACCTCGTCGATACGGCGATGCTTGGCCAGGTCGGCAATGACGCCCTCGCAGCCGTTGGGCTCGCGACGATGATGTTCTGGCTGTTCGCTGCGTTTGCCGTGGGCCTCGGCTCAGCGGTCCACGCTCAGGTGGCGCGGCGCGTGGGCGAGGTGGACCAACCCTCCGCGGCCACTCCACTCAACCAAGGCCTCGTCCTGCTCCTCGTCGGCGCGATACCTTGGAGCGTTCTCGCGATCGGGTTCGGCCGTCCCCTGTTTGCCTTCCTTGCGTCCGACGCGTCGTGGTCCGGTGACGGCGCTGGCTATCTGACGATTCGATTGATCGGCCTCGGGGCGGTGGGGGCAAACTTCGCGTTTCGCGGTTTCTGGACCGGCGTGGACCGACCGCGCGTCTACCTCTTCGTCCTCATGTGGATTCACGTGCTGAACGCGGCGCTCAACTGGGTGTTTATCTTCGGCAACCTCGGAGTCCCCGCGATGGGCGCAGAGGGCGCGGCCCTCGCATCGACGGTCGCCACCCTCGCCGGGAGCGTGGCTCACTTTCGACTGCTTCACCGCGAACGCGGTCGCTACGGATTTCTCGAACTCGCGGGGTGGGATTTCGACTTCGTGCCCCTTCTCCGATTGGCGATGCCCACGGGGTTCGAAATCATGCTCGCCACGCTGAGCACCGCCGTGTTCTTCTGGGTGGCCGGTCAGCTCGGCACCGCGGAGCTCGCGGCGACCAATGTTCTCTTCAACATCGCGATGGTGGGCATGCTTCCCGCGATGGGGATGGGAATGGCCGCTACCACCCTGGTGAGCCAGGCGTTGGGTGCAGGCGACGAGCGCCTCGCCCGGCGCTGGGGCTGGGACGTTGCCTTCGTTTCCTTGGCACTGGGCACCGTCGCCGCCATCGTTCTCGCGCTCGCGCCCCGATCCGTGCTCTCGCTTTTTGTAGCGGACGCCTCCACCATCGACCTCGCCGTCGGGGCAACGCGCTGGGTGACCCTCGGACTCGTTGCCGACATGCTCGGGGTATCGCTCTACTACGCACTCCTCGGCGCGCGGCAAAACAAGCGGGCGATGGTGGTATCGGTCGTGTCTCAATGGACCCTGATGGTTCCCGCGGTCCTCCTCGCAGGATTGGTCTTCGAGCTTGGGCTGACCGCCCTTTGGGCAAGCTACGTCCTCGGGTATCGAACGATGCAAAGCCTCGCATTCGTGCGGCTGTGGCAGCGCACGCGGCTCGCGGTCGCCTGAAGGCCGGCGCTAGCGCTGGTCGGCGGCGAGGATCTCCGCAGCCACCTCGGTTGGAGCATCGACCTGCATGTAGTGGCGAGCGCCCGCGATGTCCACGCGAGTGCTGTTCGGAAAACGCATCGCAAAGTCTCCCGCGACCTGAAAGTCTACGAGCGAACGCTCGACCACTTTGTCTCGATTGGGACCAGGGTTCGCGAGCGAAGCGAGCCCCAGCGGAGCCGCTCCCAGAGCTGGGCCGAAGCACCTCGAAAGCTACGGCGTGGTCGAACGCTCCTTCTATTCGAAGCATCCGCCCCGCGCCGAATAAGGCCTGACCGAGCGCGGGATGGCGCTGGGGCCGATGATGAAAGCGATGCGCGACTGGGGTCGGGTCCACACCGAGTCCGCAGAGTCTGCCTAGCCCGAGGGCGGAGAACAGGTGGTGAGATACGCGGTCTGACCGGAGACGCGCTCATCGGTGTAACCCACCGTCAGCGCACCGTTCGTCCAGAACAGGGTGGGTGCATCAAAGCCTGCCTCGGACGCAAGAAGCGAGGACTCGCCGAGGATAGTGCCTTCGGAGTCGAGCCAGAGCACAAACGAGGCTCCTTCGGTGGTCCGCGCTCCCACCGCATAACCAGTGGGCGTAGCTTCGACCTCGAGCCCGCGAAGAGGGCGCTCGTCTAGCGCCCGAGAACTGACGACCCTACCCGTCGCGTCGAGACCAACCATCGACAGACCGGCATCGGCGGCGACGAACAGGCGCAGCCCATCGCGGACGAGCTTTCCATCCCATGCCTCGAAATCCGGTCCTCGGGTCGCAACACCGCCGTCGGCATCGAGCCGATAGGTTTCCAGCTGCTGGCTCGCAAAGCCTCGTTGAAGTACGAGGGCGTACCCGCTTTGGGTCGGGACGACAGCGCGGACCCAGGCATTTTGCGCGCCCTCCGCAAACGTCGACCGCTGCCGAACCTGCGCGTCATCCCCAAAGATCGAAAGCCCAACTCCAAATCCATACCAATACGCGACGGCCCACTCTTCACCACGTCGGACCAGGATCGGACGGATGCTCTCCTCCATCCCGGCGGAAAGATCGACCGCTTCATCCCAGTTCATCGGTTCGTCGACCCCGGCAAAACGGGACGTAAACACTCTCCATGCGCCGAGCCGCTGGTGGTTTTGAAACGCGACTCGAAAGCCCCCCGATGGTTCGGAGGCCACATCCGCTCGGAACATCCGCACATGCGGGAGCGGACTGCCCTCGCCCTGAAGGGAGCCATCGCCATCGACCAAGCGAAAGTAGCGCCGCGCTCCGTCGGTCCACGCCACCAACGTTTGGGACCCCGAGGCGATGATGTCGTCGACGGAGACCTCCGAGAGCCCTTCTCCCAGCACGATCGGATCCGTGCAGTCGAGCGGCGGGCGGTCGGAGGCGAGTCGACGCGTTTCGGTCGCGCAGCCGAGAAGGGACAGCGAGAGAAGGGACAGCGAGAGAAGGGACAGCGAGAGGAAAGAGCGCGGAAGCAGGGAACGCAACGGGAGGGTCGGTCCAGGGGGCGCGGTCGTCACCATCAATCGTTCGGATCATACGACAATTCGCTCGACAGCGCAGCTTGCCCACCCACCCATGAGCCACCGAAGCCGGACACGCTACCGCATGGCTTGTGGCTCGAGACTAGCCCGCATCGGTCACCAGTCGGCGTGTCTCGCGCCCGAAAGCACCGCTTTCCCGGGGCCTTCTCCCCGGCCTTCTCCTTCCAGCCGTCCTCGCGGTACGTCGAGTACCGCTGCGGCGTCTTCCAGTCCGAGGTCCGCGGGAATCTAGCACTTTCGAACCCGATCCATCACCGCTGGTGACCGATGCGGGCTAGCGCTCACTACCGAAGCTGC
>JBCCZL010000167.1:0-16751 GCA_039187775.1 Myxococcota bacterium
CCTTCCCCGGTCGTGGCGGTTCAGACGCCCATCGCGGCAAGCGTGCCGATGACTCCGGCCGCCCCGCCGCTCCTGCCCGCGGCGCCGTCCCGCTTTCCGCGGGTGTCGGCCGATCGTCCGGAAGCGCTCTGGCTCTTCGCCGGAGTTCTCGGGACGCTGAGCGTCGGCTTTGTCGCAGTGCTGGCGGTGCTCGCGGTTCGCTACTGGAACCGACCACCCGCGGTAGTGCTTCCCGCGGCGCCGATCGTCGAACCCGTGTCACAACCCGCCCCCGCCGGACCGGAGATTCACTCGGGCGAAACACTTCCCGATCGTCAAGACTCCCCAGCGGTAGCCGAGCCCGCCGCGACCGAAGTCCAGGACGAACCGCCCCATCTCGAAGACGAGCCCGCCTCCGAACTCGTCGCCAACCCGGAGCCGTGGAAGCGCGAGCCCTGGCTCGAAGTGGAACCCTGGGGTGACGAAGAACCCGCCGAGCCCTTCGAACAAGCCTTTCGGCCATTCCTTCCAGACATGGACCGGTGTCGAGGACCGGTCGTCAAGACGGTCGAACTGACGGTGCAAATCGGAAGTCAAGGCCAAGTCATGGCGGCGATCGGGCCCGCGGGGGATGACGATCCGGCGATCGAATGCGTCGCCGACGCGATCCGGCCGGCACGGGTGCTCCCGGTGCCTCGGCGTCTGGCGTACCTCCGGGTGTTCTTGCCGCCTGCCGAGTAGATTACGCTTCTTCGCCGTCGTCCGCGTCGATGACGTAGGGATTCGTCTCGATCTTGAAGTAGCGCGTCGGCGTCGCAGGGCAGAACTTGCAGTGGGTGAGCACCACCTGAATCCGCTCCCCGTCGATGGTCTCCGGCGTCCGGCGTTTTACCGCAAGTGGCGCCTCGCATTCGGGGCAGTCCTGATCGCGCACGTAAGCGTCGATGGTCGCAACCGAAGGAATCGGAATCGCGGTGGTCGGGCGAGCGCCCGGAGCCCGCCCCGCATTCTTCCGAGCGAACGGACCGCGCGCGACGGGCTTGAGGGTGAGGTCGGCGCGGCTTGCTCGGCGCCGTGGCGCCGCAAGCGTGGGCCCGATGAAGATGATGGCGTAGAGCAGCGAGCCGGCGATCGGAAAGAACAGAATGATCCACACCCAAGGGGAGATCCGCCCGTGGTGATACGCGTGCACCGCCAGCGCCAGCTGAACCACCATCGATATGCCGAAGAGGATATGCACGTAGAGTCCGCCCCTGTGGCAGTGTGCCCGAAACTTGTGGCGAGGAGCAATCCGCGAAATCGCTGTTCGAGTTACGGCCGCATCCCGTGCGCTCTTCCCTCTACGCCCTACATGCAGCGAAGGAGAATCGCCCCGGATTGGCCCGGATCGCCGCCAGTGCCCCGCTCGGTATCCACGTCGTTTTCGGGAACCATCGGATTGCCCGTGGCTATGCTCGGTGCGGTCGTGCCGGGAACCGCGCGACCCGAGCCGCCGCCGCTTCCGGCGCTGAGCGCGTGTCGAAGTCCCGGGCAGTCGAAGTCCCGGGCAGTCGAAGTCCCGGGCAGTCGAAGTCCCGGGGCTAGGTCGAAGTCCCGGGGCTAGGGAGCAGGGGTGCAGTGGACCGAGGCGCTGAACTCGCGGGCGGGTGACCCTCGAAACGTAATATACGTTTGAGTGGATCCTGGAGCGAGCTCTGCCTGGACTCCGTCGGGGTTCGCGGACGTCGTGATCCGACACTGCGCGGTGTCGTCGCAGGCGCTCTTGAGCTCGACCCGATGGTCGTATCCCGAGTTTCCGTAGCGGACATCCTTCGTGAAGGTCACGCAGCTCATCCCGTCAGCGCTCCGAGCATCGTTGTCCTGAGCGGTCGCCGAGAGGGCAATCGCTAGAAGAACAGCAATCGCAAGAAGAACAATGGAGACGGCAGCGATGAGGGGACGCTTCATGCTCTTACTGCAATATGGTGCTTATCTCGGGGGAGGCAAGATAGCCGCAGGCCACCTTCAGCCTTGCAGCCACCGGTTGCAAAACTGCGGGAGGTCGCTGTGGAAACAAGCCTTTTCTGGAGTTCCCGACAGCAAATGGCAGGAGTGGGGGTCCGCCCCCTTGTCCTTTGCTTCGAAGGTCACCAGGGACCCGGTGCCAGGGTCGCATCCTCCGGGGTGAAGGGTGCCCCGTGGCAGAGCGTAGCGGCTATGAACACAGACACTTTAGGGGTCCGCCCGCCGAGTGAGACCTACCGAGAGCAGAACGCGTCGCCGGACGTGAAGCCTAAGCGGTTTCCGGTGAAAGCCATTATCGGGAGCATCTTGGCGTTGTTACTGGTCGTGAGTGCGATCGCGGCAACCAAGGCGTCGCAGATCATGGCGATGATCGAGGCCGGGGAGAGCTTTGTTCCTCCGCCGGTGGGCGTCACTACGGTGGAAGCGGTCGCCACCCAGTGGGAAGCCACCACCACCGCGACCGGAACTGCGGTCGCCAACCAAGAAGTCATGATCGCGTCCGAAGTTCCCGGCAAGGTCCTGTCGCTCCGATTTGCTTCTGGAGACGTGGTCGAGCGCGGGGAGGTCCTCGTGACCCTCGATGCGGCGGTGGACCGCGCATCGTTGTCGTCGGCTCGGGCGGAAGCGGAGCTCGCAGACACGGACCTCAACCGAACCGAACGGCTGGTGCAGAATTCGGCCCTGGCGCAGGCGGACCTCGACGCGGCACGCGCTCGGCGTTCGCAGGCGCGGGCTGCGGCTCGCGGGCTCCGCGCAGCGATCGGCAAGCGCACGATTCGCGCTCCGTTCGCCGGTCGCCTTGGCATTCGGGAGGTCGATATCGGCGAGATCGTCGACGCCGGACAGCCGATTGTGAGCCTGCAGAATCTCGATCCGGTCTATGTCGACTTCCGAGTCCCCGATACCTCGGCGGGCCGCATCGCGGTCGGCCACACCATTCGGGTGCAGTCGAACGCTCTCGGGTCCGCACTCGAAGGGCGGGTCGAAGTGATCGATCCACGGATCGATCCCGCCACGCGGAACGTGCGGATTCGTGCATCGGTTCCCAACCCCGGCGAGCAGATTCGCTCGGGTATGTTTCTCGACGTCGAAGCGATCGAGCCCCAGCTGCTCGACGTCGTCGTCATTCCGAACACCGCGGTGCTCTACGCCCCCTATGGCAATTCGGTGTACGTGGTGAACGAACAGGACGACGGTCTCGTCGCAGAGCAGTTGTTTGTCCGCCTCGGCGAACGGCGGGGTGACCTGGTGGCCATCGCGAGCGGCCTCGAGGCCGGTCAGACCGTGGTGTCAACCGGTGCGTTTAAGCTTCAGAACGGCATGGCGGTGGTCTTGCAAAACGATGTGGCCCCGGCCCCCGCCGAGGCGGAGCCTCAGCCCGAAGACCAGTAGGTCATGCGCTTTACCGATCTATTTATTCGACGACCGGTCATCGCGATCGTAGTCAACGCGGTGATTCTCATCGCCGGCGTACAGGCGATCTCATCGCTCACGGTTCGCCAGTACCCCAAGAACGAAAACGCGACGGTCACCGTCACGACCGTCTATGTGGGCGCGAACGCCGACTTGGTACGCGGGTTTGTCACCACCCCGATCGAACGTGCGATCGCCGCCGCGGACGGAATCGACTACATCTCGTCCGAGAGTCGCCAGAACATCTCGATCGTTCGGGCTCGCCTCGAGCTCAACCAAGATGCCAATCGGGCGCTTTCGGAGATCAGCTCCAAGGTCGACCAGGTCCGCGGAGATCTTCCGCCAGAGTCCGAAGTCCCGGTCATCAACATCGAGTCCGCGGACAGCGAGTTCGCCGCCGCGTATCTGAGCTTTTCGTCCGAGGTGCTCGAGCAGAACGAGATCACCGACTACCTGACCCGCGTGGTCCAGCCTCGCCTGTCCGCGGTGGCGGGCGTTCAGCGAGCCGACCTCCTCGGAGGTCGAACCTTCGCAATGCGCATTTGGCTCGAGGGCGACCGCATGGCTGCGATGGGGGTGAGCCCGTCGCAGGTGCGGCAGGCGCTGGCCACCAACAACTATCTCTCCGCGGTCGGTTCGACACGCGGCTCGTACATTCAGGTCAACCTCAGCGCAAACACCGACATCTCGACCGTCGAGGAGTTCCAGAACCTCGTGGTCGTCGAGCGGGATGGCGCGACGGTTCGGATCGGGGATGTCGCCCGGGTGAGCCTCGGTGCCGAGAACTACGACGAAGCGGTGAACTTCAGCGGCGAGACCGCGGTGTTCATGGGGATCTGGGCGCTCCCGAACGCGAATTCGCTCGACGTCATTGCCGACGTTCGGGCCGAAATGGAAGCGATCGAACGCGATCTTCCGAGCCAGCTCAAGGCGCGCATCGCCTACGACGCTACCAAATACATCGATAGCGCGATCAGCGAAGTCACCACGACGCTCGTGGAGACGCTGGTCATCGTCGTGCTCGTGATCTTCCTGTTTCTTGGGTCGCTCCGGTCGGTGGCAGTGCCGCTGGTGGCCATTCCGGTCTCCCTCATCGGCGCGATCTTCCTGATGCAGATTCTCGGCTTCACCCTGAATCTTCTGACGCTTCTGGCGATCGTGCTCTCGGTGGGATTGGTCGTGGATGACGCGATCGTGGTGGTCGAAAACGTCCAGCGATGGATGCAAGAGGGCAAGAGCCGGATCGAGGCGGCCAAGCTCGGCGCACGCGAGCTGATCGGTCCGATCATCGCGATGACGATCACCCTCGCCGCGGTCTATGCCCCGATCGCGTTTCAGGGTGGGTTGACCGGTTCGCTCTTCCGCGAGTTTGCGCTCACGCTCGCCGGCGCGGTGATGATTTCGGGTGTGGTCGCACTCACGCTCTCTCCAGTGATGGCCTCGCGGCTCCTTCGCGACGGCGATCACGAGCGAGGACTGAGCGGAGTCATCAATCGCGGATTCAATCGTGTGAAGGCAAGCTACGGACGCTGGCTCGCCAGGTCGCTCCGGGTTCGTCCGGCGATCTATCTTGCGTGGGCGGCGCTCAGCCTCCTCGCGGGGGTGCTCTTCGTGATGTCTCCGAAGGAACTCGCGCCGCTCGAGGACCAGGGCATTGTGTTCGGAATCATCAATACCCCATCGAACGCAACGCTCGAGCAGCTGACTCCGTCCACGGTGCGGATCAACGAGATCGCTGAGAGCTACGACGAGACGGACTTTACGTTTCAGATCACCTCGCCGACGTTTGGGTTTTGGGGCATGGGCCTCGCGCCCTGGGACGAACGCGAACGCACCGCGATGGAGCTCGTCCCACCGGTCCAGGCGGAGGTGCAAGAGGTTCCCGGCGTCGAAACGTTTCCGATCGTCCCCCCGGCGCTGCCGGGCGGTGGGCAGTTCCCGGTGGAGTTCGTGATCGCGTCGACCGCCGAACACGAGGAGATCCTGGGGTACGCCACCGAGCTTCGCGACCGCGCCGCGACGAGCGGGATCTTTGCGTTCCCGCCGCTCATCGACGTGAAGATCGACCAGCCCGAGTCCGAACTCGTGATCGATCGAGACCGGGCGGCGGAGCTTGGCCTCAATCAGCAGAGCATTGGCTTCGACCTGGCGTCGGCGCTAAGCGGAGCGTATGTGAATCGCTTCAGCTCGAGCGGCCGGAGCTACAAGGTGATTCCGCAGCTTCAGCGAAGCGAGCGACTCAATCCGGACCAGCTGCTCGATCTTCGTGTGTCCAACGGTCGCGGCGATCTTGTGGCGCTTCGGAGCTTCGCGACCCTCGAAGACCGGGTGGCGCCGCGAAGCCTAAATCGCTTCGAACAGCTCAATGCGGTGAAGCTGAGCGGCGTCTCGATCCAGACCCTTGATGACGCGCTCACCTTTCTCGAGACGGAGGCCAAGGAGGTGCTGCCGCCCTCCTATTCGATCGGCTACACCGGCGAGTCGCGCCAGCTTCGCGTCGAGGGCAACTCGTTTACGCCGGCGTTCCTCCTCGCGGTGCTTCTGATCTTCTTGGTCCTTGCCGCGCAGTTCAATAGCTTCCGCGACCCGTTCGTGATCCTCGCCGGGTCGGTGCCGCTTGCGATGTTCGGCGCGCTCATTTTCACATTCCTCAAGATGCCGAACCCGACCATGCCGTTCTGGACGGACGGCTGGACGACGACGCTCAATGTGTACTCCCAGGTCGGCTTGGTCACGCTCGTGGGCCTGGTCGCAAAGAACGGGATTCTCATCGTGGAGTTTGCCAACGAGCTTCAGCTCCGCGGCGAATCGAAGCTCGAGGCGATTCAAAAGGCCGCGACCACCCGGCTTCGCCCGGTATTGATGACGACCGTGGCGACGGTGTTCGGTCACTTTCCTCTGATTCTCGTCACCGGGCCGGGGGCCTCGGCGCGCAACAGCATTGGCCTCGTGCTCGTCGCGGGCATGGCCATTGGGACCATCTTTACGCTCTTCTTCGTGCCTTCGCTCTACATGCTGTTCGCGAAGCGACGGCAGCCGCGCGTGAACGCGGAGATCTGACCGATCCTGTCGACGGGGCGCGTCAGGCGGCGCCGATCTCGATGACCACCTTGCCCTGGGTTCGGCGGCTTTCGAGGCGCCGGTGCCCGTCGGCGCACTGCGAGAGCGGCAACACGCGGTCGATCACTGGGCGGAGCTTTCCTTCGTTCACCCAGCGGGCGAGGAGCGCGAGGTCGCTCCGGCGACTCTTGACCACGACCAGCGCGGCGCGATGAAGGCCGACCTTTCGGCCCATGCCGCGAGCGATATTGCCGAGTTTCGGAATCGTCGTGCAGTAGCGGCCATTTCGCCGAAGGCTCGCCCTTGCCCGCGGCCAGGGAAGGCTCCCGTAGATGTCGAAGACCGCGTCGAGATTGCGAAGGCTCGCGGGGTCTTTCTTCTCGTAGTCGACGACTCGATCCGCCCCAAGTTCGTGCATGCGGTCGACGTTGCGGTGCGAGCAGACGGCGATGACCTCGGCGTCGAGGGCCTTTGCGATCTGCACCGCAAGGGTGCCGACGCCCCCCGACGCGCCGTTCAGGAGCACGCGGTGGCCCGGACGAACACCGAGTTCGTCGCGAAGGCCTTGGAGGGCAGTCATGCCGGCGAGCGGAAGGGAAGCCGGGCGACCTCCGCGCAGGCGCCTCCGCGGTGCGCTTGAATCATGCCGAACACTTCGCTGCCCGCGGGAATGCCGGAAGCCTCGTCGAGGAGAATGCCCGCGATATCGTAGCCGACAATGCGCTGCGCTTCGTGCCCGACCAGCCAGCGGAGCTGCCCCTTGCGAATCATCACATCCTTCGGATTGAGTGCCGCGGCGCGCACTTCCACTCGCGCTTCGCCAGGCGCCCGCGGAGGCTCGGGCAGGTCGGCCACCCGAAGGACTTCGGGCCCACCATAGCGCTCAAGGACCACCGCCTTCATACGAGCTCTTTAGCGCCCTCCGTCAAAAAGGGACAGGCGCGAAACGTGGCGAGGGATGTTTCAGTCCGCCGCGTTCCTATCAGACATGGACGCCCCCATTGAGAATGAGGGTGGCGGGCTTGGAGTAGAAAACCGCGACGAAACCATCGTCGAGATTGCCATGGGCTAGGCCCGGCGCGCGGAAGGTCGATTTGTTCTCGCCCTTCTTGAAAGGTTGCAGCAGTTCAACCTTGAGTCGTTTGAAAGCGTCGCGGGTGGTTTTGGAGAACGTCTCGTCGAGCTGGGCTTCGATCCCAAACGAGGTCAGCCCAAGGGGAGGCACTTCATGAAAACTAGTGGTGATTCTCTCGGCAATCGTCACATCTTCGAAGGTGTGCTCTTGGGTCCAGACATAGCTCGTGAGCACACGGTTGCCGACTTGCTGATCTGCGTCCACCCGTTCCGGGTCCCCCAAAAGGTCCTTTAATTCGTTGACCGACTGGCCTGGGCGGATTCCGCGCACGCAACGTTCGTTGGTGCGCTCCATGAACAGATCGACGACCCGACGGCTGAGGGCGATATCTGCGGAAACTTGGGGAATGTGGGGCTCCACTTGTTCGAAGTGTCCGATGGACTCTCCGCGATTCGTTGTGGATGTCCAGATGTTCTTTTGTCGGTCTTCGGTGTCCCTCGATAGGCACGAACCGGTGTGATCCGACGCGGTTTGGGGACCTCGGGATGGACGGTTTCCGGTTTGGCCTTAGAACGCAACAGCAGGTCACGCGTCGTGTGTCCTTTAGGAGGATAGCTTGGAGAGCTTAGCGGTTGATCTTCGGTCCATGGCACGGACGCCCCTTGCCGAGAGCCACGTAGAAGCGCTTCGTCGTCTAGGACGAGAGGTCACCTACCGAGCCGGCGAGACGATTGTTGCGTTGGGTTCGCTTCAGGAGAGCTTTCTCTACCTGCTTGAGGGTGAGGCGGCGGCGTTTACCGTCGATGGGGCCCAGTACTCACCCCACACGCTTGGCCCCACGCAGTTTGTCGGGGAGATCGCGTTTTTGAACAACACCCGCACCCTCCTGGAGGTACGCGCCGTTCAGAATTGTCGCCTCATCGAGGTCCCCCGCGACGAGATGCTCGAGCTGATGGCGAAGATTCCAGAGATGTCTGACATCATTGTCATGGTCTTTGCCGGACGACGGCGTGGGCTTCTGGAGAGGTCTGCCTCGAACCTCACGCTCATCGGCGCCGACGATGACCGCACGGTGGGTCGCGTTGCCGCGTTTGCCAGTCGCAACCGGATCCCTTTTCGTAGCATCGCGCTCGACGACCCCGACGCAGCGCGTGTTGCGCAGGCCTGTTCGATGGCCGACGTGCGTCCCGCGGTGGTCTACGGCGCGGATGTCGTCGAGGATCCAACCCCGCGCAAAATCGCGACTCTGATGGGTGTCGACCAGGAACTCGATGCCGATCAAGTGTTTGATGTGGTCATCGTCGGGGGTGGGCCCGCGGGGATCGCGGCTGGGGTCTACGCTGGCTCTGAGGGCCTGTGTGCCCTCGTCCTCGAGGACGTCACGATCGGGGGACAGGCGGGAACTTCGTCGCGCATCGAGAACTTTATGGGATTTCCGACAGGGATTTCCGGCGCCGATCTTTGCTGGCGGGGAGAGGTCCAGGCGATGCGGTTCGGGACCCGTTTCGCCATGCCCCGACGGGCATGCTCGCTCGCGCAGGAGTCGGACGGGACGTTTGTGATCGACCTCGAAGACACGGGCCGGGTGCGGGCGCGCGCCGTGGTGGTGGCCACCGGTGTCCAGTATCGGCGTTTGCCGATCGAACGCCTGGCCGATTTTGAAGGCTCGGGCGTGTACTACGCGGCGACCGATCTTGAAGCGCGGAGCTGTCGGAGCGCGCCGGCCATCGTGATCGGAGGGGGCAACTCGGCAGGGCAGGCGGCGATGTTTCTCAGCCGGTCGGCGAGTCATGTGCACGTGCTGATTCGGGGCCAGTCCCTGGCCGCATCGATGTCCTCGTATCTTTCGGAGCGGCTGGTCGACAATCCGTCGATCACGATCCACTACGGTCACGAGGTTGCCGCCCTTCACGGCACAGACTCGCGCCTCCAATCGGTCACGGTGATGGACAAGGCCAGCGATCAGCCGCGGCGCCTCGATGCTTCGGCCATGTTCGTGATGGTCGGCGCGGCACCCAACACCAAATGGCTGGCCGGAGCGATCGAGCTGGACAATAAAGGATTCGTTAAAACGGGTCCGGCGGTCGGCGGCCGTTCGACCTACGAGACTTCTCTCCCGGGCGTGTTCGCGGTGGGGGATGTCCGGGCGGGCTCCACCAAACGAGTCGCGTCGGGGGTTGGCGAAGGTTCCGTCGTGATCGCCAGCGTGTGGAAACACGTCCACGACACCCTTTGATTCGAGGTCGAGGCAGCTCCTCGGAGACAACTTAGTAGGGCCCCCTGGCACCCGACGTGAAGCCCTCTGCGTCGGGATCTCCGCGCCGAGGCGTCGAGCGGTGAGGGACGATGCTTCGGCCGACGCTGCCTGAGGCCTCTTCGGGCTAGGCGAGAAGCTCGGTGACGGGCGCGGTGCCGTCGTCGCCAAAGCGACGGACATCCGTCAGCCCCATCGCGGGGGCCAAGGTTACGAGGGAATCGTGGTAGTGGCGCTGCTGGGCGTCGATCACCATGTTCTGACGCAACGCTCCCCCCGCTCCTTCAATGATGAGGGTGGGAACGTGGTTGCGTTCGTGGTGGTGATTGCTGCTGCGAGAACTCGGCGCGTAGCCCGGCTCTTCGATGTCCAGCTCGTTCAGCCAGACGATCGCGGTTTGGTCGAGCATGGTTCCGTCGCCTTCGGGAACGCTGTCGCGGCGCTCGACGAGGCGGCACCCACATGAATCTGTCAACACCAACCGACCGAGGCTTCGTGCGGACGCTCCACCGGGTCATCCCTTGAAGTAGTCGAAGCGACCCGCGTGGGCCGCGAAGCGGGCTTCGAGCGCCGTCCGCTCCTCGGCGTTCATCGGTTGGATTCGGGCGCCCAGGGCCAAGTTGCTTCTCGCCTGCGTCGCGGTGTCACAGCCCACGATGCAGGTATCGGCAAAGGCGGTGGCGTACCGAAGGCACTCCTCCGGCGTCGCAACCCCCGCACGAAGGACTCGGCCCTTCGCGAACACCTTCATTCCGATCACCGCGACGTCGCGCCGTCGGGCCTCCGCGACCACCGTGGGGAGAAACGGTTTGCGAAGCGGGTCGGCCGGGTTGATCGGCACGAGCACGGAGTCGAAGTCGAAGCGGCGAAGGGCCTCCACGAGCACCCTCGGATCGAAATGCCCGGTGATCCCAAGATGGCGAACCCGACCATCGTCCCGCGCCGCGCGCATCGCCTGAATCGCGCCGCGGTTCCCAAAGATCGTGTCGAGCGTTTCGACATTTCGCACATCGTGAAGCTGCCACAGGTCGACACGGTCGGTCCCCAGCCGTTCGAGGCTCTCGTCGAGGAGCCGGAGCGACTGGTCTCGATCGCGGAGGTGCGTCTTCGTGGCAAGAAAGACCCGGTCTCGGGCACCCTGGCCCGCGTTCCGGAACGCGGCGCCGGAGTAATCTTGGCTGTCTCCGTAGGCCGGTGCGGTGTCGCAGTAGCTGGCCCCCGCTTCGAGGGCCGCCTCGACCATGTCGATGCCGGTCCGATTTTCACCGGTGGTTCGCAGCACGCCTTCGCCGCCGAGGGAAACCGGTGCGACGGAGGCGCCGGTTCGACCAAGTCGACGCTCGCCGGCGCCAAGCGTGGGGGGAGGCGTCAGCGGCGCTTGCTCTTGCGAGCTCTGCGAGCCGCAACCGACGTTCCATGAGACCGCCGTTGCGGCGAGCCCTCCGACAACGGTTCGCCGCGGGAGGGAGTGGTCATCGCTACCCATCGGAGAAGGGTAGGCTCACTCCCCGTCGGCGGGTAGGCACACCCGCGGGGCCGACTGGTGTCGACCCCCATCGCCACGCCGATTTCGAGGTTTTCGTTTCGTCCCCGGCACCGTTCGACAACGACTACACCCCTGCAGGTGCCTTCGGAGGCATTGGCGAGCTCACCGTCCTGATCGACTGTGGCCGCTCGGGTGATGGGGTCCGGCTACAGAGGCGCACGGCCGTCGTCCGTATCGGATCTTGATCGGACGCGGCTAGAGCCGCCAGCCGGGCCTCGACGCCGCTGGCAGCCCCGACCGGCCTCTGGCCTTTGTCCTCGAATATGCTTTGCATGTCCTTCGTCGAATCGCGACTCCCAGCGACGCCGATCCATCGGCCGTCGGCACGGCGAGGTTGTGGGTCGGCTAGGTGTCGAAGCGGTAGCTCAGGGAGACTTTGAACAGGGTGCCGAGGCGGAGGTTGGTGCCGCGGAGGCCAAACTCGACGCCGAATCCGAGCGCGATTCCTGCCCCGAGTTCGGCGATGAGCTCGGGTCCCAGCGTGGTGAACGACAGCGCATTGCCCGAGCGGTCGGCGGCTTCTTCCGTGACGTCCCCGAGTCGTTCGGCTCCGCTGACCCTCGCGAGGAGCAGAAAATTCTCGAGGACGCGGGAGGCAATGCGAAGCCCGACTTCCCCCCGGTACACAATTTGATCGGCGAATCCACGGGTGCGATACGCATAGCCACCGACCGCCTGAACGTACATCTGAAGAGGTGAATTTCCGAGGCGGAAGCTGTGTCCCAGCGCCAGCATCGCCGTGAGATCGAACTCCCCATCCCCGGTGGGGAGCGATCGCGCAGTGGCAACCTCGACCGAGTCGGCGTCGGGGCCCGGATAAGGCTCCGGATCGCCGAACGGAAGCCCGACCTGAACGCCCACGGACAGCCGAAACGGCTGGACGAGGGCTCCGCTCCACAGCGCGACTCGAGCGTCGCCCACCCCCGATGTGCTCCCGAGCCCTGGGAGCGAGTTGTGCTGAAAGAGCTCGGCCTGAATGACGAGCATCAGCCATCGATCGAGGATCCCGAGCTCGCCGTAGTGGGCGAGGGCGTGCTGTCGATATTCTTGTCGCGCGAGAACATTGCCTTCAGCGTCGAGCAGCTCCTCGGACTCAAAGGTGCGGTAGCTCAGCTCGAGATATCCGTCTCCGCTGTCTCGGATCCACGCCTGGGCTTCGCTGGTCCCGGAGACCCCGAGGCTCAGGACCACGATCCCCACGCCGGCGAGTGGCGCCATGCGCGGTGTTCGAACTTCCATCGAAGGCGTGACGGCTAGGGGTTCACCGAAAGATGAATTCGGTAGGGGACTTCGTCGGCGGGCGCCCCGACCGGCTTTCGAACCACCACCTGGTAGCGGCCTGCGGGCATCGCGGTGATGCCGGGCGCTCCTGCGTCGAAGGACGGGCACACGCCGGAGTTCGGACCGGGATTTCCGCGCTGGGTGAAGCCCCCCGGCGCGGGGTCGAGGATGGCGACGGAGACCGGCGCGGTGTCGCCGACGCACGGCTGGTCGAGCGGGTCGGTCACGTAGCCGGTGATCGAGGCACCCTCCGGAATGACGAGCTCAAACCGGTCGACATCGCAGCTTCCTCGCAGCGAGCCCCGGAGCTCGATGGTGCTTCCCGGCGCGTCGATCACATTGGCCTCGAAGAGGTCGTCATTCGGCTCCGCCTCGATGCCCCCTTCGGGCGGAAGCTCGATGCGGCAGCCGTCGTCGCAGCCGTCTCCGATGACGTTGTTGCCATCGTCGCATCCCTCGCCCGGTTCCTGGGCGCCGTTGCCACAGATCACGGGAAACGCCCGAAGCTGCACTTCGGTCGCTTCTCCGGCCTCGAGGCCGACAAGGTAGCGGCCGGGGCGCTTGGCGACGAAGTTCATTCGCTCGGCGAGACCCTCGGTGCAGAGGTCCGAACCGCAGAGGCACGAGCGGTCATCGCAGGACGAAAGCACGTAGAGCTGCACGTCGGCGTCGGGGCTCTTCGGTTCGGCGACGAAGTGCCAACGTTCTCCAGCGCCGAGATCGAGGGCGAAGAAACCATCGGGGCCTCGAAGGTCTTCGGGCAGACCGCAGATCGCAAAGTTGTGAAACGTGTCGAGAAGCCCTTCGGCCGACACGGTGAAGTTGATCTCTTCGGCGTATATGGGAACCGAGCTCTCGCTCTCGAAGCAGGACGCCGCAAGAGACTGGCTGCCAGCGCCCTGAAGCTCGGCGTCGTCGAACACGATGCAGCCCGTAGCGGACGGACCGAAGAGCATTGCGGGCACTAGCGCGTAGAGGGGGGGAAGCCTGAAGCACTTCGAGTGCGCGTCACGGGAGGGGAGTGGCCTACTACTCATGCTAATCCGATCGCGTGTAAGGATTGGCTTCGACGCTGCGAAGGTCCGGAGAACGGAGGTCTGGACTGCGAACGCTGGGATTGCGAACGCTGGGATTGCGAACGCTGGGATTGCGGAAGTCGGGATTGCGGAAGTCGGGATTGTGGAAGTCGGGATCGCGGAGGTCTGGGCCAGAGGCCGATTCCGCCGGTCGTTCCGACGTGGGGGTTGGCGTTCGGTTTCGGCCTCGTCGCGGACGGTCTCGCGGAGCGGGTCGCGACGCCTCTGGTTCGGCGGCCAGCCGTGGCGCCGATGCGGGGTTGGCTTCCGCCGTCGATCGTTCGTCGGCATCGGCTTCCGCCGGACCATCCGCCGGACCATCGGCATGGACCTCCACCGTCGCGATGTCCGAGGGGATCGCCATAGAGGGCGCGGTGGGACTCGGGGGAAGCGGAGCCTCCGTCTGCGATGCGCCAAGCGGTGGTGCGGTCAGCGGGGGAGATGCGGGCGTCGGCGCCGAACCGGAACTCCCCATCAAAGGAATCCACGCGGCCGCCGCGGCTCCCACGAGGCCCGCGAGCAGCATCACCAGTCCGACGATCAAGAGCCGGGACGGGCGCCGTTTCCCCGCCGGCGCCTTGGGCTTGGCGACCATGGGGTTGGCGACCGTGGGCTTGGCGACCGTGGGCTTGACGACAGGGTTCGACCGGGGAGTGAATCCTCCCTCCGTGGTGTTCAGCTTAAATGCGCCGGACACCGCGGCGTCTCGGCATACATCGGCCCTTCGCCGAAGCTCCTCGTCCCAGACCTTTTGCACAACCGCGCGGGTCTCGCTTCGATTGGCGATGCCGTCCATGGTTTCGGCCGCGCTCTCGAGTGCCGCGGCCATCTCCGCCGCCGACTGAAATCGCGCTTCCGGGTCTCGCTCCAAACTCCGCATCACCACCGCATCGAGGGCCGGGGGGATCGCCGGATTGACGGTGCTCGGCGGGGGCACCTCCCGAGTCATCACGTTGTGCATCGTGGCGCTCGCCGACTTTGGGTCGCGAAACAACACCTTCCGAGTGAGGAGCTCCCAGAGCACGATGCCGGCCGAGAACACGTCGCTCCGCCGATCGACCTTGGTCGGGTCGCTCAGTTGCTCCGGCGAAAGATAACGAAGCTTGCCTTTGTAGACCCCGATTTGGGTGCTGCTGATGCGCTCCTGGGCCTTCGAGATGCCGAAGTCGGTGACGCTCGCATTTCCTGAGACGTCGATGAGAATGTTCCCGGGCGACACATCTCGGTGCACCAACCCGATCGGGTCACCGAAGTCGTCCACGGTCTCATGAGCCGCGTGAAGCCCCGCCAGTGCATCGAGCATCACCGCCGTGAGGATCCGTGGCGGAACCACTCGCATGGCCCGGGCGAGCGCCGAGAGCGACGGCCCATTCACGTAGTCCATTACGAGGAAAGGCAATCCCTCGTGCTCGGCAAGCTCGTGCACCGCGACACAGTTGGGGTGCTGAATGCGGGCGCCGATCCTCGCCTCGTCGACCAGCATGTCCCACGCGCTAGGGTCGCTTCGAAGCTCCGACAGGAGCGTCTTCACGGCCACCAGGCGGCGAACGCCATGTGCGCGATGGCCCCGCGCGAGGTACACGCGTCCCATGCCACCCCGACCGATCGTGGTCAGGATCTCGTAGTGTCCGAGCCAGTGGGGCTCGGGATGGTTGATCCCCCGGTTCAAGTTCACCGCCGCTGTCACTAGAAGGTGCCCTGGAGAACGGCCGAAGCTCCGTTGGGGGAGACCTCGACCGATACCGGGGAGGCTTCTTCCTCCCCGGACCAATCGGTGAGGAACGCGAGCACAAATGTGGTCAATGCCAACGTGCTCGTGACGCCGATCAAAATGTTGGTTCGAAGTTCTCGGGATCGACCGTCATCGAGGCCATCCTGCGTCGGCATTTCGAGGAACCGATCGTGGGCGCTTAGCACATCCGTTCCCGACCAGATGGTGAACCCCCCGGCCACCACCGTAGCCATGGCCGCCGCGATGAACCAGGTCGGCGTGAGGCCCGATGAAGGCTCAGCTGTCGGTTCAGAGAGGGCGGGAGGCTCGTCCTCGACGACCTCGTCCGGGGTCACCATCGGCGGCCGAGCCACATTGAGCTCGACTTCCGCGCGTCGCCGAAGGACCACTTCGTGCTCCACCACCGCGCCATCTCCAAACGACACCGCGATCGCGTGAGTGCCTGGACGCGCGTAGATGATATGGTCGGCGTCGTCTTCCGCGCCAAGCTGGGCCTGCCCGTCGATCGTCGCCACGCACGGCGCATCGCAGTGAAGCGCGACCCGGCCGAGGCGCGGTTCCACTTCGTCGAGAATGGCTTCGGCGAGCGCCACCGAGCCCGCGTCCTCGTCGTATTCGGCGAGGAGTTCGTCCGCGAGCTGCGCCGCCGAACTGTAGTGGCCGGCGGCGAGGCGAGCTCGCGCGGCGGACCGAAGCGAGGTCGAGTTGGGTGCCAGCTGGAACGCCATCTCGAAGTATTCCGCCGCGCCGGAAAAATTCTCCTGAAGATAAGCCGCCTGTCCGGCTTGGTAGGCCCGTGCGGCGGCGCCGACATCCTGGGCGGACGTCGAAGACGCCACCCCGAACAAGAGAGCGAACCCCACGGCGTATCGGACTCGATCGACGGAGGGATTCCGGACGGCGCTGGTGGCGCGTTCAGATATCACAGAGGGCCCCACGGGTTCCTTTCGGCCTGGAACGACACCAGGCGTCCCGGTCGGTCGCGAAAAAAATCTCTAAGAGAGCTGCCGACCCTAGCGGCTTTTCGGATCTCGGTCGGTTACCTGGGTTGCGCAGATGGCAGGTTCCGGCCCATGGTGCCGACCCACGGCAGATGGCAAATGTGGTCGACGAAGACCGGCGAGATCTTCAAGCCTTCATTCGAGGCGAACTCGACGAGCTCGAAGTGCAGCGCCTCGAGGCTCGGCTCGACGGGAGTGCCGCGCTTCGGCGTGCGCTCGCCGAACTCGTGGCGTCGGATGTCGACACCGGCGAGCCGAGCCTCGAGGCGCTGCACTTCGAGCTCGTCGAGTTCGCCTCGAATGAAGGCTTGAAGATCTCGCCGGTCTTCG
>JBCCZL010000168.1:0-16733 GCA_039187775.1 Myxococcota bacterium
CCAGCGCGGGCACCGCTCGCACCCGCGACCGGCCTTCGGCCTGCCTCCTCAAAATAACTCGGTTATTCCTCGTCGGCTCGCGGGCGCGACCGGCACCGTCGCGAAGCTGGATCCACCCACGGGCCTTTTGCAACAGCCTGCTAGAGTGAAACGAAGGCCGGGTAGACCACGAGGCCCACGATCACGAGGAGTCCGGCGATAAGGAACGGGACCCAGCGCCGAAGGTTCACGATGGTCGAGGGCCGCCCCTGATCCTGGATGCGCTGGTGGAACATCGTTCGGAGCTCGAAGAGCGTTTCCTCGGACACCGCTCGCTTGGGAATCATCAACGGAAAGCCGTCGCTCACCTTGAGATACACCTGAGCCTCGGATTCGCTCCAGCCTTCGACCGCGCTCCACGGCAGGCTCGAGGACTCGACCGCATTGCCGATCGTGATGTCCTCTCCGAAGCTCCAAATGCACTGGCGCTGCTGCTCGCTCAACCCCGCGTAGGATTTCCGGATCATCGCGAAGAGAATCCCGGCGACTCCCACGAGTCCGAGGCCGCCAAACAGGAGCGCCCGCTGGTCGCGGAGGAGCCCCACGCCGACCAAGACTATGACCGCGAGCGCAAGCGCCGCCGAAAGGCGCACCGCATCCACGCGACGAAGATTAAACAGCCCCAGAAACGCCGTCACCGTGTCTCGTTGCTCGAGGGTATAGCGGAGCCGAAGCGGTGAGCGCTTTCCCGTCACGACGTTCGTGTAGACGCGCCGCTCGAAGAGGTCAATCCGACGAACGGAGGGAGCAACCGGTATCCCGACTGCTCCCCTCGCCCGATCAGCCGAAGATCTGGCCGCCCATCGCGTATCCGCCTTCGGCGGTCTCGTCGATCTGCACTCCGATGAACTGCTTGATGTCGCCCTTCCCGCACTCTTCGGCGGTGCGCGCGAGGGCGTCGGTCAGAGCTTCCACCAGTTTAGCTTTTTCTTCCTTGGTCCAGGCCTTCGGGGGAACGGCAAGTCGAATCGTGGGCATGGATGCCAAGTGTCTTAGGGTTGACTCAGCCATCGGCTGAGGTGGGACCAGGAAAGGTCCGTCAGGCTGTGGCCCGCGTCGGCGATGGGCACGAACTTCGTCGTCACCCCCGCTTCGCGAAGTGCGCGTTCGGTGTCCCGGGCGGGGGCAAGCCACCGGTCTCGGGTACCCACCAGGGAACCGCCTCCACCGATGTCGGTTGGGCCGTGGTCTCCAACGCCGAGCGCTCGGCGACCTCGGGGGCGGCCGCCGAAGCACCGCCCCATCCCCGGAGCACTGCGAGCCTGCGGGATGGAGGAAAGGCTCGACCGATCGCTAGGATGGCAATACCTCGCCCCCGAAGCGCTCGGTGAAGAAGGGGAGGACCCGCTGCTGGAACATGCCGGTCATGTTCTGCGTCATCATTGGCGCCATGTCCGGCTGCACCGTGTTGAAGTACTGGCTCCACTCGAGAACCGTGCCTCCGTCCGCGCTTGGCTTGAGCACAACCGTCGCAAGATGCCCATCCAGGCCCCACGTGTTCTCCACCGCCTGGTACGCGAAGACGTAGGGCGCACGGAAGTAGACGATGTTCTCGACAAAGCGGTCGTCACCCGCCTGGCACTCACGCCGTGTGCCAACGCCATTGGTTTCCGAAGCGCCGGCGCGGTCGATGGTCGCTTCGGTGAGCACGCCGTTGGTGTATTCGACGAGGTTGTCGTGGTTCGAGATGTACGTCCACACCTCCTCCACTGGAGCGTCGAGCTCGGCTTTGGCGAGAAGTCGGCGAGGAGCCGAGGTGAACTGAGAGACGTCGAGACCCTCGACCGCTTCCCGCGCCTCCGCCTGCGACACCCCTGCGGGAGCCGGAGCCTCCGTGGAGGCAGAAACCTCCCCGGGGCTCGATGTATGGTTTTCGGTTTGCTCCGTCGCTCCGCCACAGGCGGAAAAGCACAAGACGAGGGAGCACATCGCGATCGTATTCGCGTGCGTCATGGCAATCTCCTTGCTGAAATCGCGCCGAATCGACTGTCGGCTGCGTGTTCTGAGTCTGCGTTGCCGTCGGAGTCGCGCCAACGACGAACCCTGCAGCGAGACTTTGCGTCAGCGCGGACTCGCGGCGGTCATCCGGTGACCATGGCTTGGTCCCGCTTCCGTTGGGCCGCTGCGAAAACGTCCGGAGCTAGGGACATTCAGGATTCGGGGAAACCTCCGATGAGCTCCGGGGGGAAGCATCGATGTCAGACGAGATCATTCCGGAGTTCCTTGTGGAGAGTCGGGAAGGCATCGAGCGGGCCGAAGGAGACCTCCTGGCCCTGGAGGCAGAACCGAACAACCCGGAGCTCGTCGACCGGATCTTCCGGGACTTTCACACCATCAAAGGGGTGTGTGGGTTCCTCGACTTTCACCACCTCGAGCGGCTGACGCACTCCGCGGAGAATCTCCTCAGCAAGGTTCGGTCGGGAAAGCTCGAGATCAACCGGGGCATCGTCGGGGTCCTCCTCGCGTCCGTCGACGCGATCGGGCGAACGCTCGACATCGTGGAGGAGACTTCCACCGACGGCGAGGACGACCATGCCGAACTCATTCAGCAGCTGAGCGCCCTCGAGCAAGGGAGCGGCAACACTCGGAACGGCGGCGAAGTGCGCGGCCAAACTGGCATGTACCAACCAGGCAGCGCGGAGACGAATCAGGAACCTCCGAGCGTCGAGGCCACCGCCGCCCCCACCCCTAGCGGCGAACCCGGCGCCCCCGCGGACGACGCTCCGTTCGACGACCCCGATAGTGTGCCGCCGCTCGGCGAGGTCCTTGTCGCCCACGGAATCCCCGCCGCCTCGGTAGAAGCGGCGATCAAAGCTCAAGACGACGGGGACCCCCGAAGGCTTGGCGAGATACTCGTTCGCCGAAATCAGGCTCGGCCCGACCAGGTCATGGACGCGCTTCACGCTCAGGAACACGTGCGCAAAGGCGTCGTTCGGGCCAACGAGACCACGATCCGGGTCGGCGTGGACCTCCTCGACACCCTCATGAATCTCGTGGGAGAGCTGGTCCTCGTTCGCAATCAGATCCTGCAGACAACAATCCACGCCGACGATCCGACTGCCGTCCGCAATGCCCAACGCCTCAATCACGTCACGACCGAGCTGCAGGAGGGGGTCATGAAGACTCGGATGCAGCCGATCGGCACGGTGTGGCGAAAGCTTCCCCGCGTGGTCCGCGACCTTGCCCAGGACTGCGGAAAGAAGATGCGCCTGGAGATGGAGGGCGAAGACACCGAGCTCGACAAGACGATCATCGAAGCGATCAAAGATCCTCTCACCCATCTCGTCCGAAACGCTTGCGACCACGGCATGGAGACCCCCGAAGAGCGCGACGCTCTTGGAAAGGGCGAGGAGGGCGTGCTCCGCCTGCGGGCAAGCCACGAGGGCGGCCAGGTGGTGATCGACGTGATCGACGACGGCCGCGGCCTGGATGCGGAAAAGATCCGAAACCGCGCGGTCGAAAAGGGCATCCTCTCTGCCACCCAGGCGGTGAACCTCAGCGAGCGCGAAGCGCTCAACCTGATTTTTCGACCCGGTTTCTCCACCGTCGACAAGGTGACGAACGTCTCGGGTCGGGGTGTCGGCATGGACGTCGTTCGCACCAATATCGAGCGGATCGGAGGCACCATCGACCTCAGCAGCGTGGTCGGCCGCGGTACGGTGGTGAACATCAAGATCCCCCTGACGCTCGCGATCGTGCCGGCACTGATCGTGAAGTGCGATGGGGACAGCTACGCGATCCCTCAGGTCAACCTCCTCGAGCTACTGCGCCTGGAGGGCGACCGGCGAGCCCTCATCGAAGACATCAACGGAACCCCTGTCTATCGGCTTCGGGGAAACCTACTTCCGATCGTGTTTCTTGGTCGGTGCCTCGAGGTCACCCACCAACCTCCGCCGGAAGGGGACCTTCATATCGTGGTTCTCCAGGCCAACGGGCAAGCATTCGGATTGGTCGTCGACGCGGTCCGCGACACCGAAGAGATCGTGGTCAAGCCGCTCGGCAAGGAGCTCAGCGATCTTTCGGTCTACGCGGGAGCCACGATCATGGGCGATGGATCGGTCGCGCTGATCATCGACGTCGTGGGCCTTGCCGCTCGAGCGGGGGTCGAGCGCCGCATCGAGGAAGAGAGCCTCATGGACGACGACCTGTTCTTTGACGACTTCGGCGACAGTGAGCAGTCCCTTCTCCTATTCGCCACCGGCACCGGCGCGACTGCCGCAGTCCCTCTCGATCTCATCGACCGTCTCGAGGAGTTTCCGTCGGAAGCGGTCGAACAGATCGGCCCCCGACAGATCGTTCAGTACCGCGGCAACATCATGCCGCTCATCAACCTCGCCCAGGCCGTGTACGGGACTCCTCGCACCAAGGCTGGCGAGTCCGTGGCTGGCGAGTCCGTGGCTGGCGAGTCCGTGGCTGGCGAGTCCGTGGCTGGCGAGTCCGAAGGAAAGGCGCCGGTTCGCGTCGTAGTTTTGCCGACCGCTCAACACGCCGCCGGCCTGGTGGTGAATCAGCTCACCGACATCGTGGAAGCGATGGTGACGATCCGGCCGGTCGGTCGCCGTCCGGGCGTCCTGGGCACGTGCGTAGTTCAGGACCAGGTCGTCGAAGTTCTCGACCTCGATGCGATCGTCGCAACCGAGCTTCCCGAGCTCGCTCCGCTGCAGGAGGCGAGCTAATGGCGCAGTACTGCACCTTTCGTGTCGCCGACCTGTATTTCGGGGTTCCCGTAGAACAGGTGGGGGAAGTGCTGAGGCAGCAGCGGGTGACCCGCGTTCCCCTGGCCGATCCGATGGTGCGAGGACTCATCAACCTTCGCGGCGAGATCGTCACTGCGGTCGACCTTCGGCGTCGGCTGTCGCTTCCCGGGCTCGCCGGGAGCGAGGACCGGATGAACCTGGTCCTCCGACGGAGCGACGGCAGCGCGGTGAGCCTCCTCGTCGACTCGATCGGCGATGTCCTCGAACTCTCGGACGATCTTTTTGAAGCCCCACCGGTCACCCTGACCGGGATCGCAAAAACGTTGGTTTGTCGTGTCTGCAAGCTCGAAGGCGAACTCCTTCTTGTGCTGGACACCGTCGCAGCCGTGTTGGCCGAACACGAACGCAAAGAGGAGAGAGCAGCATGAGTGGCGCAGTAGCAAAGAAGCAGCGGGGGGAGCGACGGCGAAGCGCCGGAGCCGATGCCACCGATATTGAAGATCTGGTCGACTCGAGTCACCGCCGAGTACCCACCGGCGAGCCGAATCCTGGCGAAAGCTCGCCAAAGGCGCCGGAGATCATTCCGATCGACAGTCCTCGCGATACCCAGTGGGCCGCCGATGACGAGACGGCACGAACCCGGGGCCGAAGCCGATCCTCCCGGAACAAGCCGCGCGGAGACCGACGTGTCGAACACCTCGAAGCTCAGCTCGCGGCGATCGGCCGGTCTCTCTACCGCGTCGAGCTCGACCTCGACGGTCGCATCGTCTCCGCGAACGAGCGGTTTCTGACGGGGCTGGACTTCGACCTCGAAGAGCTTTCGGGCCGGCGCTACTCGTCGCTCGTCGGCCCGAGCCAGCGGGACAACTCGCCGTTCTTCAAGCTCTGGGAGTCGCTGTCGCACGGTCGCTCGGTCACCTGCCGGGTCGAGCTCTCGTCCCGAAACGGGAAACGGGTGTGGCTCGACGGAGCGTTCGAGCCAGTCAAAGGCGACGACGGCACGACGCAGAGCTTTCTTCACGTCGCCATGAATGCGACCGCGGCGGTCCGAGAGGCTCAGGAGCAGGCCCAGGCCAAGGCCGCGGTGGCGCGCCAGCGTGCGATTCTGGACGGCGTCTCTACGAACATCCTGCTCACCGACGAGGACTTCCAAATCTGCTACGCCAATCCGGCGTCGATCGAAACCGCAAAGCGCCTCGAACGACACCTCAAAGTATCAGCCGATGAACTCGTGGGGTCCTCGATCGATATCTTCTTTTCGAACAGCGCCCAGCGCGCCCCGTTTGGCCGGTCGAAGCTCCCCCGCAACGTGACCACCACCCTCGGGAGGGAGACCCTCGACCTCTCGGCGCGGGAGATTTTGACGCCAGAGGGCGAGTCTTGGGTCCTCGTCACGTGGGACGTGGTCACCGAGAAACGAGCCCTCGAGCGCCGAATGGCTCAGGTACATTCGATGGTCGAGAACGCGCCGACCAACTGCATGTACGCCGACCTCGACCTCGTCATCCAGTACGCCAATCCGAAATCGCTCGAGACCCTGCGCCGCCTCGAGCCGCACCTTCCCCTTCGCGCCGACGAACTGGTGGGAAGCTGCATCGACGTGTTTCACAAGCGTCCGGAGCACCAGCGTCGGATTCTTCGCGACCCGAAGAACCTTCCCCACCGCGCGCAGATCGCGCTCGGTCCAGAGACCCTCGACCTCTTGGTGAGCCCCATCTACGACCACGAGGGCGAGTATCTCGGGCCGATGCTCACCTGGGAAGTCATCACCGAGCGGATCGAAGCCGAGCAACGTGAGAAAGAGCTCTTGGAACGCGAGCGAGCCCAGGCGGAGGAACTTCGTAGCAAGGTCGATCAAATGCTCGTCGCCGTCGGAACCGCCGCGAGCGGCGACCTCAGCGCCAAGGTGGACGTGTCCGGCGAAGATGCGATCGGTCAGCTCGGCGAGGGACTCTCGGGCTTTCTGAGCAACCTTGCATCAACCGTGAGGGAGATGAGCGGAACCTCGACCTCCATGGGCGAGTCGGCCAACGAGCTTCTGAACGTCAGCCAGTCGATGGCCGCAACCGCCGAAGAAACCTCGACCCAGGCCACCGTGGTCTCGGAAGCCGCCGACCAGGTCAGCCAGAACGTCTCAACGGTCGCCGCAGGAGTCGAGGAGCTCAACGCGAGCGTGAAAGAAATCGCACAGAACGCCGCGGAAGCCTCAGCCGTCGCGACCGAAGGGGTGAGCGTCGCTCAGACCACGAACGACAGCGTGTCCAAGCTCGGGGAGAGCAGCCGGCAGATCGGGAAGGTCATCAAGGTCATCACCTCCATCGCGCAGCAGACGAACCTTCTCGCCCTGAACGCGACGATCGAGGCGGCGCGGGCCGGCGAAGCGGGAAAGGGCTTTGCGGTGGTCGCCAACGAGGTCAAGGAGCTCGCCAAAGAGACGGCCAAGGCGACGGAGGACATCGGTCAAAAGATCGAAGCGATCCAGACCGACACCCACGACGCGGTCACCGCGATCGACCGCATCAGCGACATCATCTCACGGGTGAACGAAATCCAGGCGACGATCGCGGCCGCGGTGGAAGAGCAAACCGCCACAACCACCGAGATCGCGCGGAGCGTAAGCGAGGCGGCGCGCGGCTCGAACGAGATCGCCGCAAACATCAGCAGCGTCGCCGAGGCCGCCCAGACGACCGCGAAGGGCGCCGCGTCGACCCAGGGAGCGGCCGAAGAGCTCGGAAAGCTCGCCACTGAGATGGAGGAGATGATCCAGAAGTTCTCCCACTGAGGCCGTCATGGAGGCAGAACCTCAGACGACCGTCGACCCCGCACGGGTCCTCGTGATCGACGACTCGGTCCTGATTCGCCGGGTCCTCAGCGTGGCGTTGGCCGAAGATCCGCGGATCGACGTCGTGGGTTGGGCGGTCAACGGGGCCGCCGGCCTTGCCAAGATCAAGAAGTTCAAACCGGAGATCGTGATCCTGGACATGGAAATGCCGGTGATGGGGGGCCTCGAGGTCCTCGAAACGCTGGCGACGTGGCCTAATCCTCCAAAGGTCATCGTG
The DNA here is from genome assembly GCA_039187775.1 of Myxococcota bacterium. Lineage (GTDB taxonomy): Bacteria > Myxococcota_A > Polyangia > Polyangiales > JBCCZL01 > JBCCZL01. The sequence continues at coordinate 7,796 of JBCCZL010000168.1, forward strand.
TTCAGTCAGCTCCAGGCCGAAACTGTGATGACCGCCCTCACCCTGGGCGCAGCCGAGTACGTCGTAAAACCCGCAAATCCCCGGGGCCGGAAGGAACAGGAGGCGCGGATGCGCGACGAGATCCTTCCGAAGATCCTCGGTCTCCTCCCGCGACTCAACGGCGACGTCCCCGTGCCGAAACCCACGCCGGGCCCACGGCAACAGACGACCCAATGGCCCGTCGAGGGATTGGTCATCGGAGCCTCCACCGGGGGGCCCAATGCGCTGGCGTCGCTGCTCGCCGAGCTTCCACCAGCGCTCAATGTTCCGATTCTGATCGTTCAGCACATGCCGTTGATATTCACGCGGTTGTTTGCGGATCGGCTCAATCGGGTGAGCTCCCTCCGGGTCGCCGAAGCCCAAGACGGCGAGCCGATCGAACCCCACCGCGTCTACGTCGCCCCGGGCGGCGTTCATATGGCGGTGGGTCGGGGGAGCGAAAGAGTCATCCGGCTCGAGGACGGGCCGCGGGAGCACTCCTGCAAACCCGCGGTCGATGTCCTGTTTCGCTCTGCGGCCCGGTCGTTCGGACCGGGCACCCTTGGGGTGGTTCTCACCGGCATGGGACGCGATGGCTGCGCGGGCGCAATGCAGATTCGGGAGGCCGGCGGCCACATCATCTCGCAGGACCAGGCGTCCTCGGTGGTGTGGGGCATGCCCGGCGCGGTGGCGAAGGAAGGGGCGAGCGACGCGATCCTCCCCCTCGAGAAGATCCCGAGCGAAATATGCCGCCGGGTGTTGGAAGGAAAGCGGCCGCGAGCACGGCTGATTGGGGGGATGAAATGAAGAATACGCAAGACCATGAGTTCATCCGCGCATTCGTTCGCGAACACTCGGCGATCATTCTCGGCGAAGACAAGGACTACCTGATCGATACACGCCTTCGCTCGGTGTGTCGGACACACGACCTGGCCGGCCTCCCGGCGCTCGTCGCGACCCTTCGTCATCGGCCCGTCGGACCGATGGCCCGCGAAGTAATCGAAGCGTTGACTACCAACGAAACGCGATTCTTTCGGGACGCTGGAGTGTTCGACGCACTTCGCGGTTCGATTCTTCCCGAGCTCCTCGAGCGGAGAAAACAGTCGAAGCGGCTCGCGATCTGGTGCGCGGCGGCATCGACGGGACAGGAGCCGTACTCGGTGGCCATGGTGTGCTCCGAAGTCAGCGCTTCGTCCGACTATCGGATCAAGATCGACGCAACGGACATCGATCAGCGGGTCCTCAACCGCGCGCGCGACGCGGTGTACTCGCGCCACGAGGTTGCGCGGGGAGTCGCTTCCGACCGGCTCGAGCGCTACTTCGATGCAGAGGGCTCGAGCTGGAAGATCTGCGCCCAGGTTCGGAACGCAGTGAACTTTCGTGAACTGAACCTTGCGTCGCCGTGGCCGTCGAACCTCGGACCGTACGACATCATCTTGCTGCGGAATGTGCTGATCTACTTCGACAACCCGACCAAGATGGACATCCTAGCCCGTGCGCAGGATCGGCTTCGGCCCGATGGCGTTCTCCTGCTTGGGAGTTCGGAGACCACGATCAACTTGAGCGATGCCTACGTTCCGGTGTCCGACGGTCGCTCCGTGGTCTATCGACTCGCCGCCTGACTCCCCGTTCCCTGAACGTCCCGTGGTCAGCTCTACGGTCTGAGGAGCGGGCGCATTCGCTGTTCGAGCTCGCGGGCGATGTCCGTGACCGCGTCACCGTCGAGCATCTCGTGGTGCGAGGCGTTCACTTCGACCACCTCGACCGTGTCTGCAAAAGAGGACCACCCACAGGTCGGATCGTCGAACCGATAGCCGGGACTCTTTGGTGGAACCGCCGCGCGAAACGCCAAGATCCGGCCCGGAAAGTAGCGCGGGGTGTAGCGATCGGCGATCGCTTCGTTGGCCGCCTGAACCCGTCGAAGGGTGTCGATCACAACCCCTTCGTCCCCCTCCTCGTCGAAACGGTACTCCATCCAGTCTTCCCGAAGGCGACGGAGCCGACGCTCGACGCGGCTCCGAAGATACGCTCGCCGTTCGGTCCACGGCAGCTGACGGATCTCGGACAAATGGTCCACCGCCCTGCCAATGCGGGAGAGGCGTCGAGGATAGCCCGGGGCCCAGCTATCGAACATCACCACCATCGCGACCTCCTCGCCGAGCGCTTGAAGGGCACGCGCGACCTCGAGGGCGAGGAGGCCTCCCTGCGAGGGGCCACCCAGCACGTACGGGCCGGCAGGCTGCTGTTCGCGAATGAGGGGAACGTAGGTCGCCACCGCTTCTTCCATGGACGAAAACGGCTCGCTCCGGCCATCGAGGCCCCGCGCCTGAAGCCCAAACAGGCCGATCGGCTCGCGCCACTCGTCGAGAAAGCGCGCGGCAAAGAGGACGTGCCCCCCGACCGGATGGAGCATCCAAAAGGTGGCCCCACGCTCCGGAGGACGAAAGGTCACGAGGAGCGGCTCCTCCGCGAGGAGGCCTTGCGAATGGAGGACCTCGGCCAACGCGGCGGCACTTGGGGAGCGCACGAACATGCTCAGGGGAATCTGTTCGCCGAGCGCTCCGTGGAGCCGTTGGAGCATTCGGACCGCCAGGATCGAGGAACCTCCCGCATCAAAGAAGTCGTCGTAGATGCCAAGGTCGCGTCCCAGGACCTCCGCCATCGCAGTGACGATCTGCCGTTCGGTTTGCGTGTAGGGCATCGAGCGCCAGCGCTCGCTGGTGGCCGCGGGCTCGCTCAGGCGAGGGGCGGGTAGGGCATCGAGGTCCACTTTTCCCGATGCGGCACGGGGAATCGACGGCACCACGGTGACGCTTCGCGGCACGAACGGCGCGGGGAGCTCAGAGACCAACGCGGCGCGGAGTTCGCCTGGCCCGAAGACTGCACCGTTGCGCGCCACCACAAATGCATCCAGTCCGAGTTCTCCCGATTCTTCTCGGGCGACCACGGCCGACTGCGCCACGTCGGGCAGTCGGCCGAGGGCAAGCTCGACTTCGCGGAGCTCGACCCGGTGGCCGCGGAGCTGAACCTGCCGGTCGACGCGTCCGTGGAACTCGAGCTCCCCATCCGCGTTCCAGCGCACCAGGTCGCCGGTGCGGTAGAGCCGGCCCTCGACACGCGGAACCGAGATAAATCGAGCCGCGGTCTCGGACGGGTTATCGAGATAGCCCTCGGTAACCCCCGCGCCGCCGATCAGAAGCTCGCCGTACGCGCCACGAGGCACCGGCTGGAGCGATTCATCGACCACGAGGCAGAGAGTTCGTTCGATCGGCCGACCGATCGGTACCGTTCCCACGCTCTCGGAGCGGACTTGGTGAACGGTGCTGAACACCGTGGTTTCGGTCGGCCCATATTCATTAAACAGCGCAACCTTCGGAAGCTGGCGAAAGTGCGCGTTCGCAAGGCTTCTCGGCAAGGCCTCCCCGCCGAGAATCACCTGGCGGAGCGACCCGAGCCCCTCCACGCCAGAGGCGAGGAGCTCCGCATAAAGCGCCGGGGGAATGTCGAGTACCTCGACCCCCTCCGCTGCGATCGCCGCCCGGACCGCCTGCGGATCCTTCCGATCCGTGTCCCGAAGCAACACCAGGGTTCCTCCGCTCGCGAGCGTCCAGAACACGCCCGCCACCGCAGCGTCGAAGGCAAACGAATAGGCGCTGAGAAGACAGCCCGGGCCGGCCCCATACACCGACTGCCGCGCCCGAAGCTGATGAGCCACATTGGCCTGCGTGGCGACCACGCCCTTCGGCACCCCCGTCGAACCAGAGGTAAAGATGATGTACGCCCGGTCCTCCGGCGCGGACGCGTTTGCGTCGATGGTTCGGCTGCTGTTCGAGGACGTCGCCGGAGCGCCTTCAACCTCGATCGGCCGAAGCCCCGCGACCGATGATCCGGCGACCAATGCCTCCGGCGCGGCTTGTTCGAACATGTTGCGGATACGCGCGGCGGGCAGCGAAGGCTCGAAGGGAAGATAGGTCGTCCGAGACCGAAGCGCACCGACCATCCCAATGACCGCGAGCGCGGGGTCTTCGTGCCCGATCGCCACCGTCGTTGCCGCTTCAAGGGCCCGACCGACCTTTGCGCTCTCCCGCCAGAGCTCTTCATAGCTCCACCGGCGGGAGCCGAGAACCAGCGCGGTGCCTTCATCCTCGGCCCGGGCGGCGAGGAGGGGCGTTAACGTCTCGTCGGTCGATCGTTTCGGACCCTGACCGAGCTCGACAAGCTTCGCCACCGAGTCCGAGCCCACCATGGTGAACTCCGACACCGGAGCATCGAGCTGCTCACGGATCGCTTCCAACCCTTCGATGTAGCTCGCGAGCAGGCCTTTCGCGGTGGGCATCTCGAAGAGCGTCACGTCGTATTCGAGGACCAACTCCCAGCCCTCCGGCCGCTCGATGACGTCGAAACTAAGGTCGGTCGCGGTCCAGTTCGGGTCGATGCGGCGAATCGAGACATCGAGGTCGCCCAACCCGTAATCCCGTTCGGAAAACGGCAGATAGTTCAGCATCACCTGGTAGCCAGGATTTCGACTGGCGTCGACTGGCGCCAGCTCCCCCAGGACTTCTTCGCCCGCCGATGAAAGGTGGGCGAACGCGTCCTTGCGAAGCGCCACCACGCGGGTCAGCAGGTCTCGAAAGCTCTCCGCCGGATCGAGAGCCAGGCTGAGCGGCAGCGATTCGACCAGACACCCGAACACCTCCCGACTCATCGCGGACCGACGGTTCGCGTGGGTGGTCCCGATGGTGAGTGCCCGCTGCCGACAGTAGCGATGAAGAAACAAAAAGAGACTCGCGAGGAGCGCATCGATCGGGTGTCCTTCGACCGCTCGACTCACCCTCTCCAGCTGCTGGCGAAGCGCTGCGGGAACCGACTGCACCACGCGCGCGCCCTGAAGGCTTCGAATCGGCGGACGAGAATGATCCGTCGGAATATCGAGTACGAGGGTCGCGTCACCCAAGGCCCGCCGCCAGTAAGCGAGGTGCTTGGCTTTGTCGGGACTCGCATCAAACGTCGCCTGCTGTCGAGCGATGCTGCGGAAGGTAGGCCAGCTCGGACCGTCCGACACCTCGTGTAGCGCCGCGCGATACAGCCGGTCCAGCTGCTCCGGCAACAGCTTCATAAACGAATAGCCGTCGAGGGCGACGTGATGGGTAAGCAGCGACAGCGCGAAGGTGTCGTCGGAGAGGGTGTAGAGGGTCGGCCGGAGGAAACACGGCACGCGCGGGTCGAACGGCTGGCGCATCCGTCGTTCGACCTCCGAGGGGAGCGCCGCCGCGGATATCGCCACCTCTTCAAGTTCAAGGGACCGCTGCGGGTGGACCTCCGCAAAAAATGCCCCCTCGTTTTGCAGGCTGGTGCGAAGCACGTCCTGGCCCTGCCAAAGCTGGTTGAGGGCGGTCCGCAGCGCGTGGCGATCGACCGGCCCCCGGATACGATAAAGGATGCCTTCGTTCGCGACCGGCAACTCCGGCCGGAGCGACATCAACGCCCAAAACACCCGCTGCCCTCGGGCTGGCGCATAGGTCCGAAGGTCTTCGGACCGATCCCTCCTCAGCGTCATCCACGCGAAATACTATCGATCCAACGACCTCCTGTCGTGATCGATTCGTCGGCGAAAAGAAAGGACCGGCCCTGGGTCCGCCGTCAGCCCTCCGCGAGGAGCGCCGGAGATGCGTCGGCCGCGGTGGAGAAGCCGAGCTTGTATGCTGCCCCACCCTCTTCGACGTTGTAGTTCCCAATCCAAATCTTGTAAGTGCCGGCGGGAAACGACTCCATACTCACCATCGGATTGGTGCCATCGGAGTCGTCATTGCAAAGGTAGCTTCCGTCCGGCTTCTGGATGACCAGGGTGATGTCCTCCTCGGCCGCCGCAAAAATCCGGAGGCCCGCCATCGCGGCGCTGAGCTCGAGGGCGTGGTCGGGCGTGCTATCGATGGTTCCGACGCATTCCGCGCTTACGGACGAGGCATCGGTAGTGCCGCCCGAACGTCCTTCCACCACGTGGGGAGCGGTGAAGCCCGCCTGAAGAGTGACCGTGCCGAAGTTGGTGTCCGAGCCTCCGCTGGAGCTCGAACTTCCTTCTTCATCGTTGCCGCAGGCGCCGAGAGCCAAAGGAGCGCCGATCAGGGCGCAAAGCAAAACACATAGAGAGAGCGATCGTGTCATGGGGTTCTCCTTTTCGGCTCTCTTGAGCAGCGAGCGTGCCAGGCCTGCCCCGGTCCATTCAGTACGAGTTCTCGGGTATTGGAACGAACCCCCTGCGCAAGGCTTGCTCGATCGGGCAGGCTTTGCCTGAGTCAGCCGCGAATCAAGGCATGACGACCTTCGATCGATCGGCATTGATCGGCTGGCCATCGGCGGCGATGCACGTGCCAGCGGCGCAAACCTCCGCAGGACCGCAACTTCGACCGCACATGCCACAGTGGCTCGCGTCGGTGGTGAGATTGACGCAGGACTCCGCACAGCATTGCCGGTCACCATCGCATTCTGGCGATGCGCCGCAGACGCATTGAGAGCGACCGCAGCGATCCGCGGTGGGCCGCATCGCACACTCCCGATCGGGCGTGGGCCCATCATCGATGAGTCCGTTGCAGTCGTTGTCTCTCCCGTCGCACAGTTCGATCGTACCGTCGCCGACAGGGTCCGCCATGCACTGCGTCACGACCGTGCCGTCGTCTTGCACCATGCACTGCGTTGTTCCCGCGCATCCACCACCAAGACGGCAGGGCTGACCTTCGTCGGCCCCCGGATCGCAACCGCACACCGGATCCGCCAGTCCATCGCAGTCGAGGTCGAGCTGATCGTTGTTCGGGTCCGCGTCCCTCCGCGGGTCGAAGTCCAGGCAGTGGGGAAATGGAACTGACGGGCAGGTCGCCAATTGAAGGTCGCCTCCCGGCACCTGGTTTCGAAGCTCCGGGGGCCGGCAGTCGAGGAGTGCAAAGCTACAATCGTTGTCCGGCAACGGCCGAATGACCGCGTCACCTTCGCACAGCTCACCCTCTTCGTTCCGGAAGAGCTGATTCCCGACGAACTGACTCACCGTTTCGCACTGCGCGGCGCCGATGTCTGGCCGCTGCCGCGGCTCTCGGCGGAAGGTCTTCGCGATTCGGTCGCAGTTGTCATCCAACGTGCAAAGCGGATGGTATTCCGCCGCGCAATCGGGGTGATCGCAGTAGTCGTAGCCCAGGTTGACCTGAGTCTGCCCGCCCGGTGTGAGGTCCTCGCATCCGAACAGCATTGCGCTCCAGCCTTCCCGTTCGGTGTGGCCGATCACCAGAATGGAGGATCGTCCATCGGGAATCTCGATCTCAGGGACCAGAAATGTCCCCGACGGTTCGCGAAGCGCCTGGGTGGTGGTAACAAGGCCTCCCTGGAGCTGATCCGCTTCGAAGGTCATCGGCCTCGTACACCCACTCTCACAACCGGCCTGGAGCCGGTCTTGGAGCAGCGCGCACGCCGCACCGCCCTCGTAGACCCGAAGCTCCAGGCGCTCGATCGATTCCCTCCCGACTTCCGGCCATCCCACGGTGAGAAACGCTTCCTCCGTCCGGCATCCGGGAATGGCCGCAACGATGAGAAGCGTCAGGGAGATCTTGGAAGACACTGGACACAGTCTAACGCAGGACTACATACGCAACTCAGCGCCGGGGGCGTCGATAAGGTACGGGAGACGCCGCGAAAGCACTCCCTTCCCGGCCGATTGTTTCGTTTCCCAAGCTGAACCCCTCCCGACCACATGATCGAGCTACGTTTCCACGCCGGAACCATCGAAATCCGCGGCCTCCCAGAGGGGGACGAATTGTCCCTCACTCATGCACCCAACCCGAAGTGGGACACCCGCACCGCGTGTTATCGCGCCCCCGCGCTGAGCTATGCCGCAGTCGTTCGGGCCCTCCACGAACGGGAGCTGCCGTATGAGGACTCCGCGCGGGCCTACCCAGAACTCGAAGCTGGGGGCCGAGCCCTGCTCGAACCGCGACCTTACCAAACGGAAGCGATCGCAGCATGGCGTCGCGCAAAAGGACGAGGCGTTGTCGTGCTTCCGACGGGAGCGGGCAAGACGCATGTCGCGGTCATGGCCATCGATCTGCGGCGCCGTGCAACGTTGGTCGTGACGCCAACCCTGGACCTCGTGCGCCAGTGGTACGACGTGCTCCGCCGTTCCTTCCCTCTCCCCGTCGGGGTCGTGGGAGGTGGCGAACATCGCATCGAAGGCCTCACCGTCAGTACCTACGACTCGGCCTACATGCATATGGAACACCTCGGGGCCCGCTTCGGAATGATCGTGTTTGACGAGTGCCATCACCTCCCGAGCGAATCCTATGCGCTGGCCGCTCGGGCGTGCATTGCCCCGTACCGCTTGGGCCTATCGGCGACCCCCGAGCGGGCCGATGGCCGCGACTCGCTCTTCGCCGAACTCATCGGACCCGAGGTGTACCGCCAAGACATCGTCGACCTCTCGGGCGACTACCTCGCGGACTACGACACCCAACGGATCCTCGTCCACCTCACCGACGCCGAGCGCGAGGAGTACAAGACCAAACGCCAGGTCTACCTCAACTTCTTGCGCTCCCAGCGAATCAACATGGGGAGCCCCAAGGGCTGGTCGGAGTTCATCATGCGGGCGGCGCGAAGCGAAGCCGGGCAGCGAGCGATGGCCGCCTACCGGCGACAGCGGGAAATCGCCTTCGCCGCCCAGGCGAAGCTCGAGTATGTCGAGCACCTTCTCCATGAGCATCGGCAGGACCGCGCTTTGATTTTCACGCAGGACAATGCGACGGCATACGAGGTTTCTCGCCGGTTTCTGATCCCGGCGATCACGCATCAGACCAAGGTCACCGAGCGAAGCGAAATCCTCCAACGATTTGCGGAGGGCACCTATCGGGCGGTGGTGACTTCCAAGGTGCTGAACGAGGGCGTCGAC
>JBCCZL010000169.1:0-16702 GCA_039187775.1 Myxococcota bacterium
CGAGTGGTCACGGGTCAGAAGGGTGATTTCGCCATCGCGGACGCGGTAACAACGACTATCACCCACATGGGCGACATACACCTTGCTATGTACGCGAGAGAATAGGGCTCCAACCACCGTTGTTCCCATGCCCTGAACTTCACGGTGCCGGGTCGACGCCTCGAAGATCTTCTTGTTGGCGACTTTGATCCCGGTGATCAATCGGTTTTCCTCCACCGAAAGATGGGGGTCGAAATGAAACGGCCAAGTGGCATCTTCGGAGGCGGTCGCCTGAAAGAACGATGCGATCGCGTGGGTCGCCATCTTGCTTGCCACGTCGCCGGCTTTGTGGCCGCCCATACCGTCCGCCACGATGTACAGCTCGAACTCGGGGAGGATGCAGAAGCTGTCTTCGTTGTGCTCGCGCTGAAGCCCAACATCCGACAAGCCCGCCGCTACCAAGTCCATCTACCCGACCTCCCTCGTGAAGGACCGGGCGCCCAACTCCTCAGGGCGCCGAGCAGAGACGCCGCAAAGGTCCGGGGACGGAAGATGAGAAACGAAGCTCATGTTTCGCCTAGGCAGTCGAGCTTAGTCGATCACCCTGCAAATGCGCAGCAATTACTTGCCTGAACAAACCCATGGCAGTCCGTTTCCCCGGACGATAGCCTCGAAGCCCCATGGAGCGTGAAAAACGCATCGCAATCATCCCCGGAGACGGCGTCGGGAAAGAGGTGGTGGCCCAGGGTCGGCGGCTCCTCGAGGTCCTCCGTCAGCATCATGGTTGCCGCATCCAATGGGAAATTCACGATCTTGGCGCGGACCGATTTCTCCAGGACGGCACATCCTTTCCCGTGGAGGTCGCGGACCGGATTCGGACGGAGACCGACGCGGTGCTCCTGGGTGCCCTCGGTGATCCGCGCGTTCCCGATATGCAGTACGCCCGGGACATTCTCTTTGGGCTTCGCTTCGGACTCGATCTCTACTGCAACGTTCGCCCGATCGTGTGCCTCGCCGACCGACTGATGCCGCTCCGAGGCCGCAAGGCGAACGACTGCGACATCACCGTGTTCCGCGAGAACACCGAGGGCATCTACGTCGGCGTAGGGGGCCACTTCAAGAAGGGCACCCCGGACGAGATCGCGATCAACGAGGACATCAACACCCGAAAGGGCGTCGAGCGCATCATTCGCGCGGCGTTCGAGCATGCGGTGCAGAACAAAAAGCACACCGTGCACATGGCGGACAAGTCGAACGCGATGAAACACGCGCACGAGCTTTGGCGCCGTTGCTTTTTCGAGGTGGCGGAGGAGTACGAGGGGACTGCAGCAAAGCACGTGTACGTGGATGCGCTCTGTCTCTATCTCATTCAGGACCCGTCGCAGTTCGAGGTAATCGTGACGTGCAACCTCTTTGGGGACATTGTGACTGACCTCGGAGCCGCCCTTCAGGGCGGGATGGGCATGGCGGCGAGCGCGAATGTGCACCCCGGACGAGTCTCGATGTTCGAGCCGGTGCACGGCAGCGCGCCGGACATCGCCGGGCAGGACAAAGCCAACCCCATCGCGACGTTCCTGACCGTGGGCATGATGATGACTCATCTGGGGTTCGAGGGCGTCGAGGACAAGATCGTCCAGACGGCTCGGCGGGCGGTCGAAGGCGGCTACTGCACCCTGGACGTCGGCGGAGACCTCGGCACCACAGCGGTGGGCGACTGGTTCTGCTCCGAGCTCTCTTCCTAGCGTCGCGGACTTTCTCATCACCGCCAGTTGCAGAGACAGTTTGCAGAGCTAGTTTGCAGAGCTAGTTTGCAGAGACAGCTCGCATAAAGCTTGCCGACCTTCACCAGACGGCCGATGCTTCGCGCCGTGGCTTCGAAAGCATCTCGATCCAAGACAAAACGTAGGTCCGCTAGCACGAAGAGCTCAGCGGATTCCAAGGGCAAGACCGCCGACGGGACCCTCGGCGACGGGAAAGGCAGCGGCGAGGCGAAGGACCCGGCCTCCGCAACGTCGGCCGGTGCCGCCACAGGCGCTGCCGGAAAGGCGGCCGGAGGAAAAGCCGCGGCGCAACGAAAGAGTGCGGCAAAGGCAAAGCCCCCCACGAAGGGCGCCCGCAGCGAAAGCAAAAAGGCCGCGAGCAAGGAGTCGGAAGAGGCGGCCAACCCCACCAGGGCAACGGATAAAGCCAAGGCCGGCCGCGCAAAAGCCAGCAGCAAAGAAACCGGCAGTGCAAAGACCGGCAGTGCAAAGACCGGCAGTGCAAAGACCGGCAGTGCGAAGACCGGCAGTGCAAAGACCGGCAGTGCAAAGACCGGCAGCGCAAAGACCGGCAGCGCAAAGACCGGCAGCGCAAAGAAAACCTCCGGCAAAGCGAAGAGCAAAGCGAAACCCAAGAGCAGTTCCTCCATCGCCGCGACCTCGACCGCGGCTGCCCCGAAGCCGGCAACCGAGCCCACCTCGCCGGAAGCGCTGGTGGAGATCCTTCAGCTTGCGGGAACCCAAATCGCAAAAAAGGGCAGCGTCGCGGTCCGAGAGATCGGAAAGTTCTCGATCCGCGCGGCGCGGAACCGAAAAGGTGTCCAGCGAACCGTGGTCGCGCGTTTCGAGCCGAGCCTTCAGCTCGCGATAGAGCGTGGAGACGCCCCCGAACAATCCCGCGCCGCCGCCTTTATCGTGGCGTTAGGCGAGGACAAAACCCTCCGCGTTCCGGGTCTCGGCAGCTTCGAAATCCTCGACGAGGCCGCGAGCACCGGCGTCCACCCGCGAACAGGGAAAACCACCGTCGTGCCGGCTCGCCGAGTGCTCGCCTTCAGCGGAATCACTCGACGAACCTGACCCGCCCATCGTCCGCGGGAACGCCATAAGCAGTCGGTCAACCGTTGTTTCCCACTTGGATCGGAGCCGACCGATCCATACGCTAAGCTCACAGGATGCCATCTTCGCTCCGCATCGTTGGCCTCGCGCTCGGGGTGATGTTCGGCTGCGGCGGAGATTCAAAGACCGCCGACAGTCCAGCCGACGTGGAGGTGGATCGACCCGATGTGGAGCCCACCCCCGACGAAGTGGTCACCGCCTGCGACGCCGTGGTGGTCGCGGACGCAGCCGGCGCGACCGTCGAAGGTTGGCCTCTCGTCTATTCCGAATCACAAGACGGCGACCTTTCGTTTCGCGCACCAGCGGTCGCCCGACCGACCTTCCTCACCGTGGGGTCGACGCTCCTTCGGGTGGACCCGGCCCCCGGCAACTTCGAGATTCCCGGGTTGGCTGCCGACTGTGGCTCGTTTGCGCACGGCGTGGCTTCTGGCGATCCGCGACCCGACGGTGTCACGTTGTGGACGCGCTACTCCACCGACGGAGCCGACGCCGTCCCGCTCCGCTGGGCGGTGAGCACCAACCCGGCGATGAGCGCACCCGTCGCCGAAGGCGAAGCCATCGCGGCACCGAACCGAGACTGGACCGTGCACGTCGACGTCGCCGGACTCGCCCCCGCGACCACCTACTACTACCGGTTTCAAGATCCGTCGGGCGAGGCGAGCACCCTCGGGCGTACTCGAACCGCCGGGGGCGAGACCCTTCGGTTCGCCGTCGCGAGCTGCAGCAGCCTCTATAGCGGCTGGTTCAATGCGTACCGACGGATCGGGGAGCGGAACGACCTCGACCTTGTCATTCATCTCGGGGACTACATCTACGACTTCGTCGATGAGGACGAAACGATCCGAGTGCCTCTCTCGGGGTCGGTCGAGGATCCCACCGATCTCGCGGGCCACCGCCGACGACATGCAGACTACCTTTCGGATCCTGATCTTCGCGCGGCGCGCGCCGCGCACCCGTGGTTCCTTCTCTGGGATAACCACGACCTCGTACGGAACGCGCCGGACTTTGGCGGCGGCGTCCAAGCGTTTCGTGAGTGGAATCCGCTTCCGCCGATGCCCCCGGACGGCTCCCGAGAGCAGATCTACCGGGTCCTCCGTTGGGGCCGGCTGGCCGATCTCTTTCTGATCGACATGCTCCTCTTTCAGCGCGAAGCGACGCTCCCGAGCGGGGCGCCGGGAGTGCTCGGCGACGCGCAGTTCGCGTGGCTGCAGACCGAGCTCCGCGCAAGCCAAGCCCAATGGCGAGTCCTCGGAATGCAGAAAGTGTTCGCGGAGTTCGGACCGTTCAGCGGCTGGCAGGACTTTCCCGAGGCGCGCTCCCGGCTCATCCGCTTTCTCGCAGACGAAAACATCGGCAACAACTTGTTCCTGAGCGGCGACTCCCACTTCACCCTCTTTCAAGATGTCGTCGACGACCCGCTCAATATGACCCAGCCTTACGATCCAACCACGGGAATCGGAGCGGTGGGAGCTGAGCTGATGGCGAGTTCGATCACTCGGGGCAACTTCGATGAGCAGCTTGGAACGACCGCCACCATGCTCGTCGATCCGCTCCGGAGCGGCTTCCTCGAGCAGAATCCACATCAGGTCGATATGGAGCTCACCCAACACGGCTACGGCGTGGTCGATGTCCAGGCCGAACGCGTGGTGACGGAGCTTTGGTACTCTCCGATTCTCGAGCCAAGCGACCGCGAAACCTTCGGCGGCGCGTATGCCATCGACGATGGGCAAAACCGTTTTCGGCGCACGCCGATCACGACTCCGACAAGTCGAACCGAGTAGGAATCACGGTCATCGCGCAGACGTTCCAAGACCGATGACCAACTCCGTCGAGCCCGGCAGAGTCTTCTTGGACTGACCGTAGGCGACGGTTTTGGCGAGCACTTCTTTCTCCCCGGAGAAGAAGCCTATGCGCACATCCGAAGGCGTTCGATCCCGGACGGCACGTGGCGCTACACCGACGATACCGAGATGGCACTCTCCGTCGTGGACAATTTGGCAAGCCACGGCGCCATCGAGCAGGACGAGCTCGCGCGCAGATTCGTCGAGCGCTTCGATCCAACGCGCAAAGCGAGCCGCTCCCGGATTAGATCCTCCATCGGAGCGGGATCCTCGGAGGTGTTTCACGCCGGAGTGTAAGTCTTCCTTGGAAGGCTAGATTAGTTACAGCGTGTCTCGGCGAGTGAGGTTGGTTTCGCCCGGCCAGCGATCGACGGGAAGGCCGCTCGGGACGCGCTCTGGCACACCGTCGGCCGGGGTTTTTCGAAGCTCGCCTTCCGAGTCCAGCGTGTGGAGAAACGCGATTAGGTTTTGCACCTCTTGCTCGGTGAGGTCGCGAAGGGGGGGCGTGTCTTCAGCGATTCCTTCGACGATGGCGTCGACGAGCGCTGGCTCGGTGCGCAACGTCGTCTGGAGCGACATCGGAAGATCGGCCCCGTCGTATGCGCGAAGGGACGCCTCCGGGTCGAAATGGTGCCGGACCGCGGCCTCGAGCGACGCGTAGGCTCCGTTGTGCATGTATGGCGCGGTAAGGCGCACATTGCGAAGCGACGGGGTCCGAAACGCGAAGCGGTCGCGCGGATCGCGGGTCACCCCGAAGCGTCCTTCGTCCAGACCGGTCGCTAGATCTTTGCCCGGACCCAACTGTGGGACCCCGATGTTGTGGAACCCGTCGTCGGAGAAGTCGCGTCCACTGTGGCACCGCCAGCAGCCCGCATCCCCAAAGAACAGTGCGCGACCGTGCTCCTCTTCTTCGCTAAGCGACGCGAAGCCGTTTTGTTCGTCGTCGAAGCGCGAGTCCCGCCGCTCCCATAGCACCTCCTGAAACCGCGCGAGTGCTTCGGCGACGTGCGCAATCGTGTAGTCCCCGAACGGCACTCCGGGAAACGCTTGGACGAACCGGTCGAAGTACTCGGGAAAGCTTAGAAGCCGCCCCATGATCGCTTGCCACACCGCTTCCGACTCGTCGTCCGAAAAGTCCGCGAGCTCGTTCGGAGCATCGAACACATCGCGATCACCCGGCTGTCCGCGCATCTCCGCCCGGTCGAGCAGCGGAAGAAGCGCCTGCGCCTGAAGCGGCGTGAAGATCCCCTCGGGCAGAGGAACCGGTGCGTCGATGGCGCCATCCGGATTCCGAGCCACTCGCCCATCCCAAAAGAGCACGGCGTCGGCGTGGGCTCGGTTGAACAGGTCGGTGGTATTCCGTGCGATGATCGCCCCGCCACCGAGGCGACGGGTGGGGCCGACTCCTTCGCCACCCTCGCCAATCGAAAGCGGCAAGGGCTCCGCGGTCTGCAAGAAGGGAAGGTGGCAGGTGGCGCAGGCAATGTTTCGATTGCCCGAGAGCTCGCGATCGAAGAACAGCGCCTGACCCAGCTCGAATTTTTGATGGTCGGTATCGAAAAGCCCGGAGTCGGTCGGAACGGGCTCAGGAAACGGCTCGGTATGGAGAATCGGCACCTCTTCCGTGCACCCCCAAAGGCCCATCACGCCCAGCATCATGATCACCCGCATGAATCGAGGGACCCCGACGCGAGCATTCCGGCTCAAAGCCTGACCCCAATGTCGAGCAAGAGCCCAACCGCCAAACCATCGAGGCCGCCGAGGGAACGGCCGTCGGCCGTCACCGCGAGGCCACGTTGATAGCCGACCTCGAGCGTGGTCGAGGCAACAAAGATGGAGATCGGTAGCTCGAGGCGAGCTTCGGAAAACACGCCCAGCCCAAGCCCAGACGTGAATCCGCCCACGACGAACTCTCTCGGGTCCACAAAGTTCGGCTCGCCGCTGATCTCTTGATAGGCAACCTCACCGCGGAGATTGACCGCGAACCGGAGCGCGGTTCCGAACTCGAGGAGCCGCACCCCCAGCCCCACCGCGCCCGCTTGCATCTCCGCCGTACCGATGGGGTCGCTTCGCGAGGACCAAAGAAAACTCCCATCCACGAAGAGGCGCCAATAACCGACGCGGAGCCGTAGCTGAACAGCGTAGGTCTCCCGCTGAACGTAGCCTCGCCCTCCGCCGCTCAACGCAAAGAACCACTTCGGCGTGGACGGCTCGGCTGGGGTTGGCGGGGCGGGCAGAGCATCCGCTTCGACGTCCTCGACCAGCGGTGGATCGACCGGAGGCACCGACTCGGTGATCGCATCGGTTTCCTCGAGCGTCGGGGCCACATCCGGCGCGGCCGAGGACGGCTCCTCCGCCACCGCCAACGCGTTGCCCACGGGCGGCCTGGGATCGGCCGGCGCCGTGTCCATTGACGGGCTCACTCGTTCGAGACCGGGCGGTGCCGCCGCGCGGGGCCCGCGTCGGAGGAGCTCGACAAACATGAGCGCGAGGAGACGCGACCGCGCTTCCGGGGCCACCGTCTCGAGCCGGACGGTCCATGCCTCGTGATGTTCGTCCGGCCACATGACCGAGAGGCGAGCGCTCACTTCCTCGCATTCGCTGAGCGCCAAGATCGCTTCTCGGCGGAGCGGCTCGAGGGCGGTCAACTCGACCTGGAGAACCGCAAGCAGTCGTACCTCGTCCAACCACGAGGCTTCGCATGCGGCAAACTCCTGGGCAGACGCCCGGGCATCGGCTCCCACCACGAGGAGCAATGCCACGGCGAGACCCCAGCGACCGGAACGCTTCATTGACCGCTCCACTGCCGGACCTGCTCCGCGTAGCGACCTTCCGGGTAGGCCGTCAGATACGTCTCAGCGGCTTCGCCGGTCCGGCTCCCACTCCGCGCAAGCG
This sequence comes from Myxococcota bacterium, assembly GCA_039187775.1. Taxonomy (GTDB): domain Bacteria; phylum Myxococcota_A; class Polyangia; order Polyangiales; family JBCCZL01; genus JBCCZL01. The sequence goes on from JBCCZL010000169.1 coordinate 7,592, forward strand.
CTTCGACCCGCCGAGCCATCGCCGCTTCGCGGAGCCCCGGGGGAAGGCCGAGCCGAAGGCTGAGCGCAAACGCCCGGGCCGCGCCGCGCGGGTTTGCCGTTTGGTCGAGACGGAGCTGCGCCAGACTGTAGGCCGCGAGGGCAGTCCGCGGATGGCTCGGATGGAGTCGAACGAGCCGAGAGAGCTCTCGCTCCGCCCCATGAAACTCACCTGAAAGACGCGCCGCATCGGCGCGCGCAAGAAGCTCGTCAACCGTCGGGGCCGGACGATCCGGCTCGGGGACAGGGAGCGGCACTGGAGGCTCGGCGCGAGGCTCCTCCAGCGGAACCACGATCCGATCGCCCGCCTCGAGCCGCTGCACATGATCCGGCACCCGGTCGCCCCGGACGAGCACCGCGCCTCGCTCCACCGCCACGGTCACCGCATCGGCTCTGCGCTCCACCTGAAAGACGGTGCCCACCACCTCCACGTGGACCGGGCCGCACTCGATGCGCCAGGTTCGAGGACCCCCCGGCTCGACATCGAAGTCCGCACTTCCTTCTCGAAGAGCGAGCACCACCGAGTCGCCCGAGTTCTCGAGTACGTCGAGGCGCGCCGCCTGGGCCACCTCGATACGCGAACCATCAGAAAGCGCGGAAGCTCCCACCGCAAAGGAACCGCCCAGCGCACCGTTCGTCCCAAGGGCGAGCGGGCCAGGCTCCGTCGCGGCGGGCTCCGAAGGTGTGGGCATCAAGAAGAACGCAGAGGCTCCAACCACCATCGCACTCACCACCGCCGGCACGACAAACCACGCGTAGCTTCGGCGGCGCCGCGTTCGGCAGTCGATCTGCTGCCACATCTTCTGCACACGTCGCTCGGGCTGTTCGCTCTCGAGCGCCTCACGGACAGAGTCGAGGCTAGAGCTCATCTCAGCCCTCCTTGAAGTCGATCGGTGGGAAGGAGTGGGCGAGGTGGTGCGTCCGGGAGGCGAGGAAATGCCGAGTATTTTCGAGCCCGAGGGGATGGCAGCCGATGGCGTGCAGAAGCCGCGGAGCAGCCCCAAGGAGTGTTGAGATGGGCGCTAGCCATGGGCGAGCTCCTTCCTCGGCTCCGGCGATGGCCGGCAGGATTCGAAATGCTCGTCAACTCGCTGCTGGGCCTTTCGGATCCGACGCTTGGCGGTGGCAAGAGAGCAACCGGTGAGGTCCGCGACCTCAGACAGCTGGTATTCGAGAAGGTGGCGAAGCACCCATGCGCTTCGGTCGGCATCGCTCATTGCATCGAGCGCTTCGTCGAGGAGACGCAGCTCGGCGCGAATCTCCTGAGAGGCCGACGAATACGCCTGGTCGGTCAGCCGCTCGTCATCGAGGCTTCGATGAAGTCCGAGGAGCCGACGCAGACGACGCCGGCGAAAGCGTTTGTGCACCTTGTGAACTGCGACGGACACCAGCCAGCGGCCGACCTGGTCAGGCTCGCGAAGCTTGTGCAAATCTCGAAACGCCTCGACGAAACAGTCTTGAACCACGTCTTCGACATCGGCGCGGTTCCGAAGAAGCCGCGCGACGACGGTGGTCACCCGATGAACGTGACGACGGTAAAGGGACTCCCAAGCCCAGCGATCGCCGTCGACCGCTCGCACTACGAGAATCGCATCGTCCGGAGCATCCCGCCGGAGCCGAATGCAGGCTGCATCGCCCGTCATAACGCCCTTGGACCTTCAGTGGCGCGAAACGGCTCATCTGTTTAGAAAACTTTCGCCACCGCGGGTTTTCGAGGAACTCCGCACCTCCCCGTGAGCCGTTTGGCACCCGTCGTGGTCCGTGGGTCGGAATCCAACATGGAGACCCATGATGCAGAAGACAACTCGATGGATCCTGATCTCAATCGTCTGCTTCCTCGGATGCCTCGAAGAAACCAGCGAAGACACGGGCCATCACGAACGAGCCCAACGCCATCACGAGGGACGGAGTGACTGCAACCCCTACACCGGTGACTGCTCGCCCGCCGATCCCCCACCTCCAGACGATGGCTGCGGGCCGGAAGGTTGTGGTACCCCAACAACGGACGCCGGCCACGCCCCCGATGGGGGCATCGATCCCTATGCCCCCGAACCGTTTCGAGATGGGGGATCGCCCGCTGACGCCAGCTCCGGTGATCCACATCCCGACGATTGCCCACCCGAGGATCCGGAGCCGCCCGTCGACCCGCCGGATCCGTATTCAGTTTGATCGTTCCTAGCCCGGATCGGTCACCAGTCGGCGTGTCTCGCGCCCGAAAGCGCTGCATTCCCCCGGCCTTCTCCCGGGCCTTCTCCACGGCCTTCTCCCTCCAGCCGTCCTCGCGGTACGTCGAGTACCGCTGCGGCGTCTTCCGGTCCGAGGTCCGCGGGAATCCAGCACTTTCGAACGCGATCCATCACCTCTGGTGACCGATCCGGGCTGGACTCGTCAGTGCTTTAGTTCAGCGCGCTTGAATCGACCTCGCGAACCTCGTCGGCGTTGGCGAGCGACCAGCGCGACACCAGGATCCCGACCAGCGGACCAAGCAAGGCCAGCGCCAACACCAGCGCAAGCGCCTCGCCGGGGCGGACCCCTTTGCCAGGACGCACAGCTTTTTCGCGCACAGCTTTTTCGCGCACAGCTTTTTCGCGCACAGCTTTTTCGCGCACAGCTTTGTGTGGCGGAGTCTTTGAAAGACTCCGCCGAACTCTAGGCGGCATCGACCTGGTCGGTACCGAGCTCGAAGTCCGCGGTGTAGAAGTCCTTCTCTTCGAGTTCGCCGGCGTCGACGCCCGCATGGTCGAAGGTTGTCCGAAGAAGCACACCGTACTGGAGCGCTGGCTCAAGGGTGGTCCCTGCGTGCACCAGGTTCGCCGCAAGCTCGAGAAGGTTCGCGGTGGACTCGTCTAGGTCGAGGCGCCGCCGAAGCACCCGCAAACCGCGGGCCTTCGAGCGATGGATGCGCTCTTCCACCACCGCCGCCCAAACGGCGGTCGCGTATGCCACCTGCCGGGAGAGCGGAGACATCGTCGCGATCGTCGCTTCAGTAAGAAACGAGGTGTTGCGTCGTAGGACCCCACCCGCGTCCAGGAGCTCCTGAACTTGTAGCCCCTCGGCAACCAATCGGGCAGTTCGCACTTCGCGGGCGCTGAGCTTGCCATCGCTCCAGATCGAAAACACCAGAAGCTGATAGATGCTCTTCCGTTCTTCCGCCGAGAGCCGCCGGTAAAGCGGGTCCGGAGTTTGACTGAGCCTGTGATTTTCCGTCTCGACTTCGACGTGGGGGTCTGCGCTCATGATCGGCTCCTGCGGGGTGGTCCGCTGATGTAGGTCTTATGGGGCCGCGGATGGGAATGTCCCATCCATAATGTCGTGCGAACCGAACGATCGGGCCAATGACGCACTGCGACGGAACGCCTCGTTCGGATGACTATTCGACGATCGGGGCCACCCGCTCAGGGAGGGTCAGCGGCCAGCCGGACTCTGGACTCTGAAGGTACAAATAGCGCGCGTAGTGGGAGGTTACGCGTCGCACGTAGTTCCGAGTTTCGTTGAACGGGATGCGTTCGACAAATCGATCTAGCTCGATGTCTCCCGTCTCCCGAAGCCAGCGGTGACCGCGAGCCTCACCCGCATTAAACGCAGCGAAGGCCAACGGAGGAACCTGGTCGAACTCTTCGAACAGGCGGGCGTTGTAGTATGCGGCAAAGCGCACGTTCCACTCGGGAATGAAGAGGAGACTCCGATCCACTTCGACCGCTCCTCCCAAGCCATCAGCCGCGGCCTGCGCCGTCTCCGGGAGAAGCTGAAGCAGACCGATCGCCCCCGCGTGAGAAACCGCTTCCGGCCGGTAGCCCGACTCCTGGCGCATGATCGCCCAGAGATACTCGGGCCGAACACCTTGCGCCGCAGCCGCAGATTCGATCGACCGCGCAAAGGCGCGGGGATAAGCAGCGGTCCACACCCATCGGTTGGCCGGCATCGGCGGCTGCTTTAGCGCGTCTCGATACGTCGTGGCCGCCATCTGATACGGTCGCGAAAAGTGGCCGATCCGATGGTACGCGACGGCCGCCGCCTCGGCGCCTCGACCAGCCGGTGCCGCGCCCCGAACCTGCGCCTCCTGAGCCCGCAACATCGCCACCGCATCTTCATCGAGGCCGAGCCGATGGTAGAAGGCAACCGCCGGCGGCAGCTCCACATCGAGAGTCGGCGAAGGTGGAGTGGGCTCCCCCGGCGGAAACGGTGGGAGCGACACCCCGAGCGCCTCGAGACGCTGCCGCGCCAGCAGCGCGTACCAGTGAAGTGGCTCGTAAGCGACCGCCCGACGGTATGCGTCTTCGGCGCCCGGGCGATCCCCGGAGGCTGCCTTTGCCCGACCGAGCCAATACAGACCACGACTTCTGACCAGCGCACTTTCGCCGAGGCGCCAGTACTGCTCGAGCCACCGAACCGCGTCTCGAAGGTTGCCACGCTCGAACCCACGAAACCCAAGCTGCCACACCGCGTCTCGGCGAAGTCCCGCGTCACGACGTCCCCGAGGGCCGGAAAGAAACCGTCGAAGATTCCGTTCGCCGGCCGCTCGTTCATGGCGAATCTCGAGCCAGGCGGCAAGGTACTCGGCAAGCGGAGCGCGGCTGTGGTTGGGATGGTCTTCGACAAAGCGCCGATAGGCGACGATCGATGCGTCATCCTGATCGGACCGAGCGAGCGCTCGAGCCGCGTGAAACTGATCTTCGATCGCCGTCGAACCTCCGAGCCGCGCGCTCTCCGTCAAGTTCTCCGCGGCCTCCGCATAGCGGGTGCGCAACCGGTAGAGCGCCATGCCGCGAAGATGAAGCCAGCGAGCGAGCTGGGCGCGCCGGGTCGGTCGTCCCGCGGCGTCTAGCTCAGCCACGCATGCCTCGTTCCTTCCCACCCGGCCAAGGCGGGCCGCTCGAATCAACCGCTCTCCGAAGCTGTACGCCACCGGCTCCCCCGCCTCCCGGAGCATGGACTCGACCTCACGGTTGCGCGAATCCTCGGCTCGCTGAAGAAGGAGTGTCCGAAGCTCCTGAATCGCTTCTGTTCTCTCGCCATTCCGCGCGAACGCTTCGGCCAACATCAGTCGCGTCGCAAACCCGTCGACGCTGGGCGCGTCTTCGGCCAGCACCGCCCGGAGCCGACCCTTCGCCGTCTCGAGGTCGCCCATCTGAAGCACGCACTCTGCGGCAAGCGCTCGAGCCAAGGGAGCCCACGACCCCGAACGGCCGGCCTCCCGTAGAAGGGGAGCCGCCGCCGAACATGCCCCGCTCCGAGCCAGGGCGAACGCCCGAAGGAACCGAGCTTTCGGCTGAGCAAAAGACGGTAGCCCCGCTCCGTCGAGCAGAGGTGCCGCGGCTTCGACCTCACCTGTCCGAAGAAGAAGACGGCCTTCGAGGTATCGGAGCTCGGGCCGTTGACGCTCGCTGGGACTTCGACGCGCGAGATGTGCAAGAGCAGCTCGGTGTTGATGACGCCGGACGAGCTCTGCGAGCGAATCCTGGGCGTCGGCGGACGCCGGAAGCATGAGCACGAGGCTCACCAGCGAAACAAACGCGAGGCGCAGATGTTGCCATCGTGAGCCGGTGAGCCGCATGGAGGTGAAAGCCTATCCGACATCGGCGGCGGCTGGCACAGGCCAATCACGTCCGATATGCTCCGCCGGCTCGAGCAGAAACATGCGCTTTTTTCTTATGTTTGCCACACTGGCCGGAGCCCTCGCCGGAGGTTGCGCACCCTCAATTGGGGACTCCTGTGAGAACTCCATCGACTGCTCGCCCCAAGGCGACCGCATTTGCGACACTGCCCAGCCCGGCGGCTACTGCATCGTGCCGAGCTGCGAAGCCAACACCTGCCCCGAGGACGCGGTGTGCGTCGAGTTCCGTTTCGAGGTGGCCCGCCTCGCCTCGAGCTGGTGCATGGCACCCTGCGAAAACAATGGCGACTGCCGAGATGAATACGAATGCACGCGCGCATCCGTGCTCATGGAAGATGGGGCACCGTTGGCTCGGATCCTCGACGACAATGGCGACGATGGCCGACGCTTTTGCGTGGCCCGTCAGCAGATGTAGTCAGTCTCAACACGGGGGTAAACCCGCTCCGGTCTCGATGGTGGCACACCGAATGAGGACGCCGCCTTCGCAGCGGTCGCAGTAAGTGTCCCCGCAAATCTCGTCGGACGGACCGCAAGATTCTCCCCCGGCGGGACGGGCCTCGGTCGAGAACTCCACATACACGACTTCGCGGATTCCATCCGCGCCGTCTGCACGGTTCCATACCGCTCCGTCCTCCGACCACATCACTTCGGTACCGGCGGCAACAAACACCCCCGCGCCAAACGCTAGATCGCGAAAGAGCGCGTCCTCCATCGCCAGACTCTCACTCACCACCCACTCTCGGAGATTGGAGCTCGACGCCACGCGGTTTCCAAAGCCCGCCGCGACATATCGATCGTTGCCGAAGGCGAGGGCGAAGTACCGCTCGGGAAGCGGCTCTCCTTGCTGAACCCAACGCTGGCCATCGCGCGTCGACACCACCGCACGGCCCAACGCGAAGGTCTCGTCGGCTCGCCGAATGGCGTGGGAGACGTCCACCGGGTCGACAGACTCGAACGTGTCGTTGCGGACGATGTGGCCGTAGGTATCGGGGAGGTCGCCAAGGTGCCAGCTGTGAAGGTAGAAAGTGTCACCCACCGGGAGGAGCACCGAAGGGCGCACTGGTGGCCCCGCCACCGTCCGCCAGCTCAGCCCATCATCGGAGAACGACGCGATCACTCCGTCGGCCCAGGTGAAGCCAACCGCAAGGAAGCGGCCGCCAGAATACTCCACGTCCGTCCACTCCTCCGCGGGTGGCAGGGTATCGACGCGCCAACTTCGACCATCGCCCGAGGCCGCGATCTCCCCCTCGCGAGTGAGCGCTACCAGCACGTTTGAACCGGCCGCAAGGCTCACGAACTCTCCCGAAGCGCGGATGTGGGCCCGACGCCAGACGATACCATCGTCCGAAGTGGCGGCGCTCCCATCGACGCCTACTCCGGCGAAGAGCGGAGCTTCAGCGATCGGCAGGGGTTGATGGGAATCCGCGCAGCCCTGGGCGAGCACACAAGCACACACCATCCCTGCAAGCCAGAAAGAGCCCGGCCGAACTACCCAACAAGAGGAGAGTCGGCATAAACAGACCCGGCATAAACAGACCCGGCAGAAACAGACCCGGCAGAAACAGACCCGGCAGAAACAGACCCGGCATAAACAGAGAAGACGAAACATGAAGAAAAGCATGCGGGTCATGTTCCATGCCCTCATAAATAAATCGAATCAAATTTTCTGATTGGCTCTGATAAATAAAGCTTATATGGACAGTTTGAGCCTGGAGTTGATTCGAACCTTCGCGCTTGTGGTCGAGGAGGGCACGCTTCGCGCCGCAGCCCATCGTCTCGGCCGGACCCAGCCCGCCATTACCGCGCGGATTCATCAGCTCGAGCACCAGCTGGGCACTCCCCTCTTCACGCGTTCAGGCAAACGGCTGGAGCTCACCCCCTCGGGACGCGCAGCCGCCGAGCGGGCCGCCCAGGTCGTACGATCCGCGGAAGCGTTTGTTCGAGAGGTCGGCTCCAATCGCGACTCTCCATCCGGGCTCCTCCGGATCGGTGCTCTCCCGACCGTCAGCTCCTATCGCATCGCGCCGATGTTGCCAGCGCTGCTTGAAACCTACCCAAACCTCCGGGCAGAAGTCGTGCTCGGCCACGTCGCGCCGATGCTCACGGAGCTCCGAGCCGCCCGGCTCGACGCCGTCCTCTGGGTCGGTCAACCCACCGCACACGACCTTGAACACCGGATCGTCGACACGATTCGGCCCGCGGCGGTCTTTCGCCGCCACGATGCTCCGGCGCAAGCGGATGTTGAGCTCCTCCGGTCCCATCGCTACATCGAGTTTGGCGCCGGGGTTCCGGGCGACCCGTTCTTCGACGACGTCGCGGGCTTTGTGGCTCGAAACGCGCTCGCCACCCAAAGTCGGCTTCGGGTCGCCCACATCCACACCATCAAGCAGCTCGTTCAGGCCGGCGGGGGATACGGCATTTTGCCCAGCTATACCGTGTTGGAACCCGACCTCGCGGCCTGTCCCATCGTTGGCTACGAGTCCGAGTTTCCCTTGGTCTGCTCGACTCGAATCCCGCAGAAGGGCGAGGACCCGGTCAACCGGCTGACCTCGCTCTTCTTGAGGGCGCTTCAACCTGGGTGAAACAGCCCATGAGTGAACCGCATCCGGGAAGCGGGTCAGTCTTTGGCGTTGTGCCGAGGGACCGTGGTATCCGACGAAGATGCCGGAGATCCCGTGGCGCTATTTGGCCTCGCGCATTGGCCGGGCCGCGCTGACCGTCCTCGGCGTTGTTTTTCTTGTGTTTCTGATGGTTCGGCTGATCCCTGGCGACCCCGCCCAGGCGATCCTCGGAGACCAAGCTAGCCCCGAGGATCTCGCCGCCCTTCGAGACACTCTCCATCTCGACGATCCATTCTTCGTGCAACTGACGGCATTCCTCGGCGACCTGCTCGATGGCTCGCTCGGCCGCTCGTTCCGGAGTGACGAGGTGGTCGCCGACCAGATCGGCGAAGTGTTTCCCAGCACTCTTCTCTTGGCCATCGCCTCCCTTCTCGTTGCGTGGTCCCTTGCGATTCCCCTGGGCACCTTTGCCGCAGCGCAGCACGGCACGGTGTGGGACAAGCTCGCATCCGCCGTGGCAATCGCCGGCCTGGCCATTCCCACGATTTGGTTGGGCCCGCTCCTGATCTTGGGGTTCGGAGTCGAGCTCCGCTGGCTCCCGCTGCCCGGCGACGACCAGGCGGGCTGGGAAGACCTCATCCTTCCCGCCATCACCATTGGCACCGCGATGGCCGCGATCATCACTCGGCAGACGCGTGGTTCGATGCTCGAGGCGCTTCGTCAGCCATTCGTGCTCGTAGCCAAAGCGAAAGGGCTCCGCCCCACGCGAGTCTTTGTGAAGCACGCGCTTCGAAACGCTCTTCTTCCGGTGATGACGGTGGCCGCGGCTCAGGTCGGTGCGCTGCTCACGGGTACCGTGGTGACCGAAAAGATCTTTGAGCGACAGGGCCTCGGCACC